>WRCX01000028.1 GCA_009783705.1 Candidatus Bathycorpusculum hydrogenotrophicum | reverse complement strand
TGATGAGACTGTTGTTCCACCAACTGATGACGATGATGAGACTGTTGTTCCACCAACTGATGACGATGATGAGACTGTTGTTCCACCAACTGATGACGATGATGAGACTGTTGTTCCACCAACAGGCAACGATGATAAGACTGAACCAGATCAAAACAAAAATAACAACACAGATAATTCCTCTGGTAGCTCCAGTAGCAGTAGTTCCTCTGGTAGCTCCAGTAGCAGTAGTTCCTCTGGTAGCTCCAGTAAAGCTGTTGCCCAAGTTGTTGACAGCATAGTTGATGCCAAAATTGCTCCAATCGAAAACCCTGAATCTGTAGCAACTCAAGAACTTTCTACGGCAACTTCAGGAAATTCACAAGGCTTCCCCTGGTGGATATTGATAGTTGTCCTTGTTGCAGGTTGTATCTGTTTCGGTTTAGTTATCTATCGTCGAAAGCCATAAACAACACTAAAACACTCCCTTTCTTTTTTTTGTACTTAACTCTACAGTTTACTCTATCATAATTGAATAAATTGGCGAATTTTAAGTATTATTAATAACTTATCAGATGTATACCCGTACGCTATGTAACTATGTGAGTCATAAATTTGGTGAATTTCTTGCGATTTCTTTGGGAACGCACAAAAACCCTCTCGTTTGTTCCCATAAACATCCCTCTCTATCTTTGAAAGCTCAAACAAAATCTCCCTAACTGATACCTCATCCGTCAGCGCCGCTCCCTAAGCTGGCTAAAATCTTAAAATGTAGTCTTAAAGCAAAAAACCAGGATGTCGTTAATTTATATAATTTTATATCTGTATTATTCTTGTATCTTACTCTTTAAAGTCAGCTTTGATTTTTTGATCCACCAACTTGGCAATCATTAGATTAGAGATAAACACGTATTTTACGCCTAATAGTTCTGCGAGTTCAGCGGGTTTCTGGTCCTGTGTTACCAGTACCAGTTTATGTTTACCGGCATATTCTACGACTTCCCGGTCTTTTGCCGCTTTCAACCCCGCTTCCTGTGCGGTTAAAACTTCATAACCCAAGGTTTCAAAATACTCTTTTAAGCCGGCATACATCTCATCTAAGAGAATCTTCATAGCCACCGATTTTCCTGTTTGTAAGCTGTTTAGTGGTTCCTAAGTTAGTCTATAAGCAAAAGGGCAAATGAATCAGCATTCTTGGCAAAGGGAAACGTAAACTCTATTCCCGCATTAGTAGCAGTTTTCTTTACATTGACACCCACTGCATCCTCCGACCAGCGTGCCAGTTCAGGATGTCGGCAAATTCCTGTTTGAGTGTTGCATTTATCGCATAGCTGGCAGTGCCCCGAAATGAAAGATACCGCTAAACTGTAGCCTTGTTTCATGGCCGTTTTTTCCAAATCCACAACCGTCTGTAGCATCTTGCATTTGTCATCTTTCCAATCCTGCCAAAACTTTGCCGCTTTCTCTTTGATATCTTGAGATATTGTGACGTCGGTTTGATATGTCATAAGGTGCTTGTAGACTTCGGTGTCTGCGGAGGCGCTGGTGGTGAACTTCATAAACATGGCATAGCTGTATTCCGAGACGATTTTACGGAACTCTTCTGCTGTTGGTGTATAGGGTGGGCAGGCAAGAGTTTCTCCATAGTGATTGCAGCCAACCTTGCATTTGAGGACAACACGGTCTTCAACGACAATTTTATCAGTAGCTATGATTTTCGCGTCTGTTGCACCTCTCTCGAGAGCTAATTTGATGAGGAAACTGAACTTTTCTGCGCCCTTTTCAGACATACTTCCAACCTCTGATGATACTTGTCTGTGTATGTGACGTTTAAGCATTATCCTCCAAACGACTCTCGGTTTAACCGAAATATTACAAATTTACTGATCATTTCGGGGTTTGAATGTCAATTTGAATTTTGACATAGTTTAGATCTGGTAAGGCGCATCTATTTTGAACACCAATTCATCTGTGATGGTGGCAAACATTTTTACTGTGGAACAAGTCAAATAATGCACTTTCTCTTCATTTGAATGATGCTTTATGGGTAGTCTTGAATGTCTTAACCTGACGAAGGTTTATGATGATCGACGTGTAGCATTGGATAACGTTACTTTTTCAGTGGAAACTAAGGGTATCTTTGGGTTAATCGGTAGAAATGGTGCTGGCAAAACTACCCTTATTCGTATTCTTGCTACTGAACTTGCACCTACTTCGGGGTCGGCAAGCATAGACGGTATTGATGTTTTTAATCAAACCTGCAAGCTTCGTGAACAAATTGCGATTGTGCCTCAGGAAGCTCGTGCAGTGAGGTGGATGACGCCTAAACAAACCGTTTTTTCTTATCTGCTCTGGCGGGGTTATCCATACAAAGAAGCTGGTCGGCTTGCCCGTGAATCTCTTGCTAAGCTGGGGTTAGCACCGTATGAAAATGTGCTCAACAATCGGCTCTCGGGGGGCACTAAACGTAAAGTTCTCCTAGCAACTGTAACTGCTTCCGAAGCGCCCATCATATTTCTTGATGAGCCTACGGTGGGGCTGGATCCGATTTCGCGCCGGGAGTTGTGGGATATTTTGCATGAGTTGGGTAAGTCGCGTTTCATTTTCCTCACTACCCACTATCTAGAGGAGGCTGAGCAGCTTGCTGATAAAATCGGTATCCTCAAAGAGGGCAAATTGATTTCAGTGGGTACCCTTGCTGAGCTACGACACAGTGTGCGTTACCCATACAGCATTAAGTTACCTCCTAAAACGGTGATCCCCCAAATAGGCGACGCTGAAATAACTGTGAGTAGTCATGGTTACACGCAGATTATGACTAATGAGGCGGAAGCTTTTCGTCTGGCACAGTTGTTATCTGAGCAGGGCACAAAATTCTCCATCTCACCTGTTACTCTAGATGATATTTTCTTTCGTTTGGCTGGGCAGAAAGCGGGGGATGAATTTGAAGCGTAGCCGATTTAGCCAAATTCTCGCAGGTATCTTGGTTAATGCCATATATGAGATGAAAAACTATCCCATTGTTACTTTGAGTGCTGTGATTTCGCCGCTCTCACTTTTGGCGGTTGTTGCTTTTGTGAGCAGTGGTGATTTGTTAGGCACAGCCATAGCCGGTGGGTTAATCATGCTTTTTTTCTCAAGTGGTATTGCTTTGCAATCGGATTTGTCACACTTAAAAAATGATTTTAAACTTCAAGATATGATTGTGAGTTCGCCTGCAAGTGCCAAAATGTATCTGGCTGGTATGTCTATTGCCGAACTTGTTTACTCTATCCCCGGTATAGCTATTCTTATCGCTTTAGCGGCTATCTATATCCAGCCGTCTCTGTTGCAGGTTGCCATATTTGGTTCTGTGTTATTTTTGATGTTCACTCTCTCAACGGCCATAGGTTTTATGCTTGCCACCTTTTCTAGTGATGTTGTGCAGAGTTATGCCTTCTCACGATTGCTTTCCTTGTTGTTTGCTACCTTACCGCCTGTGTATTATCCCATAACTCTTGTCCCTTATCCATTCAACTATTTGGCTTATCTCTCACCAACAACTTATGCCGCAGAGATTATGCATTGGTCCATAGGTGCTTTAGAACTCTCTGCGATGCATCTGTTTATTGATTGGGTCGTTTTGATAGGTGCTTGTGTGATCATTATGTTTGTTGCAGTAAAGAAAAGCCGTTGGAGAGATGTTTAGCTAATATTTTTTTCCTTGCCCAAGTTTTTTCTCTATTTCTACTTTATCAGCTTCACTATCTGATAAGATGTTTATCCACAATTCAAATTCTGCTTGAGAGATCTCTTTTTGTATAATTCCCTGTTGATCTGCTGAAAAAAACCTTGAAGGCGCAGATGTGAACAGTTTAACGTAAAAGATTCGATCTGCAATGGTTATCTGTGAAGAGCAACCTGCTTTTTCGCCTGTGAGGTAATCAATTTCGTAATCCATCGGTATTCTTCCATGGAGTTGTGTGCAGTTTGCTTAGGTAGGATTTTATTCTATGTTTGAGGCTGTTTTAGCTTTTGTGTTTTTACGTTTATAGAGTAAGTATACTGTGGCTACAACGATAATTATGATTACTATAATCGCTACGATATAGACAAAGGGAAACTGGTCAATGCTGAAGTGAACGGTTTCCTCAGATGAATTACCCACTTCATCGGTTGCATATATTGTTAAACGATGTCCACCTTGAGATAATGCTGGTAACGTTACATTCCCAGAAAGGGTTATTTTTTCTTCACCGTTAAGACTATAGGCTAGGTCAGAGACCGGTTTGTCTAAAGAGAAGATTAACTCTATGTCAGCCGAACTATAGGAGGCTTGACTCTTCGGTGATATGATATTAATTATGGGGCCAACTGTATCGACAGAGAAATAAACTGTGTTTGACGCTCCCATGTTGCCTGAGCTGTCATTAGCGTAGATAACAATTTTATGTGCTCCCTGTGATAAACCATACAGAGTTTTCTGTGAACCTATGGTAATATTTGCTTCACCATCTATGCTATAGCCTACCCAGTGGGTGTTTCTATTAACGGTAAAGGCTAATGGTACATCTCGATAGGTTTTGTTTTCTGGAGCTGTAATTTGTACCGCAGGTGGTACCAACCCATATCTGTGGGGTTTAAACTGCTCGATGGTGTTGACCCAGTTTGTGCCGTTAAACCCACCAATGACATACAGCATATCGTTAATGCTGGCAACTCCTAAGTGGCTTCTTAGTATAGGCATCGATTCAAGTGTGCTCCATGAATTAGTTGTTGGGTCAAACATTTCTGTTCTGTTCTGATTTTCTGAGGATAAACCTCCGAAATGGTAAATTCTTTGGGGGGCCATAAACCCTGTTGTAGCAATAGCTGCACCCCAACTGACGGTGAATGGGAACACCTTTTCGGTTGTCCATCGATCTGTTTGAGTGTTGTACACTTGATTTTCGTTGACCCGAGCCAAACTGCTGCTTGAATACGTTTGCTTCGCGCCGCCGATAACATAGATTTTATTGTTCACAACGGCTGAGCTGTAACCTTTAACTACATTTGGAAGCGGTGCTTTTGTGCTCCAGGTGTCGTCTATGGGGTTGTACACCTCGTTTAAGTTTGTAATGTTTGAGGATATTGTTTCTCCACCGATGAGATAGATACTTTGATTAACAGTGTTTGCGCACAAATCTGCTCGGGGTGTAGGCATGGATCTTTTTGTTTCCCAACGGTCTGTAATGGGATCATACATTTCATTGTATCCCACATACCCATAGTTGTCTATGCCGCCTATGGCATATATTTTACCGTTGTAAACTGCTGTTGCCAAATTGCTTCTAGGTGTTGGCATAGATGCCCTAGTTGTCCACTCGTTAGTTGCTGGATTGTATTCTTCCACGACACTTAGCGGTTTATCTGTTCCGTTGGTTCCACCTATAACATAGATTTTTCCAGAAACTACTGCAACTCCAAAGTCTCCACGACCAGTTGGCATGGACTTCAAGTTGGTCCAAGATGACTCGGGGGTTTGGGATGATGCCTCATAGATCAAACTGATTGCTGGTAGACAAACCAACGCGATAAGGCATATTGTGAAGATTTGAGTATGCTTAGTTATTGGTGTACACCTACTTTTGTTCTAAACTAGTAGTACTCTATGCTTATCTTCCTTAAAGGGTTACTCTCTAAAAAACCATTCCAGACAACGCCTAAAGAAAGACTTTAATGTCGTCTCAAGAAAGATTACCAGGGATATGTTTGATTCAACAAGTTCTAGTTGCAGTGGACGGTTCTGAGAACTCGGAGCGTGCCCTAGATTTTGCTATAGTTTTTGCGGGAAAATATTGTGCCGCATTAACGGTTCTAAACGTCACAGAATTACCTGTTGCAATGTATCCGGGCAACGAACTGATGGTTGTTGCTAAAGATCTCCGCAAACTCCATAACGACATCCTCTCTAGAGCCGTTGAGCGTATAAAAGTAGCAAATCCTGCTTTGATTGTTCGGGCTGTTCTACGGGAAGGTGAACCTGCAACCGAAATTGTTGCCGTATCAAAAGAAGGTGAGTTCGATGTTGTTGTGCTGGGGCATTTGGGTGTGGGAAAAGTCAAAGGTATTTTGATGGGTAGTATTAGTGAGAAGGTAGTTCGTTTGGTTCCATGCACCGTTATAGTAGTCAAATAAAAATAATGGACTAAAAAGAGTAGGGATTATATTTTTTGGTTGTAGCTAGACAACGCCTTGTTCGATCATTGCGTCTGCTACTTTTACAAAACCGCCAATGTTTGCGCCCTTGACATAGTTTACATATTGTCCTTCTTTGCCATATCGTACACAGGTTTGGTGAATTGATCGCATGATCTCATGTAGCCGGGTATCAACTTCTTGTCGTGTCCATGAGAGGCGCATACTGTTTTGTGTCATCTCTAACCCTGAGGTTGCTACGCCTCCAGCGTTTGCTGCTTTACCTTGGCCGTATAAGACTTCGTTTTTAAGAAACACTTGTACGCCTTCGGGTTCGGTTGGCATGTTGGCTCCCTCAGATACACAGTAGCAGCCATTGCTTATCAGCGTCTTTGCGTCTTCGCCGCTGAGTTCATTTTGTGTAGCGCAAGGTAATGCCACTTGACATTCAATTCCCCAAGGACGTTTACCTTCAAGATACTCGGCGTTTTTGTACTCATTTGTATATTCTTTGATTCGGCCTCGCCGTTTGTTCTTTAGATCCATTACATACGTAAGTTTTGCGCAGTCAATACCTTCGCTATCGTAGATGGTTCCATCGCTGTCTGATAGGGTTACTACTTTTCCGCCCAGTTCAGTAACTTTTTGGACTGCATATTGAGCGACATTGCCTGAGCCTGAGATGGTGACTGTTTTGCCATTGAAGTCTTCATTTCGTGTTTTGAGCATTTCTTGTGCAAAATATGTAACCCCATACCCGGTAGCTTCGGGGCGAATTAGGCTGCCGCCCCAGTTGAGGCCTTTTCCAGTTAGCACTCCGGTGAATTGATTTTGTAGCTTTTTATATATGCCAAACATGTACCCGACTTCTCGAGCACCAACCCCAATATCACCCGCTGGAACGTCTGTGTTTGGTCCAATATGACGCGAGAGTTCTAACATGAAATTGTGACAGAATCTCATGATTTCCCCCTCACTTTTGCCCTTAGGATCAAAGTCTGAGCCTCCCTTAGCACCGCCAAGCGGTAGAGTCGTTAATGAGTTCTTAAACACCTGCTCAAATGCCAAGAATTTTAAAACTCCCAAGTTAACGCTTGGATGAAAGCGCAGACCCCCCTTGTATGGACCAATGGCGCTATTCATTTGGATGCGGTAGCCTCGGTTTACATTTACCTCACCCTTATCGTTGGCCCAAGTGACTTTGAATATGATTGATCGTTCAGGCTCAACTATACGCTCCAAGATATTGGCGGATTGATACTTGGGATTATTCTCAATTACCGGCCAAACAGAGGTGATAACCTCATCTACAGCTTGATGAAACTCTGGTTGACCTGGATTATTTGCTTTTACATATTCCATAAAGTCTTTGGGTGTTCTATACATGCTACATCACACTAGCTATTTCTGATATGTCACCTGAGCTATCCATGCCTCAGACATATTGCAACACTAATGGGTAGCGATATTTCCAGAAATATATGTATACTGGACAAG
Source organism: Candidatus Bathycorpusculum hydrogenotrophicum (assembly GCA_009783705.1). Taxonomy (GTDB): domain Archaea; phylum Thermoproteota; class Bathyarchaeia; order Bathyarchaeales; family Bathycorpusculaceae; genus Bathycorpusculum; species Bathycorpusculum hydrogenotrophicum. The sequence continues at coordinate 18,882 of WRCX01000028.1, read as the reverse complement.
CTTTGAGATTTTAATCCTATATATGCACATTGTCGTAAACAAAACCCTAGATGGGTGTTTCTATAGCCTCAATGGTTCCTATAATCCATAGTTGCTCTGGATTAATGCAAAGCTATTTTTTTATAAGTGTACAGCATTTCATGTGTGGGTTTCTTATCCTTGAGCTTTGAAATAAAAGAAAAAGATCTGCTGGGTAGAATCGGCAAACTAAAAACCAAAACTGCAACAGTGGAAACACCTCTACTTTTCCCCGTCATAAACCCCAGCAGCCAACCCATCCCAAGTAAACGGCTCAAAGAAACCTTTGGATGCCAAGCCATAATCACAAACAGCTACATCATAAAAAAACGCTTCAACCAAATTCCCATAGAACAGGGCGGATTACACAAATTTCTTGGTTATGATGGTGCCATCATGACTGACAGCGGCGCCTATCAAATTCTTGTTTATGGCGAAGTAGAAGTTACCCAAAAAGAAATCGTCACCTACCAAGAAGGTATCGGCAGTGACATAGCCACAATCCTTGATATCCCAACAGGATGGAAAGTCACAAAAGAAGACGCCCAAATCACTGTAGCCGAGACCCTAAAACGTGCCAAAGCGTTTTTTGATCTAAAAACACGCGACGACACTCTCTGGGTTGGCCCCATACAAGGCGGACGCCACCTAGACCTTGTCGCCCAATCAGCCATTGAGATGAGCAAACTCCCCTTCCAAATCCACGCTCTGGGTAGCCCCACTGAAGTTATGGAAAACTATCGCTACGACGTACTAGCAGATATGATCCTAACAGCCAAAAACGGCATCCCCCACGAACGCCCCCTACACCTCTTTGGAGCCGGACACCCATCCATGTTTGCACTAGCTGTCTCATTGGGTTGTGATCTATTTGACTCAGCTGCCTACGCACTCTACGCACGAGACGGCCGCTACATGACTGAAAACGGAACCTGGCGACTTGACCAAATGGACTACTTCCCCTGCAGTTGTCCCCAATGTTGCTCTCAAACCCCCCAAGAACTCAAACAAAAACCCGCTAAAGAACAAGAAATCTTCCTAGCAGAGCACAACCTTCATGTCTGCATAGCCGAACTCAGACGTATAAAACAGGCTATACGCGATGGCAGACTTTGGGAACACACCGAAATGCGTCTTCACGCCCACCCCGCTCTGCTCTCCGCTCTCAAACGTGTTCGCAACTACGAAGACTTACTCGAAAAATACAGCCCAACCGCTAAACCAAGCGGTTTCTTCTACTTCAACGCCGCTGGACTAGCACGCCCCGAAATCGTACACTACCGTAAACACCTAACCCAACGCTACACACCCCCAACAAACGCAAAAATACTGTTTCTTGTTCCCCAAACCCGAAATAAACCCTTCCACAAAGCTCCTGAGATGAAAAAAATCCGCCAACTCATGCGCATAATCGGCCCCGACCTCGCCGCCCAAATACATGTCTGCGTCTATGCCGTACCTTTTGGTATTGTACCCCTAGAGCTCGATGAGATCTACCCTCTCTCCCAACACGAAGCCGCCATGCCCCCCGATCTAGAAACCATCAACTATGTAGCAGAGCAAACCGCAGAATTCATCAAACGCAACAACAACACCTACCAAGGCACCATACTGCTAAACGATAAAAAAATCTGGAATAACATCATCAAAGATGCCGTCCAAGACGCCTGCAAAACAAAAGACCTATCCTTTGATTCTATTGAAACCAACCCCGAGAAACCCAAAGAAACACTAACTCAACTAACGAATACCCTGCACAAACAACTAAACACAAAATAACCCCACAACCAACCAACCAACCATAATAACCAAACAAACACAAACACTCCATACATCAGTTTAACAATCCAGTTTCATTTCTTAGGTGTAACGTTTTTTACCCCCGCGTCCTATAAGCCCATACATGACTCCTGATCCGCAATTTCTCTATGCTGATCTCCACATTCACACAGTCTACTCTGCAGACTCTTTTATCCAGCCCAAAACTATTGTTGATATGCTCGCTGCTCACAACTATATCAAAGTCGCCGCGATTACCGATCATAACAGCATCCGCGGATGCAAAGTCACAGTTGAGCTAGCCCGCGCATATCCCGACATACTTATCATCCCCGGAACCGAAATCACCACCGATTACGGTGATATGCTTGTTATAGGAACAACTGAGCTTCCTCCTAAACCCTGGACACCTGAAAACGTAGCAGACTATGCCCGATCCATCGACGCCATATCCATAGTAGCTCATCCCTTTCGCACCTATGGCATGGGCGAATACGCCCAAAATGTCAAAGCAGACGCCATCGAAGTCCTAAATGGCGGTACCAATAAAGAAGGCAACAACAAAGCCAAAGAATTCGCAAAAGAACTAAACTTACCCGGAACTGGCGGAAGCGACGCTCATCAGGTTTCGGAACTATTTAACATCTGCACACAAATTCAAACCACCTCAAAAAATATTGACTCCATTTTAGCCACCATAAAAAAAGGACTAATTTCAGCACAAATAGCTCAACAAACTAGCATCTGAGTCTATAGCTCTAAATTCCAAAAAAAGTAATCCGAAAACCGGCAATTAATTATATCAGACTGTGCAAAAACAAACACTGCACACAGCCTGTATGCAATTTTTTCTCATCATAATTTATATATTGATAAAAAAAATTATGACAATCAAATAAACATGTTAAACTCATCAGATAAATGAAGATCAACTTTTGGAGCTGAGCGTTTTTGTGTAGTCTGATATTTAAAAGTGTGATAACACTTCAACGTCGCTAAATCTTAAATGTTGTTTTCTGTCCACTTTTAGATATGATAACTGTTATCGGTGCAGGCCGAGTTGGAAGTGCTGCTGCCTTTGAGATTTTACGTTATAAAATAGATGATGTTGTTCTTATTGATACAAACGCAAACCAAGCAAAGGGTGAGGCGCTAGATATGATGCAGGCCTCACCTGCCATCGAATTTGACGGTACCATTGAGGGAACAAGTGACTTTAGCCAAATGCGGGATTCTGAGTTGATAATTATAACCGCTGGAGCCGCCCGAAAACCCGGCATGAACCGCATTGATCTTATGAAGACCAACGCACAAATCATGCGCAGTATCACCAAAGAAATCACCAAATACGCATCCGATGCAAAATTGCTGATTGTCACAAATCCCGTCGATATTATGACCTATATCAGCTTCAAAGAAACCAACTTTCCCCGAAACCACGTCTTTGGTATGGGTAACATCTTAGATACAATGCGATTTCGAAACTATATTGCCCGTGAACTAGGGGTCTCACGCGAAGACACCCGCGCCCTAGTTATCGGTGAACATGGCGACTCTATGGTTCCCCTAGTAGAGTACGCTACAGTATCCGGTATACCTATAACAAACCTGCTAACCGCTCAACAAATCGAGCAAGTGCTCCAAAAAACAATTAACTCGGGCGGCAATGTCATAAAACTCAAAGGCGGCACCCAATTTGCACCCAGCACAGTCATCGCGTTAATGTCTGATGCAATTATAACCGGCAGAAACCGTGTTATGAGCGTCTCAACATGGCTTCAAGGCGAATACGGCTACTCCAATCTAACCATAGGCGTTCCAGTGGTTTTAGGTAAAAACGGCATAGAAAAAATAATTGAACTACAATTATCCAACCTATCCCAAGAAAAATTTGAAAAATCAATCAACACAATAAAAACAGCAATAACACACTTAAACAACAACTAAAAAAGAAGATAAAAATTAGGTTGGTGCCCGTATTCTTGCGCAGTAAAAATTTCCATTTAACCGCACAAACGCCGGACATTTTCCATCATCACAATGTTGTAGCCACTGACAAGGAGCACGAACTTCATGAACACGTGGCATGTATCCGTGGGTATCAATAATTTCTTTGGGAGTTTCTCGTCGAGAGATTTGTTTTAGAATCGTTTCCATAAAAACACCTCAAACTTGACAAGCTAAATTAAAATAGTCTTAATCCACAGACGTTAATTAAAAAATGTGACAGTCAATATGCAACAACAAAAACATATAAACGCTAACCAAAAAACTCCCCAACTAACCAACAACACACCCAACAACCGTTTCTCTAATCAACCTACCAAAAATTTGTAACCATATCAATATGCTTATCTTTGGCTCTGCCCAACAATGCTAACAGGTAGTAGATAAGATGGGCAACATCACAGTCGCCGTTTTGGGCGCACAAAACTATAGCAGCGGTATTGGCAAAAAAGGAACCAGTACAGACATCACACTATATGACATCAAAAAAGGCACCGCCACGGTAACACTCATTGAACCCACCCGCTACCCCGAACGGCTAGCGCCTCTCTTCTATGCCTGCTCACTGGCTACCAAAGCCCTAATCATAGTCGACGAACTCAACTCCCAATTCGGAGAACAACTCGTCATGCTCCAATGTTGCGGCATCCAAAGCGGATACTTTATACTGCGCAACAATATTCCCAAAGAAAAAATCGAACCCCTCCTCAAAGGCACCAGCCTTGAAAAATTCGAATTCATCCAAGATGACCCCAATCAATTACGAGAAAAACTAATCGCCCAAGCCGCCGAACAAAACCCCCCTGAGAGCCAAAACGGAACCGTACCAGTCGACCACGCATTTAACGTAAAAGGCGTTGGAGTTGTTGTTTTGGGTATAGTTGTCAGCGGCTCTGTTCACAAACACGACACACTCAATGTGTTGCCTTACTCAAAAACCTCCCAAATCCGATCCATCCAAAAACACGACGACGAATCTGAAACAGCAAATCTAGGCGACCGAGTAGGATTAGCCCTCAAAAACATAGTTGTCGAAGACCTCGATCGCGGAGTCGTGCTAACCAACGACCCAAGCATTAAAACCTCAAATAAACTGCAAACACAAGCTACACTTGTCAAGTACTGGCAAACCCCAATAAAAGAAGGCATGGTGATGCATATTGGCCACTGGACCCAATTCATAACCGCCAAAGTCGAAACCGCCTCAGAAGCCGAAGACTTTAGAAAACCTAACCTCACCCTCTCACTTGAAAAACCCCTCGCATACCACCCAGGCGATACTGCAGTGCTGATGTATCTTGAAGGTGCAAAACTACGTGTCGCCGGCACAGTCTTACTGGCACAGTAACTTGGCCATAACTTTAGTACTTAGCAGAACTCGGTAAGGTTTCTTTTGTATCAAAGTATCCGTCCTTCACTCTGGTATTTTATGGCAATGGATGGTCTGATGGAGCCCATTTCTATTTGCGTGTTTTGATAAAGTCCGAACAGTTCTGAGTTGCATCATTTTTGTCTGTCAATATCTTTTTTGATAATGTGTTTTGTGTTTTTTAGGTGTAGTGGAACGTTTGTACTATAGTTGGGGTAACTAGAAAGGGGGCTTGCTGAAAAATCAGATGGGCTCTGTATCTACGAAAGGTTCTTAAGGTATTGGGTATTCTTCTAAGCGGCAAGAAATCGGCATGGTCAATTGCCCTTCAGGTAACAACCAGCTCAGAAACGGGTCGGTTACACCACATAAGTTAAATAGTCCGATGAAGAGGTGAAAAGTATGGAAAACATTTACGCAGCGATGCTCCTTCACAAGGCAGGTAAAACAATAGATGAAGCATCCGTAACTAAAGTTCTCGAAGCAGCCGGCGTCACAGTCGATCAAATTCAAATTAAAGCCCTCGTAGCTTCACTCAGTGAAGTTAACATCGATGAAGCAATCAAAGCTGCTCCAACCTTAGCAGCCGCCGCTCCAGTTGCCGCTCCAGCAGGTGAATCAAAACCAGTCGCCGCCCCAGAAGACAAGAAGAAAGCAGCAGAAGAAGAAAAAGCCAAAGAAGAAGCAGCACTAGAAGGATTAGGCGCCCTATTCGGGTAAGCATAATACACGGGCAATTTATTGCCCCAACAATTTTTCATTTCAAAACACATCCACCAATATTTTACATAAACCGACCTAAACACATAACAAACAACTAATTCCTTTCGAACAAGATGGAACCAAAAATTAATTTATCCTCTTCTAAGAACCCTTAAAACTATCAAAATATACCAAGTTTCCCATATCAACTTCCTGAACTGAACTAAACTTCCTTTATCCCCTAATAAGAGATAGACCCAAATGACGCTTAACCCAAACTTTGAGCCATAATTGTTAGTTTGATAGATTTGGTTCATTTACTATCTCAGTAGCGGAGGTTGTTGTAGACGGAGGTGGTGGAGTGGTTTTGTTTCTTGTTGTTAACCACATGTATACCACAATAGGTATCCAACCTGTAATGATACAGACTGTTGCTGGGAATCCTCCGATGTTAAAGTATGTTGTTATTTCCGGTAGGAATGCTTCCCAGATGCCAAACGATAAGGCCATCGCAACAACCGATATTACCGCAGTTTTTTTACCGAATTTATTGAAAGTTTGAACCGCAAGGATGCCTGCAAAGAAAAAGTCACCCAAACCCAGACCTCTAAAGGCAATTTTTCCCGCTTCAGTTAATACAATAGGTATGTTTGGCAGATAAACCAAAACGGGTAGACCCAGACCCGTGAATGTTTCTGCCGCTGTAACCATTGGTCCGCTGAAAACCAAAAAGATATCCATAAAGGTCAACAGTACCGCAAAGAGGCCTACGGTTTTCCAAGTAAACAAAGAGGAGAGATACATAATGATAAGAATAGCAAAGGTGAAACCAAAAATATCCAGCAAAACGGGATTCCAAACTTGAGTTGCTCCGCCATATATGACATTGAAGAATATGAATAACAGCAAAAACAGTGCCGGAGGCTGAGCTGCCACATACCAGCGGCCCTTTCCAGTCGGGGGTTTTTTCTGTTCAAAAATTACCACACCAAAGCAGAACCCAGCCAATACAAAAAAAGCAATTGCGCGATAAATTGTAAAGGCATCACCAAGCGGACCTAAAAGACTTATTACTCCCCCAATTATAGCGGCAACACCAAAACCTGCCGATACTAGTTGAACGCGAGGTTTTGTTGTGTTGGAAAATATGTAGGAGAAGGTGAAGAGCAAGGTAGTGTAGGAGCCCATAAAGAAGAGCAGTATGGCGTTTTCAAAGATGCCGCCAGGATTAACTATGGAGGTGTAGGCTATGACTGAAACCATTATGAGGATAAAGCCTACCAGCAACAAGATATCGCGGGTTTTGAATTCTTTTTGTTCCACTGTCTCAGTTAATTTGTTTTCTACACGTTTACTGAGAAACAATGCAACCAGTACCGCTAGAAAAAGTGCTGTTGGCATAGCTAAATCAAGAGTCGGCATAGCATCCACATATCTAAACATGGCATTTATGCCTTTAGCCAAATCCCCGATAACAGAAAAACTTACCGTGGGAAATATATGTTAAAGACTGCCAGGGTTGCCAAAAGTGCCTCTTCGGCTCTAACGGTCACTGTGCCCTGATTGGGAACCGTGTTAACAACAAAATCTGCAAGTGCCCCTAGCTCTAAGTTTTCATCTTGAACGATTTCATGAAGCCCCCGTGCAGGTGCACCAAATCCCACCAAGATATTGCCCCTCCATTTTTGCCCAATGTCTGTGGCAACCGACTTAAAATCATCCCCGATTCTTGCAGTAGCAATCTTGAGATCAAACCCGCCCTCCATAGACAATTGTCCAAACGAACGATTCTCCACACGTACCTGATATCCCCAATATTGGGGTATATACTCACGGCTAACCGGTTGCACCTCAACAGTTTCTCCAATCTTGACTACCTGTGTCGTTAGCCGCTCACCAACCTGAAACTGCTTCTGGCGAAGAAGTGCGGGTTGTTGTACACCAATATCTACTGCTAAACCGTCTTTGCGCTCTAAAATCACGACCCCCTCCCGGTATTCCCCGACTTTGAGATGTTTAGTTTTACCACTGAGGGGATGGTGGGGTGTACGCAGAGGTGGCATGATGCCTGCATATTGAAGATCCGGATCAAGTCTAAAGAGCGCTTTGCGCAGATACTGAGGGGTCTCAAGGTAATTGAGAAGTAGTGCAATGAATTCTTGGTCTCTTTGCTGATTTGTTTTGATGTTGTCGGGATAAACTATGATTTCATCAACACGAAAAATTGCTGCTGAACGCGCGATCATCCCAATTTTTGAGGTTTTCTCACGAAGATGCGGCGTATCTGATATGACTGAAACTGGAATAGCAATTGAAACCTTTAATTTATTCATCCGTTTGGCTCCCGTACGTATTTATCTGCGCTCTCCTTAAAAGGCAGGATTGAGATATAAAAATACGGGTTGGAGGCCCAAAATTGAATAAACCTATTTTAGAAGATGTAGAAAAAATCCGTGCTTTCGACAAAAGCGGTATGATAGATTTTTGTATAAATGCTGCAAGTCACTACCGAAACGCAGCGGAGATAGCACAGAAAATCCAAGTGAACACCCCTAAACCTGATCGTATAATCGTCGTGGGGATGGGTGGTTCAGCTATAGTAGGCGATCTGCTCAAAGATTGGACACGAGACAAACTAAACATTCATCTTGAAGTTAATCGAGACTATCATCTTCCCGCATACGCAGATAAAAATACGTTAGTATTTGTTTCTAGTTACTCTGGGGACACTGAGGAAACTTTGAGTGCATTTCTAGACGCCCTTAACCATGGTTGCATGGTCTTTTGTGTCACAAGCGGAGGCCCACTTCTAGATGCAACCAAAACACACAAAGTGCCCTATCTGCAGGTTCCAGTTGGTATGCCGCCTCGTGCCGCACTGCCCTATATGCTTGTGCCCCTTTTGATATATCTCCAAAAAGCAGGATTAGTAAACGGAGTGGAAGACGAATTAGGTGAAGCATTTGTGATGATAGAGAAGATAAGCAAAGAAAACGGTCTCAATACACCAATGGTTGAAAGTTTCGCAAAAAATACTGCTTATCATATAGATGACTCTGTTCCGTGTGTGTATGGATTTGGGGTTTATCGTAGTGTAGCCCAGCGGTTTAAGCAACAGTTTAACGAGAACAGTAAAACCGTTGCAAAGTGGGAGTACTTTCCCGAACTCGACCACAATGAAATCGTAGGTTGGGCCGGTCGAGGAGAGCAATGTCGGTGGTTCTCAGTAATTTTTATCCGTGATACCGCAGAACCCATAGAAATCGAAACCAGAATTGAAACCACCAAGAGTCTCATGGAGCGGACTGGGTTAATCACCTTTGACTTAGAGGTACAGGGTGAATGTACATTGGCAAAAATGCTCTCAACAGTGGTTATCGGCGACTTTTTAAGCGTTTATCTGGCGATTTTACGCGGAGTTGACCCCACACCGGTTTTAGCTATAAACTATCTCAAAGAAGCGCTCAAAGAAAACGGCATAAGAGACAAAATTCTAAGCGATCTAGAAAAAACCTAACTCTTCTTTTACCCCCTGTTTAAACCTGCAGATACGTATGTAATTATCTTTTGATATGCGTCTGTGTTTAGGTGTTGTTTGTATTGTACAGGTTACTTTCGGTTTTTTTAAAATTGTGTTATTCTTATAAAAGTAAAGAAAGGAAGAAGAATTAAGCAACGAATTTGGTGAATTCGGCTTCGGTTTCTTCTATTGAGAGTCTTTTGGGTGGATGTTTAAAGCCATAAGCACAAACTGTGTTCACTGCGCCTTTTTGATTTTTATCCAGTGCGGCTTTCATTGCGCGTACTACGTCAAAGAGAACTGAGCCCGCGTTTGGTGCATCAATCATCTGGAATTTGAGGTCGATTTTTAGGGGTGTGTTGCAGAAATAGGTTCCGCTTATCCAAAAGTAGCTGTCGCGTTTGTTTTGCAGAAAATCAACATAGTCAGTGGAGCCTGCGACGATTTCGGTTTTGTAGTTTAGTGAGGCTGCAACGGCTTCGGTTTTAATATTGCGTTTAGTGTCTCGGGTGCGTTCCATGGTGTCGATGGATTCGTTTCCTCCGCCGACGTCTAATTGGTAGGTTTCGTTTATGTGAACGCCGCTATCGCTTAGTAGCTTGAGCAGAGTTTTGTGCAGTGCGGTGGAACCGATTTGATCAACTAAGTCGTCTCCAGCAAGGGGTAAATTGGCATCTTTGAACTGCTGGGATAGTGTGGGGTCGCTTGCAATAAAGTTGGGTGTAGCGTTTATAAATGCACAGCCAGCCGCTATAGCCTGCATGGCATAGAAACGAGCGGCATCAGAAGCGCCGCTTGGAAGCAAGTTGATGACGATTTCGGTATGTGAGGCTTTTAGAGTTTCTGTGACATCTGCATCTGAGGTTTTACTGATCTCAATTAGTGCTTGGGTGGACTCGCCGACACCGTCCAGAAGCGGACCCTTAGCAACTTTGACGCCTAAATTGGGTACATCACAGACTTTTGGCGCGTTGTTGGGTTTAGCAAAAATGGCCTCTGAGAGGTCTAGGCCGACTTTTCGGCTGTCAACATCAAACGCGGCAACTATTTCAATATCTTTGGGTGTGTAACCCGCCAAGACTGGATTACGAAGTCCAAGTTGGCTGGCGTCTGGTTTACTGTAATATTGGATGCCTTGGATAAATGAGGCGGCGCAGTTTCCCACACCGATTAGAGCTACTTTGATTTTGGGCATACTTTGTGGCACCTTACTTGGCAAGCTTATGTAGTGTTGCCTTATAAATTTTTCAAACAGCCAACGGTTATGATACATAATTTTTTATAGCCTTGGGCATATGGTGTGATGCTGACTTCTGTTAGCTCTAAACTGAAGATTTTATTACCCTGCAACATAAGAAAGCTTAAGGGAACCTCCGCAAACTTTAGCTGCTATATGCTAAGTTAGTGTAACCAGTGCCTACGGTGCACGGTTACAATTTCCTATCAAAAACCGCTTGAAACGATAGTTATCTAATAACTGAACACTTTGTTTGTTCACTTAGCATAAATTAACTCACGCTCTCAAAAATAGTAGTTATGATAGATCATGTTTACTCAAAAGATAAACAAAAACATGAACCTGACTTTTGCCAGATGTGTTTGATTATTGCGTTGGAGTAAACTACATATCCACACAGAAACATATCTGCAGGTGGTAGGGTATGAAAAAGATATTTAGTGCACTCATATGTGCCCTATTGACTAGCGGCCTATTTTTTGCAAACATATTTTGGATAGGTGAGGTGCAGACTCAGAGTGCTCCAAAGAAGCCTGCAATTCCAGAATTTACAGCAACCTTTGTTGCCATAGACAGAGAACTAAGTTCACCCACTCAATATGCCGATCCCTACACAGGAGAAACCGTGACTCAACCAGGGTATCGTGAAAAATATGACGCAATAGAAATAAAGATTAAAAACCAAAACCGCCCCGACAAATTACATGAGGATATTGAACGGTATTATAATGTTGGACTGTATTATGCTGTTCGCACTAAAGGCTACTATGAACAATACTGGCAACAACATCGTGCTGGTGAATACTCTGGATATAAGCAGAATGATGATGACGCGTATACTATAATACATATTCGTGCAGAGGATTATCCCGATGACGGCAAAGTTGATGTGCAAGTCGAAGCAATGCATGGATATTTTTGGTATAAAGCAGATCTTTTTACTAGTTACTATGTTTTTGAAGGTGAAACAAGCGGTTGGAGCAACACAAAAACCGTAACTATCACTAGAGACAGCAATGAATCTCCAAATCAAAACGGACCAACATCAAATTCAACTTATTCCTCAGATAACGCTCCTCAAATTGAGGTGACAATAGGGGGGTTTGGTTTGTTTGAGTTTGGTTTGGGGATTGTTTTAGGTGTTGTTATAGCGGGACTGGCTATTGCGCTTGTGTATAAAGGTCGTATTCAATATGCTAAAACATCATAGTGTAAACGTATAATGACGGGGTTTGTTTCTGTTATTATATATCTGTGAATTTTTTATGACTTAATGGTGCATAGAATCCTGTTGGATTTCTATTTCGTCATGTTTCTGTCAGTTCGTCAGCTTGCTAATCTATTCTATAGCTGGATTGTTTTCTGTTTTTCGCCGTAAACTACATAACCTATTCAGAAGCATATCTACACGGTGGCAGAGTATGAAAAAGACCTTTAGTGCATTCATATGTGCCCTATTAGCATGCACATTACTTTTTACAGGACTACTCTGTATAGGCGAGACGCAGGCTCAACCAGGCATACTAAAACCCGATGTCAATCCTCCCATAAAGAAACCCGCAACCCCGGTTTTTACAGCAAAAATTTTTGATTCATCCTACGACATACCCCCAACTGCCACCTTCAATACGTTCACTGGACAAACAGAAACCCAACCCGGCTCACACATAGACGCTATAACCATAGAGTTCAGAATAAAAAATGAACCCTTCACATCATACACAGCAATAGATGCGGGTGGCTCTCCTTGGAATGTTAATTTCCATTATCATATTCGTGCGAAGGGGCACTATGACCAAAACTGGGGTGGCGAGACCTTTAATGTAGATAGGCTTCCGTCCAGAAATGACGGCTCTGAAACTGTTGTCTTAATTTAAGGAGAGTATTCAACCACCGAGAACATAGAGATGAGGGGAAGCAGTTTGTACTTTGTCTTTCCACCAGGGGCTGAGATAGATTTTCAAGTGCGAGCAATGGTAGGTTATGTTCATCGTGTTGTTGAGGGGGGTATGGCTCCTTGGTATTTTACGGGTGAGGTAAGTGAGTGGAGCAGCACTCAAACCGTGGCTATCCCCAAAAACAACAATGAAGCCCCCAATCAAAACAAACCAACACTAAACCCAACCTATACCCCAGACTGCACACCCCAACCTGATCTGACAGTAGCGGGGTTTAGTTTGTTTGAGTTCAGTTTAGGGATTGTTATAGGTGTTGTTATAGCGGGGTTAGCCGTTGCGCTTGTGTATGAAAAAAGAAAAACTGCAAGATACAAACGGAGTACGCAAACATAGCAGAGTTATAACAGAAAGTCGGTTGTTGATTATTGCTGGTTGCTGTGTATAGCAAGAGTAGGCATCCAGCTGGCCAACATTTCACAATCATACAACAACTTTGTTAATGTTACAAATGTTACGCTGTGTTAAGGAAGTTTTATAGAAAGTATGGTTATATTGGTTGTTTTTGGCTGGTTGTTTGTTGGTTGCTATTTATTTGGGTATTAAGTAAACCCATGGTTTACTTAGGAAAGCTTATTAAACGAGGAGCGGTAGATTTCTGAAGCCGTGTCATTTGGGCGGATAGATCAGCCTGGTATGATCGCCACGTTGGCATCGTGGAGGTCGCGGGTTCAAATCCCGCTCCGTCCACCAAACGCCATTATCTTCTTTTCTGTAGTTATTTAGCTTAAAATCTTCTGTGGGTTGTTGACCCCTTTGTTTCCCATAGAAGCCTCTGTTGTAGGCGGGGGGTAATCACAATTTAGCTTCTAGGGCTCTTTTTGTGGGTGATGTGTTTGGTTGGGTGTTTGCTTTTATGGTTTTATGGGTACTTTCTGTTTTGCGTTAGGTGTTGCAGGATTTTGTGTTTGTGATTGTGTATGTTTTGTGCATGTTGTAAATCTTGTGTATTTACCAGCATCTTAATATTAACGTTTAATGCTTGTGCGTTAACCAAAAATGTTAAGAGCAGTTTTGGAAAAGAACAGATTATTGGAAGCGAGACAAAGTGAAGATTCAGGTTCTAGGTGCTGCTAGAGAAGTCGGCGGTTCGTGCATCTCAGTTGAAACAGACTCCGCCAAGATAGCCTTAGATTACGGTTCGAAACTCGATGAAAAGCCTAAAACGCTTCCCAAAGATTTCGATGCAGTGGTAATTAGTCATGCGCATCTCGACCATACCGGTAGTCTGCTAAGTCTTTGTAAAAGCAATAACCCCACTATAGTGGGTTCCGATATAACCTGCGAGGTAACGGTTGATCTTCTCCATGATATGGTTAAAATTCAGCAGGAAAAAGGCAACCTAGAATACAATGACGGTCACGCCGAAAAAGTCCGGGACTGCTGGTGGAGCCGCGACTCGGTAGCTCTGCCTGGTATGAAGATTAATCTACAACCAGCTGGACATGTCGCAGGAGCAAAAATAACCAGCCTCGAAGCTGAAAACAAAAAAATCATATACACAGGCGACTTTTGTCTGCACGACACCGAAATTCTCCAAGGTTGTAAACTAGATGTTCTGCCAAAAAAACCGGATCTGCTAATCACCGAATCCACCTACGGCGGCAAAATCCGACCCCCCCGTCACGAATTGCTCGATCAATTCCTAGAACAAATGCAAACCGTCATGGAACGCAGAGGTAACATCTTAATCCCCACCTTTGCCTTCCACCGAAGCCAAGAAATGGCAAAACGCCTAGACACCGCAATTGAAAAGGGAATTCTGCCAAACTATCACGTCTACACCATCTCAAACATAGCCCACCGCATAAACGGATACTTTAACCAACACAAACAACTCATCACAAAAGAAATCAAAAGCCAAAAACATCCCTTCAGCTACCGCCATGTCAAACATCTCTACCGAACCAACCAAATCGAATCTCCCGCAGTAGTCATCTGTACCTCAGGCTTTGGACATGCTGGAGCAAGCCTCCGCCTACTCACCGAATGGGCCCCCGACAAAGATAACTGTGTCATCCTAACCTCAGGATACCTCCCACCCGACAGTCCACTCAAACAAGCCAAAGAAGAAGGCATTTTCAAAACAGAAGCCGAAGAACTCATCCACGTCAATGCTGAAGTCAAACAAATCGAACTCTCAGGACACGCCGACCAAACCGAACTTATTAAAATGATAACCAAACTCAAACCTAAACAAACCGTCTTAGTTCATGGTGATCTCGAGCAAGCCGAACAACTCAGTGAACAAATTAAAAATCTAACCAACGTCTGTATCCCTATCGAAGACGAAACCATAGACCTCTAATAACACAAACAGCCCAAACCAACAACCAACACTTACTTTTTAGGTTTCTTTGCTTCTGAATTTAATTGCGGCTGTCAATCACTTAGTGGCGAATTTATGTTAAAGGGCCAATTAAAGATTAATAAAAATAGGGGATGGCGTGAGCCATCGGGATCGGGTCTATTTTTGATCTTGTGGGGCCTTTTAACCCTGTGATATTGTTGTAATATAGCAATTTTGCTAAAAATGGGCAAAATTTATATGGGCCGACGTATAGTGTTGCGGTTGAGCAAAGCTCAAGGGGAAGAAAATGTTTAAAGCTAGCACACAAAAAGAAGTTTCAACAAAACTCACCAAAGGTCTGCTTGACGTAATTGTTTTGCAGTTCCTAAGCGTAGAGTCTATGCATGGTTACCAAATTATTACCAAAATCCGAAAAAATTTCGGCGTTTACTTTGGCCCAAGCACAATCTATCCATTGCTGGGTTTACTTGAGAAAAAAGGTTTTATCGACAGTAAATGGGATATGTCCTGTGAACGTCCAAGAAAAATTTACCGCCTAACAGCTGACGGGCAGAGTGCTCTTAGCTTCACAGAAGAATCACTTGCATTTATATGCCGAAGAATAACTGCCGACCAACCCGTCAGCGAGCACGCCACAAACATCCTCTGCTAAATCTGGTCAGCTTCTGCCACTTTGGTCAGCGACATTTCACTATAATGGCTCAACAATTTGGTAATGGCTGTTTGAGCTGTAGCGGTTTACACCTGCTTATTGTGCTAGCAACATATTTACCTTCTACTACCTCCCAAACACTGACATCCAATACACCGTCCACTACTAACTCCAAAACACCACCACCGTTCTAGCCGCAAGCAAAATCATAACCGGCCAAACCTGGGTAGAACAGTAACTGAATCAACCATCACACCTTTTTAGCATCTTTTTCTTGTTTGCTCTAATAAAACAGTTGTCTTTGTTGTTCTTGGGATTCAAACTTTCGCAGATAAGCAAATATCTCCTCTGGTTTATACAACATCCCATACCGCTGACACTTTGATTGGAAAATATCCATCAGCCGGTTGCTATTTGGGCTGTTACATATATAGGCATTACCAAATTGTTGAATATATTTCTGCTTTAAACCCGAAAACTCTTGATCCAGTTTAGCATAAAAATATTCTCGGCTCCCCTCTCGCAAGGTCACACCAAAACCAAAATAGAGCACACCCACAACCCCTGCCTTAATGCAGTAATCCAATAGTCCCTGAAGATTTTCTTCTGTGTCATTGATAAAGGGCAGAATAGGACTAATCCATACAATGGTTGGAATTTTTGCTTTCCGCAGAGTTTCCAATACCTCAAAACGCTCCCCTGTTGTGGACACGTTAGGCTCAATTTTTCGACACAAATCCTCATCATAGGTTGTTAGGGTGATTTGTACTACGCATTTGGTTTTTGCGTTAATCCGCTTCAATATGTCTATGTCTCGCAAAATTTGGGCAGACTTGGTTTGTATTGCTAATCCATAGCCATATTTTTCAATCAGTAGCAGGCATTGGCGGGTAATTTGTAATTCGTTCTCAAGCGGGATATAGGAATCACACATCGCACCTGTACCAATCATGCACGGCTTTCTTTTGCGGCCTAGTTGAGACTCTAAAATTAGTGGTGCACTACGTTTGACCTCTATGTCCTCAAAATCATGATCCATTCGGTAGCACACGCTCCGGCTGTCACAGTAGATACAACCATGCGTACACCCGCGATAGAGATTCATACCATTCTGAGGTGAGAGTATGGTTTTATAATCAGCATAATGCAGTGCCATACACTCCTTTCTGTAAAAAGAACAAATCAATCTATAAAGCCTTATGGCCTGCTGATAGTTGCGTCAAATCGACTAACTTGCTGGTTCTATATCTGTTGCACAACAATAGGGACAATAATTCAGAACCCAATCAAACAACCTGAAAAAGACTGGTAAACTTTTTAAAATATTTCCAGAACCTAAAACTATGGCATAACACTAAAAAGTTTGGATTTAAATCTCATACAAAGAAACATAATTGCATATAAGGTGTACAAAAATGAGTAATGTGCAGGAATTATGTGGGTGTTGTTGTAAGCGTGATGTGTGCCGTTACTATCCCGCTTATCCTAGGCCACTCATTAAAATTTGTCGCTATTATAAACGCGGTAAAGCTACAATAACTCAAAAAGAGTGTCTGCGAAAAAATGGGGAAGTATAACATATACAAAAATTGTTGACACGTGTTCATGTAGGGTTTTCTAGAATCCCGCTAACCTTTCTAGATAGTGCTTCAAATTATGCCGTGTCTTTCCTTTACAGTTTATTGAAACCTTTCTATTTTCTCAACTACTTCTAAGGAATACAAGTAATCACCTGGGAGTATCTTTTTGTGAAGCCGCTGATTTTTATGATTTTTTCGTTTTTAGATGCTTTTAGGCTTTCGATGAATTCTGGTTTTAGTTCTGGTTCTAAGAGGTTTTCTTCTAATTGGTGTGCCAATGACCATAGAGCTATCGTTTACTATCTCTGATGGCAAAGCTTCAGACTTACCTTTAACTCATACGTTGCTATGTAGATTTTTGATGTTCAAGATAGGGTATGATTTAGTCTGCCACGTTAATTAGACGGTATCCCTGATGAATCAGGCACATCCTTTTGTCTACGTTTGTAGATAGAAATCAGCGCCAATACGACAATGACCAGCCCAATTAAACCCATTATGGCTGGGGCTAAATTGGCATTCGAAGCGTTACTTGTAGTCGATGAGTCAGACAAATTCGTAGCAAGAAGTGAAACTGATACAAGAATTGTGTTATATAGGGCATGTATAAACATGGTAACACGGATGCTTTTTGTCCAAAGAAATACTAAGCACACACTTAAAGCAAAGGGCAGTACGGTTAAGGCATGTCCTACTGAAGCGCCCATGTGGAGCACGGCAAAGACAAGCGTCGTCAACATCACCGCAAGCCAAGGTGCAACACGCGCTTGAAGGCGGGTCATCATCAAACCACGGAAAACGGTTTCTTCTGCCATAGGTGCAATAATTCCCATAATTAAAATAGCAAAAAGTGGGCTCATACTCGTAATAGCGTTGCCTGCAGCATCATCAGCCAGCCAGCTTTGTGGTATCACTGCTACTAATAAAAAGGCAGTTAAAAATAGACCCAAAGCAAGCAAAACAGCGAAAGCATAAATGGATTTTTTTGGCGCCGGATTCCATTGAATACGTTTCAATAAGTCCTTTTTTTGAGCTTTAAAGATGATGAGGGTAATTATAAAGAAGACTATGATAGTTGCCACGATAAGAAGAAGTGAAACGGATGCTAACTGTTCTTTAACTTGATCAGGAGTTGCTCCGGGGTTGAGCGCTTTCCAACTTAGGCTATACCCTTCATCAAACAAAGACATGATGAGAAAATAGAGAAGTGGGAAAAATAATGAAACCAGAATTGCTTTTACTACATTTTCTTTTTTTACCGCAACCATATGGAACTCTCCCCTAAGTTAGTCATACATGAATCAAGAGTGCAGAACAAAGAAAGAACTCACATATATAAATGCGAACGATAAGTAAGCCGAAAACCAGAGCCGGACAACACATGGATTACATGTCAATAAAACTACATTATGGTTAGTTGTTTGCTTTGGGTGATTTTTACTTTTACTTTTTCGTTGGCTTTAAATTTGTGTGTGACTTTTGCGGCAATAAACTATTTCGAAAAAGAGCGACATTTAAACAGTTATGGTTACTGCTATTCTGCAAACACCCATAGTTTCTTTATAAAGAGTGCACGGTGGAATTCGCACTAACACTCCTATGGCGACATCAACATCAACAGATTTTTTAGCTTAACCCTTTTTCTTTTTTGAGTCTCTTAATGTTATCGTAGATATTTTGGCGCTATGTAACAATCGTAGTTAATGGCACAAATAGTGTTATTTATACATTTTTTAGGAGCTAAACGGTGTA
>WRCX01000027.1 GCA_009783705.1 Candidatus Bathycorpusculum hydrogenotrophicum | reverse complement strand
GCCCACCGACTTTTGAACGGAAGAAAAAGTAAGATCTGGGATAAGTTATGGTAAATTTGCATAAACGTAAAAATCGAATAATCATCTATCTGCTCTGTGGATCCTTAACTGGATTTCTTATCGCTTTGATGGTGTGGAATTGGGCAATATTTTCTCAGTTCTCAGGGGAAGTTGCAGTTATGCATACAATGATTGCTGGTGTATTTGGTACTGTGGTTGCGGCTGTGCCTTATGCTATTTTGGGTGAGTTTGGTTATTGGTTGTATATGCGAAGAAGACCGCGACGAATAGTAAGAGAATATTATTACTAAGCAGAGGTCAAACGTACCATGGGAAGGTTAGCTGCAGGATTTCCAGCCACATTTGTCTTACAGTGGACCTGCAAAAAGGGTCAATATGTTTTTTAAAGAGTAAAAAATGGGGAAACAAAAAACAAAAATCAGACAATTGTGACGCTAAAACAATAAACGACCGGCAAACACCCAGGTCCACAACTGCAAAACGAAATATCTGGTGAATAGTCAAGCTTATCAATCCTTGACAGCCCATGTGTCTTCAAAGTATCCACAAACTCCTCTGCACTCACACAATGTACAACACCTCCATTTAGCACGTATGAATATTTAGATGCAGGGGATCCAACTGTTAACCCCTGGGACTCAAAGTAGCTAATAGTTGTTTGGAGTTCTTGATGAGTTAGATATCCTTTGGGGATTTCAGCAGAAATAGTAAAGATGATGCTTTGGCAATCCACAACGTTATCATTAACATCAAAAGCGTAAACATACAAAACATGAGCGCCGTTATATAAGCGGAAAAATTCAGTGGGTTCGGTGTAAGTAATATTTGAATCCCCACTTAGAGTGCTGATCTCGTACAAAGTCATCTTTGGAACCTCTAAAGAGTTATCGACCTTGTACGTATATTCACCATCTAATTCTAGAAAATAGGTGACTCTTGCTACTGCATCACTTGCTGTAATATTGAGCATAACCTTGTTTATTTGGTATGTGGTATCGTTTTGGGGTGAGAGAATCTGAACCTGAGGGCCCGCAGAGGTTTGCTCTATCGGGACATCTCCGATATTGAGACTGGTAACGGCACTGTAAGTTCCAGCCAAAATCAGACAGACTATCACACCAGCTACAATCAACACAATTAAGCTCTTTAAATATTTCATTCTATCACACCAACCATGTTGATATTTCCAATTTATCCTTTAAAACCGCACCATATGAAGTTTACTCAATTAAACATAAACCACAAGATGGATCACAGTATCTCCAGTCACATAATCATAACAATGAACCTTCACAAAAAAACTAACCAGTTTTTAAAAGAATAAGAATAGAGAATAAAAATTAGCTAATTATGACCTTAAGATAAAAAATTGTTGGTAAACACCCTTCATATACAAAACCCTGAAATGTGATCTCTGGGGAATTGTCCCATTTACTAATTGTGCTGATGTTCTTTGCCTTCACAGCAGATGCAAACTCTTCTGCACTCTGAAAATAGAAAAGATCACCAAACAAAAAAATCTTATCTTTAGGTCCAGGCGGCATAATTGTCAACCCCTCAGACTCAAAATAACAAAGGATTTCCTGATATTCTTGGTAAGTCAAATGGCCCTTTGGGATTTCAGTAGAAATAGTAAAGGTGATGCTTTGGTAATCCACAACGTTCCCGTTAGCATCAAAAGCATAAACATACAAAACATGAACGCCGCTATATAAGCGGAAAAATTTAGTAGGTTCGGTGTAAGTAATATTTGAATCCCCACTTAGAGTGCTGATCTCGTACAAAGTCATCTTTGGACCACCCTGTACATAAGTCTCGAACTTGTACGTGTATTCACCATCTAATTCTAGAAAGTAGGTGATTTTTGCTACTGCATCACTTGCAGTAATATTGAGCACAATATCATCGTTTACTAGGTATGTGGTGTCATTTTGGGGTGAGAGAATTTGAACTTGCGGCCCATCAGGTGTCTGCTCCATTGCGGTATCTTGGATACTGAGGCTGGTAACAGCACTGTAAGTTCCAGCCAAAATCAGACAGACTATCACACCAGCTACAATCAACACAATTATGCTCTTTAAATATTTTATTTCATCACACCAACCATGCTGAAGTTATTTACTTTATAATTTACGTCCGCGTTATATGAAGTTTACGCATAATCATCCAATCTAATATTGGAAGAATTAATATACTAGAACAGCCGAAAGAAACTAACGCTCAAAAGACAAAAAACTAAATGAAAACAGAGGTAAAAAAATGAAAAAACAAACCATATTTGCTCTATTTATTATAACCATACTCACATTTACTTCAATTGTGGGAATTACCCAAGCAGATCCCACTAACACAGAACATGAAAATCCCCAAATATCCCCCAACCAAAACGATAGTTCAAGTAACGATGCAGTATTTTCCGATGATGCTGAATTGGGAAGACAATTACAAGAGTTAATAAATTCGGACAAATTTAAGCAACTCACAGCCCAGTGGCGCGCAGAAGAAGACACCAAAGACCCCGGAGACAAATTAGAAGACCTAGAAAACACAAGAGGCACAATAACTATCTACCCATACCAGTTAACAACCTCTTCAGATGGACCCAACCCGCCTGGAACAGGCCATATTACCCTCCCCTCCAACATCCTAAATTCACCTGATTCACAATACACACGCTTCCAAACCCAAACCTATAGAAATGATCCGAATGATCCGAGTGTACATACTGATGAGGCTATTTGC
Organism: Candidatus Bathycorpusculum hydrogenotrophicum; assembly: GCA_009783705.1. GTDB lineage: Archaea > Thermoproteota > Bathyarchaeia > Bathyarchaeales > Bathycorpusculaceae > Bathycorpusculum > Bathycorpusculum hydrogenotrophicum. The sequence continues at coordinate 24,758 of WRCX01000027.1, read as the reverse complement.
GTTGTTAAAGTGGATGCACCTGCATCTGGAAAGATATACCTCAGAGGACATCATAATGGGGGCTCAGGAACTTCGTATGTATATGTTTTCGGTGCCAACAGCCCTAACACACCCATGTGGGATTGGATGGGTATTGGGTATGCCCACTTCACTAGTAGCTCAGACCAAGATGCCTACGTTGCCACCCTCACAACCGCATATAAGTACCTATCAATATTTGCTTGTTCAGAATCATCTCATGCAGTAAATGATGCCTATGTAGACTGTGTCTCAATTACATATAACACACCTACTCCCCCAGGCGGCGACGATCCCGGAGGCGGTGGTGATCCAGGCGGAGGAGGTAATCCTGGTACACCCCCGCTTACTTCATCTGGCGATGTCTTAGTCACATCCAGCCTCGCACCTAATGGAGACACAGTAATATCTTGGGTTTGCGGAGACGACAACGGCACAAACTACTGCTACCTAACTAACATATACATCGATAACGTCCAGCATGACCCAACTGATTACGGGACCATCTATGCAGGCTCCATAAGCTTCCCCGACTCCAACCACACAGTCATCGCACAATCAAAGCCCTATCTCTATGAAGTGACGTTCAATACATATGTCGACTTTTATTACGGTGCCGGTCCTGAGTTAGTTGATACCTGTTCGGCTTATATGGTTGCTTGGATGGAGCGTGATGGGCCGGTGTATTGTACAGGCACAAATCTGTTTGGCGGCGGCCCAGAACACTACGGGATCGTGACCCTGATTGATCTTAACCGGTACTTTATCTGTACAAGTATGGTATCTTACAAGTGGGATGGCACCAACCAAACTGAACACATACACAGCCTAGTTAGCTATCTGGATGTAGACATATACACGTATGTGGGCGGCACTACAGTCGATATCTACTTTGAACCCTTGTGATAACATCCAACCCCTTCCCTTTTTCTATAAAAATAGAGTATTTTAAAAATTACACATAAAACGGAAAGGTCCATCGCAATATTTCTAACCACAATATCATAACTAATACGCCGGTTGCTCCCAGAGCCGCATAGGCCCACTGCTTCTCTATATGTCTGGGTGCTGTGAGAAACAACACGAACCCAGCAAACCCTACCCAATACAACGAACCCACAAGGACCGCAAAGAAGGGATTCTGCCACACACCCCCGCAGAGCACACAAATAGGGTAGGCCAATAACACTTTACGCCAGATTGATAACGCTAATATTTTTGTGTGTAACGTTTTTGGCGCCAGCGATAACACCGAGACCCTTCTAAACACCGAAGCAAAAAAACATGAGAGCTTATTGGACATCATTGGACACCCACAGATAACCAAGGACATTTCCCAATAATTTCTATAATTTTATTGGCCACTCTTGGACACCTTCAACAGTTTATGCAACTTCAAGGCGATCTTGACAAAGTATGCCAGCATCAACCCAGCCACAACAATAGCACCCGCACAACACGCCACACCTAACCAGGCATTTCCAAGCACCTGCAAATTCACCAAATTAATTATCCCCCAGTTTAACGCAAACATAGCAGGCACAACCAACAACAACAAAGCTAAGAAGAAGTACAAACGGATCTGATTCTTAGTATATTTACTCAACCTTTTCACCCCGCTCCTGATTCTTTAGACGTATGTACTTACGCCAGCTCGCTATCGCCCGTCCCAATGTTATCAGCTGAATAGGCAAAAAAAGCAGCAACACCAACCCAGCCTGCGGTACTCCCAGCAGCATAAACGCCACAGGCAACCCAGCATAAACTAACACCATAAACACCACTGTCATAACTAAGGTACAAGTAGTAGCGTCATCCAGCTTCATGCCGCCGCCTCCGCTGTCTTTCGTTTTTTCAATTCATGCTTAGGAGTTTCAACTAACTTGACATCAACTACCCAATGATATAGCGCAGGACCACCTACAAACAAAATCACCCCAAGAGAGGCAATAGTCATGCCACCCACTATCGCCCAAATTGCATCCACAAAATGATAATGTGCATTCAATACACACAAACACACCACCAAAACAGGCGATAACACCAACAACAATCGACCATTATGAACAACGGTTTGTTCTTTGAGTTCGCCCCGCTCTAATCTGCAATCATCACAATTACAGGGATCCGAGTTTATGCCTCGCTTGTGTGCATCATCCATGAGCTGATCAAGAGATCGATCAGACGGATCCATAGCTGACATTTTATACCGCTCCCCCTGCGATTATCAGATATTCCACAAATGCCGATATCACCAGGATCAGTGTAGACCAGCAGACTCCCCGTTTAAACTCAGCCCTCATACACGTCCAATCCTTCTTACAGATTGATAGCAGCGCGAAATAGGCGCATGTGCAGGCAAACGCATACACCGCCACCTCTATCCAGGCAAACGGATTCCCCACTATGTTTAATACTCCCAAGGGATAGCTGGCCGCGATCACGCCTGTGTTGAACAGCGCAAAACTCATGAACCCCACCCCAGCCAACGGGATCAATGCCAGCAAAGCAATGTACAGGTTATTCCCAAAAATTGATGTAAAGGTAGCCTGGGCGGCGCGGTCCGAATTAACCTCCACATTATCCGCCTTCTGTTCATCCGATAATGGTACAATAAAGGCTGGCAGACAAAGACACACCATAAACATTGCAAAGAAGATTCCAAATACAAACTTACGCTTCATTAGGTACACTCCTGTCTTAACCGGTCCTCAATAATCTTAGCAAGCTTTCTCATATCGCGGGTCTTCCACAACATATGCCGCTCACACTCCTCCCACACAATCCGCTCCGCCAACAGTTTACCCGCAGGAGACAACGCCAGATACCGCTTATTCTTAAGTAAACCGTCATTTAGCGGCGGTACACCATTCAAAATCTTATTCCCAAGATCCAAACAAGACGTCTCATACTTCATCACCAGCTTAAACGATTCAGCCTTAACCTTAGCCTTCTGCTTTGTTATCTTAAGTTTAGTTTTAACACGACCACGCATACTACCCATAATAATCACCTAAAAGCAAACACTGACATCAATATCGAAGCGGCCAAGAATCCTAAGACAACCACACCTATGACAGGCCAAGCTGCATAGATGTTGTTTACAGTTTGGTTAAGAGCCGCTTCTTGAGTTGAATTACCCGAAACACCAAACACTTTAGAAGTTGTACTGATCACCATCAGACCAATAACAGAAACAAGCGCAATCATTATAATCGCTACAATTACGCCAAAAACGCCAAAGCTCGAACTACTGCCTGAAACCTCAACCTCACCAGACGAAACAACGCCCAGGTCAGGTAATGAAGGCGGTTCTATACTTGATTGGATTTTGCTGTTAATGTGGCCGCAATAGGTACAACGTATAATCAACACATTGGACTCAAAGGTTAAGGGCGCTTTGCAGTGAGCACAATAATGAGCCTCAACCGCCAACAATCAGGAACTCCTAAATGAATACATCACCCAGACAAGCCCGCAAACAACTACAATACACCCAACAATGAGAATCACTGCCATGGGCATAAACCTGTTTTCGGCGCATACATCACAATAAGAATTCCTCTCAGGATGATTAAGCGGCAACGGTTCACCACAATCCGCACAAAACCGCTGAATCACCACAACATCATACCCCTCCTCAGTCTTAGACCCATTATAAGACACATAATGGCCCTTCGGATGAGCTAACACAGGTAACACACAAGCGGCGACACAACACACCAACAAAGCAACCAAAAATACAGCCATTAGTTTTTTCAAGTTTAACCGCCCTTTCTTTTTCCAAACGCAATCTCCAGAGCCCCCAAGATTAACTCACGACGCCCCATATTCTTCCGGTAACACAGGGTACGGATCCACTCATAATCCTCAGGTTCCACCTCAATGATAATCTTTTTTATTGCAACAGCCATTCTCTAGATCTCGCCAATAAATCTAAACAAACCACACCATATATAAATATATATTGTTTATTATAACATGTATAAACAAACAGGAAAAATCTAAACATGTCAACTACACCTGAGAACAAAATCGTCACCGTCACCTACCAATCCATCATACTCACCCAACTCAAAATGCTCATGGCCGCCCACTCATATAACGACGTAGAAACCACCTGGCAAGTAGCAAAAGCAACCTACCCCGCCCTACCCCCCGAAGTAAAAACAGACCCAGAAGTAAAACAACAATACCAAAACATCATAAACGGACTCTACAACCTCAAACAAAACTGCAAAACCATAGACAAAAACCTAACCCGACGCATACTCATCAGAAAACGCAGAGAATTCCTCCTAAACAACCTCGACATCTTCATAGACAAAATACATGACAGCATGGCCGAAAACAACTGGTACGTCCAAGACCACACCATCAAAGCCAAAAACGAAGGCATAAAGGAATTCTAAAATGCCCCAACCCAACCCCCCACCCAGCTTAAAGGCAACCTACGATCAAAAACCCCAAGTCATCAAAGACATCCACTACGCCATAGAAGAAGACGAATGGGTGTTTGGCGTCATTTGGGGCAAACCCCGCACAGGAAAATCCAATCTCAGCCTAAAATTCGGATACGAAGTATACCAAGACTGGGACAAAGTCCTAGGTTGCGTGGTATTCAACCTCGCGGGATTACTGCACAACATGCACGAGGGACTGCCGCAAAGAATACTAACAAAAAATGGCAAACACGACCGAGTCCCCTACATTATAGGGGATGACTGGGGAGCGAATTTTAACAAAGCCCGCACCCAGCATGAGCAGGCCTATGATCTGCTCAAAGGCGCATGGGACACCTACGGCACCAAACTAGCGGTGATAATGGTTAACATGAATCGCCCCGATGAATTAACACGCCAACTCACAGAAAAATACACACATGAGATCTATGTACCTATTCGTGGAGTTGCTAAATACGATCAAATCCATTGGCAACCCAACTATTACGGCTGGGACACCCGGCAATCAAAAACTTGGATTGAAGAATTCAAATTTGGCAAAGTCCCCGAAGATGTCTATAAAGAATATGATGAGTCACGCATGGCACTATGCGATGAGACCTATCAACTTATCCAAGATGCCATAGCAAACACAGAAACAGAGAAGGTCATCAGGCGTTCAGATGAGTCAGATATTGAGCTGTTAGAGACTATAAGTCTTAAGGGGGCTGTGCCAAGGGGCTGGTTTTTGTTAGCAGAGAACCAGCGTCTGCATGAGCGGATTAATCGCAACAAGGCACGGGGGTTAATTGTGACAGTTCGTAAAACAGGCAAAACCAGCTATTACTATGAGTTAACTGAGCTAGGGCAAACGGTGCTTGATACGATTAACATGGCGAGCACTTCAACGCGCGATTTAAAGCAACAGTTGCGGGGAGCTAAGCATCGTGTTGATGATGAAAGCTAAAATTTCCATTTTTTTGCTTTTTGTGCATATATATTTATTAATTATAGTGAAAAGAAGCCAGAATCACGCCGCTTTCACTCAAAATACCCCCTTATTTAACTGTAAATTAAGGTATAGTTAAACAAGAAGAAAGTGTAGACAATGAAGCCAAATCCCCAACAAACCAAACAATTGAGTCGGCGAACCGTCAAAACCGTAGCGGAAACTTTGAAACCCAACGAAATCTTTGAACTAATCCACCAAAAAGAGGGGGACTATACGCTTGAAAACAGGCGAGCCAATACTGTTCGGGATCGGGCCTTAATGGCTCTATGCTTTCTAACCGGTGGACGCATAACTGAGATTGTTGGAGGTAAACAATACCACCGCTTTCATCAAGACGGCAAAGTCGAAACCAAACCCATAGGCCGCCACCCTGGCTTAACCATAGCAAACTTGGAAATAAGCGAGGACTTCCTAACCATCAACAGCATGGCCATCGTTAAACGAAGTCCACAAATAATCCAGCGCTACGGGGCACATATAGCACAGCGAAGTCAACTAAGATTTCCCCTAAAACGTAAACTCTACAAAAACAAATTCCGCGATCAGCTTGTGCCCTTTAGCTGGTTAGTAATGGAATACTTGTACCAGCTTGAGGACCAGAAAAAAACCTCCGCTGATGTAAAACTTTTTCCGTTCCAAGATACTCGTGCCTGGAAGATCATCAACGACTACACCGACAAATTTCCCAACTGGTTCCGCGTTCAAGCCGAACGCTTCTATGGCTTCTACATATTCAAAGATTTTATGATCCACAGCAAATTCATGGGTAAAGTAAACCCCATGTCAAGCGCACCCTACATCCGCTTCACAGATGACAGCGACATAAAAGACCTAAACAAAATCATGGATTTCAAGTGGATTGATTCTGCGGTTGCAGAAATCAAAACCCGCATAAAATTATAAACTATACTATATAGAACCTCTCCAACCATGATAATAACCAGCTATAATAGATAATACAAGTATAACTGGAATACCAATTACCATGAATATAGCTATTTGAGCCATTTCACCAGCGATTTTGTCTCTTATTTCTTTCTGTTCAGGTGTCCAATATGGTGTTGGTGTAGGTTCAGTTGTGTTATTATTCTTATTCACTACTACCACCATATTAATACAAGAAACAAAAATAGACACAAGTAGTAAACAAATAAAGAAATCTTGTTTATCCATTAGTTTTTCTCTCCAGTTGTTTTTACAAATACGTACCATTTTGTTAATCGTTTGGTGCGGGTGCCAGCTGATACTTGGCCATACAAAGGTTTCACGGGTAATACAGCTAAAACTTGTTTATGTGGCAGATTATAATCACTCCACTTAAAAGTTAAAGTGCCATTAACGGCTAGAACACGCCAGAGTTCTTGTACTGCCGACTTTAGTATATACTGCCATGTTTCAGGGCGCAGTACACCATATTTTTTATAAAAAATGCTGGTGGGCAGAAGGTGCAATAGGTGTGGGGGGTCAAAACATATGTGGTGGAAGGTTTCATTTTTGAAGGGTAGTTTTGTGAAGTCGCAGGTTAAGGTAAGTTTTGGCAGGGGTCTAGTTAGATTGGTGGCTTTTGCATCTTTGTTTATTTGGGTCTGGGTTCGTATGTCCATGTATATTGTGTTGGGATTTGTTTTGGTGAACCATTGACTGCGAAAGCTTGCGGTGGCATCTAGAATTTGTGTACAATTCATGGTTTACACCCGCAAGATATTAAATCATCATAACACGTGGTGCATAAGTCACAATGCCCAAAAGCAGCCATAGTATACCCAACCTCTTTTTTGCATCGCTCACACTTCATTTTAAACCCTCACAATACTGACTGAATGACAAGAACTGATCGTAACGACGAATAGTCCACCGCGCTAAATCATGACATAACCGGTATCGCCGGTCACCTCGACGATAATTCATTGGGTAAGGTTTAGCACCTAATCGTTTAATTACATTGTAACGCAGCCAAAGCGAATTAAACGAATCTAAGGGGTTTTCTTCTACCCCATAAATCATGTAAAACATAAGATGCCGGCTGGGGATCCCTGCCTTATTTAGGATCTGGATTTTTTGCTTCACCAGCATAGTCATCTGGGGGCTATATTGGTCAAAGGCAAAATAGAGCCGAGGTACCTTAAAGTTTAAGGATCGATAATCCAAATCTGCCAATAACTTGGCATTGCTCTCAGTAATCAACCGGATATCTAATCCTTGATTGAAACATACCTTCAAATTCTCCTGAGCTAAATACCGTAAAACCTGCTTATGGTTCTTGTAAGCTAAAAGATTATTATCATACAAAACAACTTTTGGTTTATTGATCCAATCATACCCCATGAAGCGTATTATGCCTTCTTTTTGCGGAACAATACAGAAACTACATCTGCGAACACATCCCCGCGTTATGAAGCCAAAACAATAATCCAAGTGGCCATATAATTCGGGGTCTGGATGTTGATAAGCAAATTTTACAAGTAAATCCGACTTAACATCATAACCCGAGCCGCCAATAACCACTGGGACCCCCTGAGCTTCCAATAGTTTCTTTTTGCCCATCATCATCGGTTTATTCCAGGTAAACATCACCGACATATACACCAAATCGGGATTAGGCAAATCTAATCCTACAGTGTCACCCATGTGTTTGTGGTAGCTGCTGATTTTCTGAAAGGGAATATATGGGTAAGAGGTGTCACCGATTAAACTAACTCTCACGGTGTCTCCTCCAGTTCTAGAAATTTTGTTATTTTACTGTTGTAATGGATCCATTTTGGACCCGACATATCCTCTTTAGTTTTAATTTTATTACAGACTACACACAAGGTCTGAAAATTGGTGCCCTCAGGGTCTTCATACCAATCCCGTCCCCCATAGCAAAGGGGAATAATGTGGTCACAAACAAAATCACGGGTCTCTAAAAATAGTCCTGGACGCCATTTATATGGCACTTCGCGCAAAATAGCTTCGCCGCATAGTTTGCAACGGCCATCATCGCGTGCGTAAATAATTTCTCGGAATCCAACCCAGCTCTTAGTCCCCAAACGAGTTTCAAAGTCTCGCCTGCATCTATGAGAACAAAACAGTCTGCTTGACTTATCTAAAATTTCTAAGCCGCACCACTTGCATACATATCTTCCCTTGCTAATGCGCAGAGGCGTCCGGTCACAATCCCCCTTAACAAGCATCACCCGACTACTACCCATCGTATACTTCATAATTGGGATACGGCCAAGGTTGTAAAATAAACGCAAACAAACATCAGCACTCATGGTGCATCATCCCAATTTGGCATCTGCTGTACGATTCTGCCGTCTAGCTCTTTGCCATTAGCCTGCTTGCTACGTTTTACGCCGTCTGGACCGTAGGTTCCCCACTGCTTAAAAAAGAATGGAATCCGCTGCGCATATGCTTGCTCCCATATGGACTTTACCCACTCAGGCTTCATAGGACGCGCATGCGGTCCACTTTCGCCGCCAACAATCACCCAATCAATATTTTCCAAATCCAAATCCAATCTGCCAAGCAAAGGCTCACAACTCAAAAAACGAATGGGAGCTTTCAACTCCGAAAGAAACTCAACCCGAAACAGCTCACTACGCTTTTCAACTGTAACCCCCAACCAAACATTTTTCGGAATCGAATTATACTCAAAATACTTATGCATCCGTCTTGCCCGCTTGGTTAAGATCTGAAAAGTATGTTTAGGTGAATTTTCAATAGTTCTCATAACCTCGTCAATAAAATAGTCGGGAACTAATTCATGGAATAAATCAGCCATACTACACACAAAATACAGACTGGGTTTAGGATTATACAACGGCTCTGCTAACGCATACACATGACAAGTTACATTGAATCCGTTAGCATACTTCTTTTTACCCATCGCCTCAAGTCGGTGAGCCATAACTTCCGCATAACAATTTCTGCATCCCTCTGACAGCTTTGTGCAGCCTGTTACGGGGTTCCAGGTGCGCTCAGTCCACTCAATCTTTGATGTTCTCAATAGCCGTATCTCTCCTGGCGTTTCCGTTGACGACGCTGTCTTTGTGCTACAACATAACGTGCTTTGTTGAGCTCCATACGGGTCTGCAGACAAAAACGACACATCTTCTTAGGCCGCGAACCATAATCATCCACAAACTCATTGCCGCACTCACAGCAGACCCGAAAAACCTTACGCGGATTATACATCGCTGTCATCTCCAATCAAAGTATCCTCATAACAAATTTTGTGATAAATCTTAGAATGCAACAACCCACCCTTACAGGACCCAGCTTTGCTGACGCATTCATCACCCACAACAATCTCTCTGCCGCACCGCTCACAAACCATAAGCGCACCCCGCCCCAACCGCACACCATAAACCCGCCTAGTACACACAAAAAAATTCAAACCCCACCCAACTCCTTAGCAACCACCGCAAAATACGGACACTCAACCACATAGCTGAATCCTGTGAAGATACAACGGCAAAACATCGGATCAATAAATATCCACACTTGCAAAGCACACGTACCCTCACTACTGCAGTATGGGCATTGGCAAACCTCTGTTATCGCCATATCACACCTCTCCTTTAGCTGGAAAATACAACACTATGCCCCCTGCCGCCACCATCTGCTTCGCATGCAGTCGACAATAATATTTGACGGCCCGCTCAGCAACAATAACCGAATATTCACCATCTTTGGAACATCGTGGATATTGGCAGGGGGAAACATTGTCTGCTTTAACACCTTTCTGAGGCATTAATCAGACACCTCGACAATTTCATCACTATATTCACTACATGCCCGTAAAAAACCCGGAATCTTCACCCATGGAAATGCTTTAAACCATGATTTCCTATCATATTTATTTAGTATATCACGAAAATACAGGTTTATTAATTCTGCAGGAAATTGACTATACCAGTTTCGGAATGCATCAATATCCCCTATAATCCAATGCGCAATAGACACATCAGCTGAGTCAGCTATACCGTAAAAATATAAGTCACCATAACCCCGCATTATTTTAGATAACTCAGTTTCAGCACCAGACACACGCCTAGAAATAAGCGTAAACTGATGCCTATACTGCCAAGCATCACTTCGCCGAACACGACAACAAATACTACCCCGTTTTAACTGCTCAAGATGCAAATCCATACAATACATTTGATCCTCAATAACCGAAGGAGAACGAAGCAAATAATTGCCCAAAATATACTTAATTTCAGGCATAAACCGCTCCGAACGATCATAATCAGTTTGCCAATCAACAACCATCTACTTCATTCCCCCAAGCATCAAAACCTTCAATCGACCTGCGAGAAAACATATCTAATCGTCGGCCAGCCGTAACACCCCGAATCATATCATAGAATTCTGCAGGTTTTTCACTATGCACCCCATTTTTAGCATCAAAACAGGTTTGAAAATTCTTGTTGTTAGTAAATTGAGGGGTTCCCCTTCGAGCATATAGTGCGAATTCACAGTTATACCAAGGCAGATTAAAAGGCCGCATACCTGCCGATTTATGCCACACATGAGCATAAACATACTTCAACCCCCACTTCTCCAACAACTCAAACGCATAGGGCAGATACTTCTGTGTGGTCCACAAAAAAACATGACAATCCTCAGCCAAAGGCAACTTAAGCGCGGCTATCTCCTCAAGAGACATAGTTGGATAATCAAGCTCCACAGTCTGACAGGGCCGCTCATCTAACTCTATCTTTTTCATAGGCCAAGGCGGATCCAAAACCACAACATCATACAAGCCGGCTACAGCCTGCACCTCCTTACGCTTAATATCCTCAAGGTCAGCCACAATGCGCTCACGATTAACCTCACGAAAAGCATCAACAACCTTAGCTGTGACAGGTAAAGACACAAGTTTCTCAACAATAACTGCCTGCTCATCAGCAGATTTACGCGCCAACAACAACGCATCAGACTTAGATAGATCACGCTCAATAACAACAGTTTTAGCCTCAGGAATTAGATCACGAGCCAACTGCTTATTCTCTCTTAGAACTGTTGCCGATATCCCCATTTCTTTTGCTAAATCTGCTGTGGTCTTAAAGCCAACGGAATCCGTTGCCTTATTTGGCCTATGACTAGGTGCTCTTAACCCTAATTCTATTAGGATTTCATCACGGCGAAGTGTTAATTCACCTTGCTGAATAGGATGTAAATCGTTTCGTACAAGATTCTCATCGATCTCAGCCAACTCAGCAGACAAACCATCAAGAGGCACTATATTACATGGCACATATTCCCAGCTTAACTGTTTAACAGCCTCTAACCTATGGCGACCCGCAACTAACTTATGATCAACAGTTACCGTAAGAGGATTAAGCAAACCTAATTGCTCAATACTCTCAGCCAACTCAGAAACCTTAGCAAAATCAAGTTGGCGTCGATTTGTGCCAACAACAATGCTGTCAACTTTAACCTCGTCTATAATTGAGTTAGTGGAGGTAGCTTTATCTACCGTAAATTCTGTTTTGCTCATGAGCTTTCCTCCACCGTGGGGACTGCTTGGGTTGAGGCGGCCATTTGCTTGCAGGCGGGGGCCGCCTCAACTGTTAAGGGTCTGCTATAGACCCACAAATTGGTATAGTTTCCCCTTTGCAGACCAGACGCAACGCTATTTCCATGACAAAAACACAGACGCTTAACAGTATTATCCAGTTTGTATAAGGCTTCAAATTTTACAGGTTCTCTACAATTATGCATAGCACACTTTTGTTTTTTGATACCGCTAAGCGTTGAGGGCTTAAAGATGTCTTTCTCAGAAGCCAGATGCAATAGTGCTTCTAATAAAATATCATGGATTTGGATGCCTTCTATACTGGCATATTGTTTGATGGTTTGAGTTAAGTGATTTTCTTCCTCAGTCTGAGGGGTGAAGGTTAATTTTTTGATGGGGGATGTTGGATTTGATTGGGATTGATTTTGGGTTGACATACATTTATTTCTCCACTTCATTCGATTCGAATGGCGAGTTTTTTCGAATATTATACTTTAATTTATCATACTTTACAGTAATAAAATAAGAAATTAATAACATATAGCGAAAAATCGCTATATTCGAACGGCGGCCTTATTCGAATTTTTTAACCATTCGATTCGAATTAACCTCCTCTGCTTTTATTTCGCCCTGATCACCGGTATGTAAAAGATAAGCATCATGTTGACGTTTGGCTATGCACTGGTTGAACATGATTGGGTTGGTAAATTCTGCTGGAGTACAAGCCGTAGTGGTACAGACTCTACATCGGCGAATAGCAGCCCCATTAAATTGGGGCGCACCCACATAGGGACAGCACCCCGACGGTAATTGCTGAGCCGCATCAGCTCGAGCCATATCCTCAGCCGTCGTAACCTTCCATTCAAACTGAGGCATACTACACAAAGACCTCCACCATGGCAATCGACCATAACTGGCGAACCCGCTTAGATTGGCACCAAGGACAAACAGCCTTAGTAGGTATCTGTCCACCTGTAACTTCTTCCAAACGATTATTGACAATTGTTTTCTGCTCATACCACGCTGTAGTGCTGTCAAATTCTTTGTGGCATCGGAGGCAACGATAATAAATTGGCGGCATTATTGGATGCCCTTCTTGGGTATACTGCGCAAAATACCATCACCTGTAAATGTGTCAATAAAATATGTTAACCCGTCAACTGTGAGGCTTTTTTGTCCCCTCTCTTTAGCCTCCATCAATGAGTCTTTGAGATATTCGTATTCGTGGTTGCCTTTGTTTTGTTTCTCATAGGCTTTCTCATAGTTACCGCCGCTGGTAGCAGTCCAGATTATGCTGTCAGAGATAGGACCGGTTTGATTCATCTGACAATAAGCGAGATATTCTTCCTCTGTGACGGGTACGAGTTTGCCGGTGCTGTCGGGAATGGTGTGTGTGAAGCTGGTGTTAGACACTTTGTTGTCTTTTCTGAGTTCGTCGGCTTTTTTGGCTTGCTGCGCTTTTTCTTTGTTAATCATGACTTGGAGCGGCGGCACTATTTTTTGTGGGCTGGTTGTGGTTGGTTGTTGTTCAGGGGGTATTTCGCAGTCAACACGTGTGATTGTGGATCCGTCGTGGTAAGTGGTTGATTCGATGTTGGTGACGGTGCCTTGGCTTGTGACATCCCCAACTTTAGGTATAGGTGTGGCTTCGACTTTTTTGGGCGGTAGCTTGTAGTCAGCTACAGTTTTGGTTTTGGGCGGGGCGGGTAGGGGGTCGGGTTCTATGGTTTCAATCCCGTCCCCTGCATCCAGGCGCATTTTTACTAATGTGGTTATTAGTTCGGTGGGTACAGCTTTTGCGTATGCGTTGCGTTCGGCTTTGTTTAGCGCTAGAACATATGCGAAGGGTTTTTTCTTGTCGACCTCGTTGCAACCCATGAATTGGGTGTTGGTTTGCAGGTCTTCGATTACGATTATGGCGCGATAGGTGAGGGGTGTTTCTTCGATTTGGCGCTCTATGATTTTGAAGTTTCCGCGGCGTCGTATGGCTTCTTTTATGCCTGCATATGATAGGGCAGTGACTGTGCGTCCGCCCTGCTCGAATTGGTAGACCCAGGTTTCTAGCATGTGGCGCATTCCTTGCATGTCGGCTATGATCTGCTGCTCGTCTTTTTTGTCGCTAAGTTCACACTGCCGGATTTTAGCTAACTCTGTGCTCATGGTTGATAGCACACACATAGTTTATTTGGCTGGGTTTTTGAGCGGTAGTCGGGTGTTGATTTGTCATGTTTTGTGCATACAAAACTTTCCCCATGACAGACGCATTCATATTTTATGCATTTGCCTGTTTTGCTTACTGTAAAGTATTTTTCTACTATTTTTTGCGTCCAGTTGTACTCTTCTGTTTGGCTTATCCAGCCCCGTAATCTAAAATCTTGGATTTGATGTATGTCTGGGTCGGCTAGTAATGCTACTAATGAGTGTATCATTTGTTGGTCATGGGCTATTGTATGGTTGAGTTTAGTTAGTGCATATAGCGGTGATGCTTGATTGGTTGGGTCTTGCGGGGTTGGCATTATTCTTGGTCTCCGTCTCGAATCGGCTCATCAGTATCGATTAACTCGACTGAGTAGCATGAGGGGCAGGCCGCAAACGCTTCCTTATAGACCATCTTTCCCTCTTTTTCGGTGCGTATTGTTTGTTCTGCGTAATAGGCTTCTGTTTCGGGGAAGATTTTGCCGCAATCCACACATTCATAATTGTTTGTTTCTTCGGTTAGTTTGGGTTCTTGCATTAGACTTCTTGCTCCTCATAGCTTTCACAAAAATTTTCTGTTTTTATATCACTAAACGAGTAGCATTGCTCATTTTGGAACAATAATATGTATACATGTCATTGTCTATGTGACAAAAATCGCAGGTATAACACGTTTTCTTCGAACTAGGGGTCATAAATTCAGCCCCTCCGATTTAGCAAACGCTAAGAGGATTTCTTTGATCTCTTGAAGCTCTTTAACAATCCTAACACTGGGGCAGGTTTCGATTTTTGTACAGCTTAGGCAGTCGCGAAGCGGACATATTATCGATTGGCTCATGGCGGGATCACCTGGGGGATTTTGTGGGTTGGTTTCCAGCATCGGCGGCGGCATACACTGCGGTATTTGCAGGGCGTCTTGACCGATTGGGTTTGCAACTGCTGACAGTAGTTTAACACTTCATTTTGGAAGAACCCGCAGTCAGCATAGTTTCGGTCTGTGCAGTCGATGTTGCTGATGATTTGGCATTTGCTGCTTAAGGGGCACTGTTCTGTCATGGGGTGCCCTCCGGGGAGCAAATGGGATAATGGCGATACTGGTGGATAGGGTATATTTGGCCAAAATCATTAACTAAATAACCCCCATATTTGGTGTATTGGGTGCCTTTTTCTATGATACCTTTGCAGTCTGCACAGATATGAGGTACTCGGGCTGTGTGAAGCTGTTTTCTGCTCTCAAGCCACCGAGCTATTTTGTTCTGAAAGGACGTGTATTGTTTTTGAATTTCTTCATCTTCCAAAATCTGGCTGCGCTGTTTAGCTTCATAATCGGTGTAGGCGTCTTCTATGCGGCGCGGATCCATAACACAACTCATTGTTTGCCCTCTCCAACCACTTTGAGGTCTTCTACAAAGCAGGAATCCATGTTTTCACAGTCCCGATAGCCCCGCTCTGTACCAGCCCTGCAGGTCTCACAGGCTTGGACAACCATTTGCATGATTGCTTCTGCTTTATCAGGTACAGTTGTTTTGCCGTTTAACACATTTTTAACTTCGTGGACCATACAGGGACCGATTTCAACTTCATCCTCAGCTATACATTCTCCCTCATCAGTTGTGTAGTGCGGGGCTTCACAGTCATCACAGTAGTCGGTGCAGATTTTTTGCCAGGCGTCCAGCTTGGAATTTTCACAGATTGAACCGCCATTGTTACCGCTATAAAAAGTTGCATCAGTCATGGGGGGTTGATCTCCCGAATGTTTAGGGCGGTTTGACCGTAACTGTTAGTTTCTACAATGTATGCTAGGCGCTGGAGGCTTTTGGCTATGACTTCAAAACTTTTAGCTATGCTGGCTAGGGCTTCGGTCTGCTGAATCTGCTGAGAGATATAGAGATCGATATCGACGCGATTTAAGAGCACGGGGGGTGTTTCAAGCATTGTGTGGTGCTCCCTCAGATTTCACTATGTTAAAGTCAAGATAGGGCACATGACATTTGGGACAAACAGTCACAGGAAATTTTTCACCAATCTTTTGGCCGTCAGAGTCATAAAGACTAACTATGCTGAGGTATGCTTCTTTTACCTTGAAAACATGCTCGCACTCCCTGCAGGTATACTCAAATGAATCAGTCATGGCTGAGCCCCCAACAGACTTTTCACGTCTTCTTTTTTGAACCGCAGAAGGGTGCCGATTTTATCTTTGCAGACCTGCCGCCACACACAAAACTGAATACACTCAGCAAACGGACCATTTTGGCCATAGCAACTAGGCACCTCAAGATAGGTAGCTGTGTCACTCATGGCACCGCCGACTCCAAGAGTTTGGTTTCTGTTAGGTAAATTTTGCCGGGCTGCTGGAGGCAGTGGGGACAGACAAGTACACGGTCATCTGAGGCCAATTTGGTACCTTCTGCATCATAATATATGATGGTCTTGTAGCTTGCTTTATCGGCAGTAAAAGACTCATCACAATCAAGACACACAAAAAGAATCGAAGTCATTGTATGAGCCGCCTTGTTCTGATATGTTGAGGTCTAGTCCACCAAACAGAGCCATCAAGCATATTAGCATCTATTTTTTTAGCACACGCATAACAAAATAAGCTTGGACTCAATGTTTTGCCATCAGTCCAAATTGCCTGGTATTCTACAGGTTCCGCACACTTGGAGGTTCGACATTTTTTACTCATTGAGCTAAAGCCTTCTTATGCTTGTATTTCCATAATTTGGTTTTCTTCTGTGTTAGGATCATATCCGGCTTCACGAAGCGCCACAGCCAACTCATGCAAAAATGTTGGAGGCAATGTGAACTCTACCTCTTTTTTCCGTACCTGTTTCTTAGTGGACTGCAAAACTAAACACCCTCAAACTTTTTCAGATGTTCACGAACTGCATCACGGATAAAATCAGCACGATTTAGATAACAGCTGTTTATTATTATTTTATCGATTTTTGAAGCTATTTTTATGGATATACTTACTGTTGTGTAATCTCTTTCTGTATCTTCTGACACTACGTCTTCCCTTCATGCATTCTCATTTAATTACATGAATAAACATTATCAAACAATAATATTTATATCTTGTGTATAAATAAATCTGCATTACCGGTAATGTAATATGCCGAATGATAAACCAAGAAACTATACAACTACAACAATACCAAATCACTTAATGGCTAGAGTTGATGCTGTAGTAGCTAGCGAAAAATACGGATACCAAAACCGATCTGACTTTATACTAGAAGCCATTAGAGAAAAATTAAGAAAAATAGGCTATCTAGAATAATCCAAACACACCCAGATCACAACGAATTTGCTCAAACTTATCCTGCTGTATCAATTTTCTCAACTTGTTAATTCTTTCCTTGGCCTCTTCAACTGTTTTGGCTTTTTCAAGTATAGCTGAGACGGCCTCTAAACAGTCATCCCAACCCCTAACATATGTTTGGTCAGTCATATGACAATCTCCTCACACCACTATTATACCCGACGATATTTAATACCAAAGACCAACCTACCTATAGCAAGAGTGGAGAGGTCACTGAAAGTGAACAATAAGACATAAAAATCAGGCCACAGTTCATCAACAAAACTATAAGTCTTAAAGTTTTTATGTTGGTGTTTTGTTTATTGGGGTGTGAAAAAACCTTGCTTAGTATTACTCGACAGGTATTTTTATCGATAAGTTCGGGCGAACTGACAAGAAGCTTTAGGGGCTGTCAAATAACAAAGGGTATTAACGAAAAAAGACTCAGTAATACTCAGTTTGGCAAACTATTGAAGCGGAAAACTTATCAAGGTAACAGACGTCAAGAAAGCAACACAAACCACTTAGACGGTTAATCGAGGTGAAACATGAAATGGTTGAAATGAAAGTCAACGCTTCCGAACTCAAAGGCGAAGGTAAAATTATCGATAAACTATCCGATTTCCTCAAAGAAAAAACTGGCGGTGATGTCAGAACTGAGGGCAAAAATGTAATCGTTACAGGCGAAGGCGAAGCACTAAGCAAAAAATACGTACGCATAACCGTTAAAAAATTCCTACATAAACATGAACTAACTGAAACCTTCAAAGTCATCGGAGACGAAGAAACACTCAAAATCAAAGAACGCAAAATCTCAGAAGAAGACTAAACTCTCCTTCTCTAAATTTTAGCACTATTTTTTGTCCAGCCAACAATAACAAACGGGTTGGCAACTCAATTTTGTGTGTCTAATTATTGAACACATTGTTCGTATGCTTAGCATTAAATCAAGTGAGCCTATAGTAGTGTATGCGCGTGTAAAGATGGAAAAATAAGCCAAAACACCTACAAAGACAATATGCCGTGAGCCATCAGGTGCAGTTGGGTTATGGCAGTTTTTTCCTCTCGCAACCCCTCAGCCCGTACACCCAAAATCCAACTGCACCTCACCGCCACACCTCAACCATAACAAGCAACTAACCCAAAAAAGAAATAAAATCCGATTAAACAATACTTATCAGGAAGGGACAAAAATGAATCCTGTATTAATTATCGTTACCGTAATAATAGTTGTACTTGTGCTAATTATTGTTCTAGCTGCAGTATTGAATCGCGGCAAACAACTCAAATGCCCAGATTGTGAGCACGTGTTTAATGCGCCTATAATGGAAGAAAAGATAAGTGGACTAGGTTGGACTTTTCCATACGCAGGAAGAATAAAATGTCCTAAATGTGGCAAAAACCGTTCACGGCGGGACTACAATAAACCTGAACAGCAATAAAAAGAATAATAAAAATTGAAACACCCTGAGTAGAGTTATTTGAATAACTCTTCTAGGGGGTTTTGCATTTCTTTAACTTCTCGAATTTTTATGCCTTTTTCAGAGAGTTTAGAAATAATATCAGGGACTTCTTCAGGGCCTTGGAGCTCAAAGAGGTAATAATCACCCTCTTTTCCACTTGAATAGGGCACATCATCGGTACCTAAGGTGCGTATACCAATGGTGTATTTCTCAGTTTTAATCTCAGATATGTTACCAAACAGAGCTAGTTTGCCTTGTTTAATTACAATTACCTTAGAGCCGATTTCGCGAGCTTCAAAGAGGTTATGCGACGAATACAAAATGACCTTGTTTTTACTTAATCCAAGCACCAGTTCTCGGATTTCACTGGCCATTTTTGGATCCATATTACTGGTGGGTTCATCGAGCAAGTACACTTGTTTTTCCTTAAGAAAAATCCTAGCGACCGATACTCGCTTTTTTTGTCCTTGGCTGAGTTGCCCAAAGCGTTTGTTACGCAGGTCTTTGAGGTTAAGTAAATCAATCACTCGTGTTACATCAGCTTCTGTTGCGCCGGCTATGTTTGCGTAAAACTGCAAAGCATTAGTTACGTTCATACCCTCAGGTATGCCCTCTATATGTGTGAGGTAATCAAGCTGGGATCTAGCTTCTTGGGATTCACTTGGGTATCCGCCTATTTCCACTCTGCCGGAGTAGGGTTTTAATATACCTGCAAGTGTTCGAAATAGGGTTGTTTTTCCAGCACCGTTGGGTCCCAAAACAACATATATGGCTGGTTCATCGATTCGAAAAGAAATACCCTCCAAGATCTTGCGCCCAAAGTAACCTGAGCTAACAGAATCAAGCAACACTAACGGTGATGATCCAGAGGGATATGAATATTTTTCGACCATTTGCGTTTCGCTCCTACTACTAGGTTTATGCATCTGATAATAACCTCTCTCTATTCATCATTTTATTTGCCGCGACCAGCATAGCAACAACTAGAACTATCAAGATTAAAGTCACACCGCCCACAAGCATCAGGAAATAGCTTGAACCAATAAAGAAACCACCAAGAAGCATAACCACCAAACTGGGACCAATTCCTAGAATCATGGATATACCAACGGGGCTGTTGACTCCGGGGATTCCAACAGTAAGGGAAGACCAAATCATCCCGGCCATGCACATAAAGGCCGAAGAAGCATAACTAAGCGGTATTGTATAGATCAGCAGTGTTTCTATCATACTAAAGGGTATTGAGCCGCTAAATAGCAAGGATAAGACCACATTACCTGTTATGGAAATTCCTAAAACTATCGTAATCAACCCAAAACTAACCAGTAATGTTGACCAGAAAATTTCATAGACATTGACACCATAGGCAATCAAGTATTCGTAGACACCTTTGGTTCGGTCGCTGACAAAAACCATTAAACCGCCTACACTACCCATGACAGCAAACAAGGGAAGCATAAGGGTACCTAGCTGAGAGATAAACAGTATCTCCTCATCAGCTATAGACGCTGTCCAGCTAAAAATTGTACTAATTACAAGAGACATTACGATGCCAATAATCAGGTAGAGACTGCCAAATTTAATGGCCCGCTTGAAATTTGTTTGGACAAAAGATTTCAATCGCTTGCGCCCTCACACTGATAGAGAAGCTAGCGCAGCATTTTTGCCTTCCGCTTGTATGAAACCAAATCTGATCAGGTTATCCAGATTGAGTACGTGAAAAGTGTGTCAGTTGTATTTGAGTCGGTTAGCAGATAGAGGGTATAGATGCCTTTTTGGTGGTTGTTTATGGTTTTGGTTAAGCTGAAGCTGATTTGGAAATTGGTGTTATTTTGGTTCCAGATGTTTGCTTCTATACCGTCAAGGGGGTAGTTGTTCCAATTATAATAATAGCCTGTGCGTGCGGGGGGTACCACTGAGGCAATGAGGACTCCGGGGTTATAGGATCCGTTGTAGGGCGAGTTTTCTAGTTGCTCAACTGTTAGCGGGCCAGGGTTGGAATAAAAAACAAAAAGACTTGTGAGGATAAGGTCTAATTTGGATGTGGTGCCGCTTAGAGTTATCTGATTTGGGTCACTAACATCTAATGTGTCCCATGTGATGTAGGTGTCCTCGAAATCTTGGACTATATAGATGCATTGGTCTTTGTATGCGATGCCAATGCTTACTTTGTTATGTATGGGGTTTAGTATGTTGTCTCTGTGGCCCCAGTCCCACTCGGCATCGTCATACATCATGAGATATTGTAATCTTTCAAGGGCTGTTTTGGCTTTGTTGTAAAAGTCTCTATTGGTTATTCCGGTGCTGTATGCAATGTTTTCTGTGACTGCGCCTTGGCCGCCTGAGAGGGTGTATCTCATATCAGGCGTGTGGCCGTCTTTATTCCAGTGACTAAAATAGTTGTTGTTTAGCATATCTTCGGCATGTAGTTGACCCGAGTTGATGGTGCTCAGAGTTATATTTGATAGTCCGTGTTCGGTGCGGTCTTGGTTGATGAGTTCAAGAGCATATAGTACTAAGTCATCATGATACGCCTCGGGCGGCATATTGGGCGTGGAACTAACGACA
Organism: Candidatus Bathycorpusculum hydrogenotrophicum; assembly: GCA_009783705.1. Taxonomy (GTDB): domain Archaea; phylum Thermoproteota; class Bathyarchaeia; order Bathyarchaeales; family Bathycorpusculaceae; genus Bathycorpusculum; species Bathycorpusculum hydrogenotrophicum. The sequence goes on along the minus strand of WRCX01000027.1, from coordinate 3,247 downwards.
TAGGCTATGGTAAGGAGGGTGATTGTGAGCAAAAATATGGTGGTTAAAAGTACAAGTAAGCGTTTGTGTTTGTTGGGATTTGAGGTTTTTCTGATAATGGGGATTTCGGGTTGTGTGTTGTTTTTTTGGTTCTCTTCAGCAGAATATTGGTTAGAGAAATGTAATCCAGCGTAAGTGTATCTATATGGTGAAGTTGTGGATGTTTTTTTGCAGTGGATAAAAGGTGTCATCTAGCTCACAAAGTCAATTTAATGGGTTGTTATGATGCGATTTATGTTTTATGTGAATTCAGGTGGGTGTTTGAAAAGTTGATGAGTTTAAAAAAATGTGGTTGATGGTTAGCTGAATATGTTTTGTGGTTAGTGGGTTAGTATTTCTTCTTTTTGGGTTGTTGTTTTTGTGGTGTATTTTTGTGTTTTTGTTTCTGGGGGGTAGATGATTTTGGCGTTTGGTGCGATTTTGCGTATTTTGTCTATGGCGTTGTTTGCGGCATATAGGGATTCGTAGCTTTTGCGGCTTGTTAGAATAGTGGGGCTTTCGGGTGTGTCTTTTAGGTTAAATCGCCAGTTGCTTTCGTCGTCTTTGAATTGTTCAAATACTGGTCCGTGTATGGGGTCGGTTTCTTCTTTTAGATGAGTGGTTGTGGTTGGTTCGGCGCTTATGGTTTTAGCTATTGGAGCATCAGCTTTAACTTGTTTTATGTCGGTGTTGAGTGCCTCGAGGGTTTTTGAGTCGGAGCTTTCGGCGATTATTTCACCGCTTGAGTCTTTGAGGTGGTAGAGATAAGTTTGGTTATCCTCATCATAGAGAACCGCATAAATCAGAGTATCTTTAGATCCCTCAGTTGATGATGCTGATGAGGTAGTTTTTGTTGTGGTGGTCGTTGTTGTTGGTTTTGGGGTTGTTGTTTTGGTTTGGGTCTTTTTTATAAGCGGCGCGGCAACTGCAGGGGCAGTAGCAACTGCGGCTACAGCGGCGGGTGCAACTTTGTGTTCTACTGTGGTTGTTGTGGTGGTTGTGGTTGTTGGTTTGGGGGCAACAGGTATGGAATGGAGTGGTGGTTGTTGGGGTTGTTTGTGTGCTGTGTTTGTGTGGGTTTCTAGGTCGTTTTTGTTTAGGAAGCCTTGTCCGCAGGCGGGGCAGGTGAGGTCTAGGTTTGGCATCATGACGGCGTCTATTTCGTGGAGTACTCCGTTGTCGGCGGTGACGTCTTTTCGGTCGGTGATATGTATTCCGTTGATTTTGGGGTTTAGGTGCAGGTGCCATCGGTGCGGGTCAACTTTGGCTATCTGGCCTTGCTGGGTGGTTAGGGTGTCGTTTTTTAGATGTCTTATGTCCTCTATTGTGAGGCTCTCAGAGATGATGTGGTAATTTACAACTGCTTTTAGGCGTGCTTTATTGGCAAATAACTCGTCAAGGTTGCTTTTGGATAGTTTTGCGAAGGCGTCATCGGTGGGTGCAAAAACAGTAAACTGACCTGTTCCTTTGAGAAAATCAACTAATCCAGCTTCGCGTAGGGCTCTTGAGAACGTGTTTAAGTTATAAACATCGCCCATGATTAAATCTGCTAAATCTGCCATATATTTCACCTCCTAAATCAGCTATGGTATGTTTTTAGCAGGGATTTCCCTGGTAGTTTGCCTGATTTTAATAACAAATAATAAGCGAATTATTTGCCTGAGACTTTGCGGGCGCCTCTTTTGGCTTCATCCTCGGCTCTTTGACCTATATTTTTGGCTGTGTTGCCGGCTTTTCTTGTTTCTTCCTCTGTTTTTCGTTTTGCTTTATCTAAAATCGACGACAAACTTTCACCTCCTAAAAGGGGCTCTGCTCTAGTTCAGTTAAATAGAAATTTTGCAGAACAAAAAGCTATGTGACTGTATTGTTTTCACCACAACACACCCCTAACCAATTAAAATTATGCATAGGGTTGTTTTGACAAATTGGTTGCAATAATTCATATATCATCGCTACAACTAAACTGGCAGTTATGAATCGATCTGGAATGGCCAATTTGCCTCTCCATGGCGGCAAAGCACCACTTTGGCTCACAGGCCGCATGCAAAACCTCGCCCGCGAAATCACCAACATCATCATCGAAGAATACGGCCCCGCCAACTTTTTAGCACGCCTAAGCGACCCCTACTGGTTCCAAGCCCTAGGATGCGTTTTAGCCTATGACTGGCACAGCAGCGGCGTAACCACCGTAGTAACAGGCGTACTCAAAACCGCCCTAAACCCAGAACAACACGAAGTAGCCCTATGCGGCGGGAAAGGCAAAACCAGCCGCAAAACCCCAACTGATATCCAAACCATCACAACCAAATGGAACTTCCCCCAACAAACCATCAACGAGTTGCTCTACACAAGCCGCCTCATAGCCAAAGTCGACAACAACGCGATTCAAGCCGGTTACCAACTCTACCACCACGCATTTCTAATAACCAAACAAGGCGACTGGGCCGTTATCCAACAAGGCATGAACACCCAAACCAGCACCGCACGCCGCTACCACTGGCACAGCCAAACCACCCAAACCTTCACAGACGAACCACAAAACAACATAACCTGCAACATAAAACACAACCAAACCCTAAACATGACCGCCAAAGAAAGCCACGCCACCCGCAAAGCCTCCACAGACATAGCCAAAGAACCACCCAAAAAACTCATAAAACTCCTTCAAGCAACAAACAAAACCCCAAACCAATCATCCCTACATATGTGGCTACCCAAAACCAATGATCCATGGCTACAGACGCAACCGAGTCTTAACATGCCCCGAAACATTAACTGGGACACCCTAAGCCGTCTCTATGAGTTCCAACCCCAAAACTACGAAGAATTGTTAAGCGTCAAAGGCGTCGGCCCTGCCACCGTGCGCGGACTAGCCCTGGTAGCTGAATTAATATATGGTGAAAAACCCAGCTGGGAAGACCCCGTGAAATTTAGTTTCGCCTATGGCGGCAAAGACGGCGTACCCTTCCCAGTGGAACGCAAAGCCATGGACGAATCCATAGAAATCCTCAAAAAAGCCATCCAAGAAGCCAAAATCGGCGAAAAAGAAAAACTACAATCACTCCAAAACCTACGCCAACTAATCCCAAACCAAAAATAAACCCACAAAGTGAACTACTCGCCCCTTCCGGGGCGAGCATCACTGGTTTCGATTTACGCATGTTTAGGTTCGTGCATGTTTAGGTTCGTGCATGTTTAGGTTCGTGCATGTTTAGGTTCGTGCATGTTT
>WRCX01000026.1 GCA_009783705.1 Candidatus Bathycorpusculum hydrogenotrophicum | reverse complement strand
GTATCGGAGCTGGAGGCTTTCAAAAAGGCTTTGGCTATGTTGAGGCACTTAGGCATTGCCATTAAATCTTTGCGGCTGGATAAATATTTCAGTACCCGCTATGTTATCAAGCTTTTTGAGCGTAGTACTGCGCTGTATTTGATTCCTAAAAAGAGCATTAGAAAGGTTGGTGCTTGGGCTAGTATTTTGTCTAAAATGGTTTCTCCGGTTGATTTTTTGAGGCAGTATTTTTATCGGAATCTTTCTGAGAGTGGTTTTTCAGCAGATAAGGGGCGATTTGGCGGTATTATTAAACAAAGAAGGACTGATCGGCAACAAACAACACTCTTCTCAAATGCCCTGCTCCACAACATCTACACCATCAGAACTCACCCGAAATAGTTTTGTCCCAATGCCGACTTCTTGCGAAACTAAAATAAGTGTAATTGATGTTTTCTGTGCTTGTTGTGGTTGGATGAAATATGAATGAAAAGTTATTAGGATGAAGAGTTTCATCGGATAACTGGTGTTAAGCGTGTTACTTTTGAAAAGATGTTGGAAATATTGAGCCGTAGTTTTGCTCTCAAACATGCCCAAGGTGGTCGTAGGCCCAAGTTACCTTTAGAAGAGCAGTTGCTTGCAACTTTGGAGTATATTCGTGAATATCGAACATATGCGCATATTGCTACAAGTTATCAAATTGATGAAAGCAACATTTACCGTATCATACGCTGGGTGGAGGATACTTTGGTTAGGGATGGAATGTTTTCGTTGCCCGGATGTAAAGCACTGTTGAAAAGTGATACTGAGTATGAGGTGGTTTTGATTGATGCGACGGAGTCGCCGATTGAGCGTCCAAAAAGGGGCAAAAACGTTACTACAGCGGAAAGAAGAAGAGACACACCATAAAAACCCAAGTGGTTGTAAACAAAGCCGATGGCCAAATTATTTGCACTTCTTTTGCTAATGGGAGACGTCATGATTTTAGAGTGTTTAAAGAATCAAAGTTAAGAATTGTCTCTAAAATTAAGGCAGTTGTAGATACAGGTGTTCTGAACTAACCCGTTGAACTTGGGAGAGTTTACCTCATGGCTGATTGTTTGCCAAGTGCAAAAGGTGCTGTAAAAAATGGTTTGTTAAAAATAGTACAATTGGAGAAATGTGTTATATGCTGAGTAGTTTTTGCAATAATTGTATCGCTGCCCATGCGGCTAGTGCACTTGTGTGAGGGTTATCTGGGTGTGGTTGGTTTGCGAATTTTAGTTGCATTTCGCCATATTGCCATTTGACAATGATTTCGTGAGTGTTACGTGTTATTTTTGGGTCGGATATGACGCGAACTTGGACTTTTGTGGGTTTAACGGTTAGTGCTAGGGTGGCTGCGACATTCATTTCTCTGGGGAAGAGTTTTGCGGCTTCTTCTGCGGTGCCTTTGTAGAGGGTTGTTTCTTGGGTGTCGGTTTTGCCTAGTGCTTTGGGGTTTTTGCGCGTGGTTAGTGTGATTTCATTTATACCTGCGTTGGCGGCGGCGGAGAGTGCGTCGAGTCCTCCGATGGCTCCTGCGGGGAAATGTACTTTGGGTGTTAGTTGAAGATCAAGCAGGGCGCCGGTGCTCATGAAAATTAGTTCGGCGTTGGTGGCTGTGAGTTTGGTGTAGTATTCCTGGACTGCTCCTTGTCCCGCAGCTTCTACAATGACTCTGGGGTTGGTAGTAATCAGTTCGTCTATGTTTGATGCTATTTTGACTGGGAATGTAACTGAGGTTTTTAGTTTTTCTGCTTTATCTTTGTTGGCATCAAAGACTATGAGTTCCTCGCAGGCTATCAATTTGTGTTCGATGGCTTCTGCGAGTACGGTGCCTATGGCACCAGCTCCAATTAACCCGACTTTTTTAGTCATAGTCATCTCTCAGTATTGGGGGTTGATGTAGACTTTGTATTGGGCGACTTGCCGGCCTTGGCCTTGCTCTGTTTGGACTGTGATGTTTTCGATTTTAAGGGTGGCTGCTATGTCAATGCTTCCTTGTTTAATTGTGGTGACGTCGTCTTTGGCGTAGATAACTATGCTTTTGATGGGCGCGTTTAGGGGGAGTTTCTTCTCGGCTTTGTCACGTCGGATTTCACTCATGATGGCTGTGATTAGGTCACCGTCTTGTTCTGCTTTTTCATCTATTTGTGTTGGGTTGAATTTTGGCCAGGGTGAGACTTGGATGCTTGGGTGGGTTTTGGTGATTTGGTACATGTGTTGATAGATTTCTTCGGTTAGGTGGGGTGCGATGGGTGCAAAGAGTTGGAGTAGGCGGTAGAAGACTTCGTAGAGGGTATGTTGGGCTGCTGTTGTGTTGGGTTTGCCATATACGTCGGGGCGGTAGAGGCGGTCTTTTATGGCTTCTAGGTAGTGGTCGCAGAAGACGTGCCAGGTAAAGTTGCGGATGTCTTCGGTGACGGTGTTGAATTGGCATTTTTCGTATGCTTCGGTGACTTTTTTGGTTAGATTTTCGGTTTTGCTTATTATCCATTTGTCGAGCAGTTGGAGCTCTGTTTTGGTTTGTTCTTGGGGGTTGTACTCAGCTAGGAGTGTGCTTGCAAATCCTGCGGCGTTCCAGAGTTTGACTAGAAAGCGTCTGCCGTATTCGACGTCTTGGGCGCGGTAGGGTATGTCTGAGCCTGTTGCGCCTCCGCCTGCGGCCCACTGTCTTGTGGCGTCTGCGCCATATTTGTTTAGGACTTCGGGAGCGGCGGCATAGTTTTTGAGGGATTTACTCATTTTTTTACCGTCTGCGCCAAGGACCATGCCGTTTATAAGTACGCTGTTAAAGGGGCGCTCGTTAAAGAGTGCGAGGTGGCGGACCATGAGATAGTATGCCCAGGTGCGGATGATATCGGTGCCTGAGGGGTGGATGCTTACGGGGAAGAGTTGTTTCCAATCTGATCGATCAGGCCAGCCGGCATGAACCGCGCATGTGATGGAACTATCCATCCAGGTGTCCATAACATCTTGTTCACCTTGGAAGTCTTTGCCACTGCATTTGGGACATGCTTCGAGTTTGGGGCCCTCTATTTTGGGATCGATAGGCACCCACTCCGGTTTAGCGATGATGCGCTCACCGCAACCTTTGCAGTACCACACTGGAATGGGGGTGGCAAAGAGGCGCTGGCGGCTTATAACCCAGTCCCAATCTAGGGCTTTGGCCCAGTCAATGAGACGGTTTTTCATATAGTCGGGGTACCAGGGTATGGCGTTAGCGTTTTGCTCCACTTGATTGGTTAGTTCCATGGTTTTCATAAACCATTGTTTAACTTCAAGAATCTCTACCAATGTTTTGCATCGGTCACATACGCCTACTTCTTGTTGGATTTTCTCGCTTTTCTCAAGTAAGCCTGCGGTTTTAAGATTCTCCACTATGGCGGCTCGGGCTTGGTTCACATAGAGGCCTGCATATTTGCCTCCGGCATCGCTGATTTGGCCGTTTTGCTGTATGAGCCGTATGATGGGGAGTTTGTGTTTTATGACTGTTTTAACGTCTTCTTTATCACCATAGGTACAAATCTGCATAGCGCCCGTACCAAATTTGGGATCTACTGCTTCATCTGCTATGATGGTAACTTCTCGATTCATCAATGGGACATTGATTTTTCTGCCGATGTATTGGGCATAGCGTTCATCGTTGGGATTAACCTCCACAGCGACACATGCCGGAATAAACTCGGGGCGCGAGGTAGCAATTAAAAGATATTCCTCACTGCCTGCTATGTGGAATTTGATGTAGTGTAGATTGCCTTCTTTTTTAATATGATCCACTTCGGCATCGGCAATGGCTGTCTCATCGCGGGGACACCAATTAACGGGGTGGGTGCCCTGATACATGAAGCCTTTCTGGTAGAGTTGAATAAAACTTAGCTGTGTTCTGCGCCAGTAGTCGGGATCCATGGTGCGGTACTCAGTGGTCCAATCAATAGAGGCGCCAAGTTTTAGGATGCCTTCTTTCATCATGGCAATGTATTTCTCAACTAAGGCCATGCACATGCCGCGGAACTGCTCAGGGGGTATGTCACGTTTGCGAATATTGTTGGCTTTCTCGACCTGTATTTCTATACCCAACCCATGACAGTCCCATCCCTGCGGAAAGAGTACATTAAAGCCCTGCATACGCTTGTAGCGAGCAACAATATCAAAATAGGTCCAGTTAAGAACATTACCCATATGGAGCTCACCTGACGGATAAGGCGGAGGTGTATCAATACTAAACGACGGGTTGCTCTTATCACTCCAATTATAGCGATAAATGCCCATCTCTTCCCACTTAGCTTGCCATTTCTGCTCAATTTCGATAAGGTTGTAATCTTTAGGCATAGGCTGCATGCAAATCATCCCATGTTAGTGTTTGCTTTTAGCAAAACATAGGTAGCACCTAAAAACATTCCCATCAACCACCCCTGAAGCTAACCTCAAACACATATACACACAACCAAACGATCCGCAATACCCCCAAGCAAGCCCCCTTGTAATCCAGCAGACGTCGGTTATCAGCAGTGTCTTGAAGACAAGCTGATTGAATATGCATTTTGTGCCTGTGGGTTAATGAAAGCAGTATTTCACTGCAGGCTGAATACATCAAAAGAAAAAGCAATTCACAAAAAGGCAACATCGAAGTACATGTTTTTGTTACTTGTTTGCCTTCTTTTTGAGGTAAACAGCTAAACCAAGAATAATGCAAACCACTGCAACCCCGATAGCGGCAATAAATAGAGTATACGATCCATTTGTATTATCGTATGGGGTACCATAGGTATAGCTGATGTCATAATTGTTATAACCCTGTTTAAAGGGAGAGGTCCAAACAACATTACTGTCTATGTGCGAATTATACAAATCATCATGAGCCGAATCTCTATTATACGCTATATCGGCTGAATTATTCTCAAACACTACTCCATCACTAACAAAAACTTTTTCAAGATCCATAAAGTATGAAACACAAAGCCCGCCCCCTTTACCTTCTGCGGTATTGTGAGAAATCACGCCTCCAAACAAGTTAACATTACTTTCTTGATTATGTATGCCACCACCATCTCGATTAGCCTTATTATAAGAAATTTCGCCACCTGACATACTAAAAGTACCTAATTGAACATATAAGCCGCCGCCAAGAGTAGCCTCGTTATTAGTAATATAGCCGCCAGACATTTCAAAAGTACGCCTGTTAAATACGCCACCACCAAAAACATTCGCGGTATTGTAAGAAATCATACCGCCAGACATCTCAAAAATACCATCATTGAATACACCCCCACCATCACCACGAAAAGCGGAGTTCCCAGAAATTTCGCCACCTGACATTATAAACGTACCATCCGAATTGACTGTTACACCACTACCGCTATCACCGTTTGCATGAGTTATAATAATGCCCGCCAGTCTCAATGTGCCATCAACGAAAATTGTACTCTCACCATTTGCGCCAACCAACTTGAAAAATCCAGTGTTATCATCATTATTACTTGTCAACGTAACATCTTTATCAGCAGGAATTTTTAACTCCCCTGAAAGTTGGATATCTCCATTAAAAGCAATAACTATAGGCCCTGCAGAATCATTAACAGCGGCTCTAAGCTCAGACTCGGAACTAACCACCCTATTAGACGACCCTGACACAAAAGGAGACACACTACTGCTAAACACATAAACAAAACAAGAAGAAAATAACAACATAACAAGCAAAGAAACAACTAATAACGCTCTGCGACATATACCGTGCAAACCAGATTTAGATTTAACAGCCATACCGTGCATCGTCTACAAACAAACGCAAAGTGTTACATATATATTTTATTTTTTTCCCGCTCGTATACAAGGTTGTGATGAGTTTGGTTTTGTTGGTTTTTATGTTACTCTATAGCCTTAGATTTTTGTACATGCATCCAAGAGATTAACTCTTTAGCCGCTCTAGGCGTAGCGTATTTAGTAACAGCAACAAGGTTAACCCATCATCTCCCGCGGCTACGGTAAACCACAGCGGCACCCACCCCAAAAGACCCAAAGCGCCCAAAGCAAACTTTATCGCCAATGACCCCGCAATGTTTTGTTTGGCTATACCCATCGTTTTTTGACTCAACTTGAGCAAATAAGGAATCTGGGATAGCTCATCATTTACCAGCACCACATCTGCTGACTCTAACGCCACATCCACCCCATGGGTTCCCATGGCAATACCCACATCTGAGGCTGCCAAAGCCGGCGCATCATTAACCCCGTCCCCAACCATAGCCACCAAACCCTCTTTGCCTCTCATATGCTCAATACAGCTCAACTTATCCTGAGGCAGCAACTCAGCATGAACCTCATCTATACCCAAAGACTTTGCCGTATCGTTTGCAATGGCTTCTCTATCTCCGCTAAGCATCACAGTACGAACCCCTTGTTGCTTAAGCAAACCAATGGATTGAAGCGCATCTTCGCGAACTTGATCAACCACACAAATCGTCGCCCACCCAGTTTTGCCCACCGAGATGCAAACCGCTGTATGTGTATCACCAGTGGTTACCTCAAACGCATCCATACAATCACAGCCCAGCTCCTCCATGAACTCGGGGTTTCCGATAGCGACATGCTTGCCCTCAACCATACCCACAATACCCTTTCCAGGTACCTCCACTACATCGCTAACTTTAATTTTGCTCAAATCAATACCGCGCTCCACTGCTCGGCGCACAATCGCCCGCGCAATGGGGTGATTGGAATACTGATCAAGTGCAGCAGCATACATAACAGATTCATCCTCAGCCCGTGAAATATCTACCCGATGCACTCTATGTACTGCTTGTTGTCCAAGAGTTAGCGTACCGGTTTTATCAAACACTACCTGTTTAACCTGGGCTAGTTTCTCGATGAAAATCCCGCCCTTTATGATGACTCCTCTTTTGGCTGCAATGGTTATGGCTATAAACACTGTTGCAGGCACCGAGATGATAAACGCACTAGGACATGACACCACAATAAGAATCAGTGAGCGGTAAAACCATGTTTCAAACCCGCCCCCAAAAACAAACGGCAACACTGCAGTTGTGAAAACTGCCAAACCAAGAATGATGGGCACATAGAACCGGGCAAACCGATCCACCAGCCGCTCGATGGTAGCTTTACGTTTCTGTGACTCAATTACCAGCTGAATAATGCGTGACACCAAAGTTTCACTGGACTTTTTAGTGACCACAACTTGGAGAACCCCTCCCGTATTTAGGGTTCCTGCATAAACACAGTCTTTGGCTTTTTTAGGCACAGGTACCGACTCGCCAGTAACTAGCGACTGATCCACATGACTAAACCCCTCAATCACATCCCCATCAAGCGGAATACGCTCCCCCGGCCTAACCAAGACAACTGCACCGGTCTGCACCTGATCCACATTCACACTGACTTCTCTGCCATCGGCTATAATCCGGGCTTTTTCAGGGACCACTTGAGAAATTTTCTCAACCGTGCGCCGGGCTCGGTCTTGGATGTAGCCCTCAAAGTATTCGGCTATACAGTAGAGAAACAACACCGTGGCCGCTTCAAAGCGATAATCAAGTAGCAAGGCCCCTAAACCGGCAACTGCCATGAGAAACTCGACACTAAAGCGCCGCTCGATAACTAACTCTTTTAAACCCACAACCCCGATGTAGACTGCGGCAACAATGATGGCAACATAGTAAAGTATCATTGAAACGGAGGCTTCGATGTTGATAAGGGGAAAGGTAAAACCCAACGGTATGCCCTTGAGAAACAAATCCAGTAACCCCGCAGCCAGAACAGTTATACCCAGCCAAACCGCAAAACCCACTAGAACCTTCTTGTTTTCTTCTTCTTCGCCAATTACAATTGTTTTCCGTGGGGGTGTTGGTTTTTCTTCGCAAGCGTCCATATTGTGTCCTCAGATTAAGCAACGTTGTCCATTAACAAATATTAGGTTGATGCTAAACCGATATGAAAATATATTAATATACTATTAATAATGGCCATAAAAGTTAATAACACTTGAAGGTGACCCTATGACCGTAATCAGCATAACCCTCCCACCTGAGCTTCTCCACAAATTCGAAACTTTTATGGAAACCAAAGGCTACTACAGCCGCTCAGAGGCCTTTCGTGACGCCCTGCGTAACCTAATTTCTGAAACCGAACTAGCCACCGCCCAAACCGAAAATGTAGCCGCCACCATCATGGTCACCTGTGACCACCAACGCAAAGACGTAGACATAAAACTAACTGAACTCCGACACGAATTCGACGACGTCGTTATCGAAAATGTCCACCGCCACATCGGCGAAAAATACTGCCTCGAAATATTCATAACCCAAGGAAACAACACCCGCATCCTCACCCTCATCAACCGACTACGCGGCATGCACGGAATCCAACAAGTAAAATCCATGTTCCTAATGCTCTAACAACACATAACTCAAACACGCTACAAATAAAGATGCACAAACTTTATCCATTTAGTCTAAACAATTCCTTAAACTAACCTCGGTGTATCGGATCCTGGTCTTTTTCTTCCTCTTAAATAGAAAAACAATGCTGTAACACCACCTACGGTTAGAACTGTTGCAACCACAACAGATGGGATTAAGAAAGACCACACATGTTCAGATTCAGAAGAGTCAGGTTCAGTGGAAACAACCGCGTTAGAAGGTGGGAGAGTTGCAGATGGTGAAATAATTGATGATAGTGTATTGTGATATCCAATTGGTACATATTGTTCATTGCCCGAACAAACGCCGTAACCAAAGGCCTCTTTTCCGCCTATTACATATAAAATATCGTCAACGACTGCAACTCCAAACTGGTCTATATAGATGGGAATATTTTCGATATTTGACCATGTATCTTTTACAGGATCATAAACCCAATTTATAAAAGTCGGTTGCCCAGGGCCAGGGCCCAATCCAAAGGCATAAACTTTCTTTGGTGCATAAACGCCCGTTGTCATACAACTAGCAGTAATGTGAATATAGCCTGAAGTATCAGACCATTTATTGGGCTTAGCATATATGCCTTCTGTAGTAGATGTTTTTCCTTCACTCCATACATCAGTTTTGATATCATAAATCATAACTTTTTCGTTATAGCGAAGGTACTCATAGGAGTATTTGAAATAAGCTATTATTTTGTTATCCATTACAAACGTAAAATCATAACTAGGAACGCCAGTATCATCAGATTGTGGCATACTATCATCGAGGTGTGGTATACTATTTTTTTGTGTCCATACATCAGCAACTGTGTCATATATGAACAGATTTTTACCGTGTATGATAAAAATTTGTCCACCAACAACATTAGCTCGAATATTACACACAACATTAAATGGGACATTTTTTTTAATATTCCATTTATCAGTAACTGTATCATAAACCTCAATCACACTAGTTATACCATTTTTTGATTCTCCACCTATACAGTAAATTTTTCCCTCATGTACCACTGCAGCAAAATTTTTTCTTGCCGTAGGCATAGATGTCATAGTAACCCATTCATCAGTCTTAGGGTTATATCGCTCATTTGTACCAACAACAGATCCATCAGCGGAATAACCACCGATAGCATAAATTTTCCCATCAACAGCAATAACCCCTAAACTAGCACGTGCTTGAGTCATGGGTGTTTTTGTATTCCATGAATCCTCAACTAGCTCTGAAGCTGAAACAGGATTAAGTGCTGTTGCGAATGTTCCACTTATGAAAAAGAAAAGCAATATGACGGGAATAAATTTATCCATATTTAACATATGCCTATTTGTTACTTTTCCTATAAAACAGTTTTCGTTAATATGAACTGTGAAGCAAAAAAATTTGAGCGGATTTACCGGTTTACCCTTTTGATATGTTTGAGCTTACGCAAAGGCAACTTATTAGAAGTAATCAACAACTTCATTTTAGTGTTTAAAATGACCTTTCAAAGTCTAAGTCGTGACTTTGAGGAAAGGCTCCAGACGCAAACAGGCATATCACTTTCAGCATAGTCCGCGTGGGTTTGCATCTGTTGGCCAGAAACTTTAAGAGCTAAAACCCTAAAGCATCTTAACCGTCATCTCCAAGGAAGACCCCCATGAAATTCGGTATAGTAACCCGCAATCCAGAAGCATGGAGCAGCACCCAAGTCCGCGAAGCACTAAACAAACGTAGCATACCCTATGAATGCTTCACTTTCCCACGCCTAGTCGCCCGAATTGCCTACAAACCCTACTTTAAAGTCAACAACACAAGCATACTTGACGATCTAGACGCACTTATCATCCGACCCATCGGCCGCGGTAGCCTCGAGGAACTAGTTTTCCGCATGGATATGCTCTACAAACTCGAACGACAAGGCTTCTACATGATAAATCCCCCAACAGCCATCGAACACTGCGTCGACAAATACGACATCGTTGCATTACTCGAAGACGTCAACGTACCTGTCCCACGCACACTAGCCACTGAGAGCGTAAACGAAGCCCTCCGCGCTTTTAACGAACTTGGCGGAGACATAGTTGTCAAACCAATCTTTGGAAGCCGCGGACAAGGAGCCACACGCATAAACGACATAGACATCGCCGACACCATCTTCAAAGCCATAACCTTCCACCACGGCGTCATATACATGCAGGAATTTGTTGACCATGGACACAGCGACATTCGCGCATTTGTAATAGGCGACCAAGTTATCGCCTCAATGTGCCGTATCGCAGACGGATGGAAAACCAACTACAGCCGAGGCGCACGACCCGCACCCACAGAAATCAGCGAAGAATTCAAAGAAATAGCCATAAAAGCCTCAAAAGCAGTCGGATGCAAAATCGCCGGTGTTGACATACTAGAGGGCCCCAACGGACCCCGTATTGTAGATGTAAACAGCCAACCCGGATGGAAAGGCCTCCAAATGGTTGCAAAAGTCAACATAGCCGACGAAATCGTCAAATATGTACTCAACGAAATCAAAAAATAGATAGAAAACAAACCTGACAAAACCCCTTACGTCTATCTTTATAAATAATTGCGATATATTTGTTGATTTTTTTTACATTGTCGCACAACGCATATATATTTTAAAGTGTTGTGCTTAACTTGTAAAAGGGTATCTTGGCATGTCTGTTAAGCTCAACTCTGGCTCACGCCGTAGGACTTTGATAGTTGTTTCTTTGGTTCTTGTGGCTGTGATTGTTTGTTCTTTGGTTGCCTATTGGTTTTTAGCGGTAGATGATGGTCTTATACGTGTAAAGAATGCAACTGAGCTTAGAGACGCTGTTAATAAGGCTGAAGTTGGCGTGCCTGTCAATATTGCTCTCACTAACGATATTTCTATTGGTGCTGCACTTGCTATCCCTCCAGGTGCAGACATTACGTTAAAAAGTACAGGCGATAATAATTTTTTTAAACTGATTGGTTTGGATGGTCAGAACGTTATTACGGTTGAAAATGGTGGACGACTGACACTTGATGGCATTATTATAACTCATGAGGACGGTTCTACAGGTACGGGGGTAGGCATTGCTTATGGTGGTACACTGATAATGGTTAATGGCGAAATTTCAGGTAACCTGGCTGGTCGAGGTGGTGGCGTAGGCATTGATGAGGGTGGCGTTTTTGAGTTATATGGTGGAAAAATTTCGGGTAACACCGCAACATGGGGCGGTGGAGTGTATAACAGAGGTGTGTTTAAAATGTCTGGCGGCGAGATTTCCGATAACACAGCAAAGCCTGCATATGGATATGTAGATAGTGGCGGTTATGGTGGCGGTGTGTATCTGCAATATGGTTTTCTCACTATGTCTGGCGGCGAGATTTCTGGTAACACCGCTCTACAGGGTGGCGGCTTGTATGGGAACTCGACCTTTGTTGAGCGATCGGGCGGGGAGATTTTTGGTAACACCGCTGACATAGGTAACGATGTGTATGATGCACCTTGATAAACTATGATGTTGCTATCAATACTAAAAAAGCCTAAATCCTTTAAATATGTGGATTTTAGCCGTTTTTATACACTATGAGTTCATCGTTTTTTGATGGAATTATCCGATTTTAAATTTGCTTCGTATTTTATTTAAGACCTAATTATCTAAACGTCGTGTTCCACCGTTTGCAAGTAAATTAACTGTGCCTTCACAGGGCTTGTAAAATTTTTCAAAATTAATTGCATCACTAATTACACGTACAGCCGCAAACGCTTGTATATTGCTTTTAGGAAATATGTCACGTAACAGGTTAGCACAGCCTAGAATGGTGGCCCCTTGAGTGATAACATCATCAATTAATAATATTTCTTCAGGTTCAAACAGATCTTTATCTCGTGTAGCAATAGAATTATACTGTTCTTGAGCAGTAGGTCTTTGGTGTTGACTTCTATATGATTGTTGTATTGTTTGGTATCTATAAAGGTACGGAGAAATCTTGCCTAGCCCTTTACGTTCTATAGCAGAAGCAATTTGATGAGGAACCCATAGCGAATCTTTTTGCAACACAGCATGTCCAGGAATTGGTACTAAAACAGTATTTGGTTTAAAAAAACTGTTAAAAGGATGTACTGCTATTCTTCCATAAAGTTTATCTGCTATATAGTCAGGCATAAAACGCGGATTTTTTAAACTTGTACTTCTTCCATCTTTTAAAGCGTACGTGTAAGTTTTTGCTTGTTCCGCTTCTGGGCTAATTCCACGTGGTGAGTAAGATAAAAGGGAACAAAATTTTACCTGTGAAATTTTCATTTCAAAACAGCTTCTATAAATCTCTGTTCAGGGGGTAAATAGTCTAAAATTTCTTCAGGGTCACTAAATTCTGTAGCCCCATACTTTTTTGCGTCTGTTATCCATTCTATGTGTGGATTTTGCATTATTTTTGTATGAATAAACACTGGGCGTCCAAGTCTCAGTGCTTCCCAGCATTGATGTTTTGTGCCACTTGTAGAACTGGCTTCAACTATGATGGTTGCATCTGATATTAGTGCCATTGTTCGGTTCCGTATAACAAAATTTTTAGGTTGCACAGGTTGCCCAATAATAAATTGTGATATTGCTAAGTGTTCCTGCATTATTATTTCTTGTAATTGTCTGTTTTTTGCGGGATAAAACTTGTTCAATGGTGTGCCTAAGACTGCGATGGTTTGTCCTTTTTCGTTTATGGCTGTTGTGTGTGCTGCTGTGTCTATGCCTTCTGCGAGTCCGCTTACAATTATTATATTTTGTTGTACAAAATATTTGGCGATTTTTTTTGTTTCAGAAATGCCTTCGGGACTGGCTTTCCTTGAACCTACTATAGCAACTCTTCGGGTTGTTAATGGAAGTGGTATTTTCCCAGAGGTGTACACTTGTATGGGCGTACTCTTTTTTTCTATCTCATTTAGAGGCCCAATAATGTCATTTATTGTGTGTGTGGAAAAAAGGGTTTTTTCCATCATCTTGAAGCTCCAAGGTAGTTTAACATTGATATTTTTACAGTATAAAAATAGTTCGATTTCATCGGGTAGTGACCTTTTCACACAAGTCATGTAGGGTTTTGGTTTTGTTTGCATTGTAAGCATGATGGAAAAATCAGTTAAAATTGGACTGAGTTATGTTTTCCAAGTTATCCATAGGCGGTTGATGCTTTGAATCTTTTGAAAAACAGAACCGCAAAATGCTACTTGATAACAAAAATAAATTTGAGTGGGAAATTTAGTCGAGCTAAAAATGAACAAAAAATGTGAGAAATCTAATGTAAAACGGCCAAAACATCAGGGTAATAGTTATTTAAGCTCCTTTTTATATTTCAAAATTGATATCAGATTGTCAAGTATCTTGTCATCTTTGATTGTCATTAGTATGGGTATTAGTTTCCCCGTAGGTATCTGAGCTTTTATGTCTATACCCAGTGCATTAAAGCCCTCTATTGTTTTTTCAGTAAAGAAAACCGTTACCTTAAACCCCACATTCCATATAGAGAGCCAACCAAGGTTTTTCTTTTTGTACCATATCTTGCCTAACCACGCTTTTCCATCGTTATAATAACGCCACTCAATAGTCAAATTCAGGGCTTCAATTTTTTCTATAAACTTTAAAAAAAGACCGAACCGATCTGCCCCTAACGCCTTCTCAATAACGCTGTTATCTGGATATGTATCTGCATCAGTTAGGATCTGTGTTTCCAAAATATTGCTCTCCAGCTTGTTTTCTTTATGCTTTTGTTCTTTGCACTTATCTGACACTTAACCTCTCCATCAAAATGAATGTATACCTTTTCTTTAAGGTTGGCTTTGTTAACTGGTTTGGTACAGCCAGCACGCAAGCCCATAGCCGCACATTATATTTCCGTGTAGCCTGTTGATATTGAAATTCAGTTCGATGCTTGCAGTCTTGGATTGTTGATCGCTAAGCTTGTTGGTTGTATCTATAAAATTCCTCTATATTGAGTTTGCCATTTGCTATACTCTCACTTTTAGGGTGCCAATTTCAAGTGATGGTCATCATGGATGTGTAGGGGTCGTCAGCTTGGCTGGGAAATGCTGTTTGGGTATTGTTCTGTAGTATGATTCTTTCTTTGGTTTCGGTAAATTCCCCAATAAACGCGGCTGTAAGTCCAAGTTTTTGCAGGGTTTCAGTGACTTTTTGCTTTGCGTTGGGCATGACTGCTGCAAGTATGGTACCTGTTGAAGAAAACGATAACATCTGAGTTTCACTCAACCCTAAGTGTTTCTGCAGTAAATGGGCTTCGTTGGGTATGGTTATGTTTTCTTGCTTCACTATAAATCCTGTGTTGGATGTTTCTGCTAACTCGTTTAGGGCAGTTACAAATCCGCCCTCGGTTGCGTCATGCATAGCATGCACGCCCGCTATCTTTGAGAGTGCCAGGGCTTCTTTGACACAGCTCTGCATGGGTACAAGCTCTCCATATTCGGCTTGTTTTTGGGTGCCAAAGAGTTGTTGTGCTTTTTCTTTATGGGTTAGTGCATAGTTGGTGATGGTTTCTATCCCCAGGGGTTTGGTGCATAAAATAAGATCGCCGGGTTTTGCGCCGCCTGAGGTGATAAGTTGTATGGGTTCTACGGTGCCATAGATGGTGCATACACCTAAGAGGTCTTTTAGGCTATCATACATGGCTGTGTGGCCGCGTACGATGGCGATGTCTAGTTCGGTGGTGGCTTTGCAGATTTGTGCCATGATCTTTTGGAACCGACTGGGACTTGTGGGTCGGGGACCCAGCAAGGTGATGGTGCAAAACTCGGGTTTTACCCCAAAGAGTGCTATGTCTGAGGCGGCATAGTTGATTAGTAGCCAGCCAAACCATTCCTCAGGAACCCCTGTACACGGATCAGTTGCTACCGCCACAAGCTTATCCCCTAACCGATGCACCCCCGCATCAAAGCCTATCTGAGGCGGCACCACCACCCGCTCATCAGGGGGGATACAGTTGAGCATTTTTTGGAGTTCGTTAGCCGCAAGTTTTCCCATTACATATACGACCTCAACACATTGGCCTTATACAGTAGATAGATAACAAAGATGCTTATCCCCAGTTCAGGTAACATATAGCTTCCATTGTATATACTTGAATAAACCCATGGATTCATTCCCGCAGGTGCGAATTCGGCAAAGAAAATGGCTCCTGAAATCACATGCATAACAAACCTTCCCATAACTGCAAGTATAACTCCTATGATTGGTTGCTTTTTAAATAAACCTGCTAAGCCTAAACAGCCAAACGCTAAGAAATAATCCAGCAACACCTGTGTTGGATAATATACCTGAGGTAAAACGGCCAACTGAACAAGACCGTAAACAACTCCTGCAAAGATACCGACTTTTGGTCCCCGTCGCAACGCCAGCCAAAGTATGGGTACCATAGCGCCCAGAGTAATTGAGCCTCCATTTGGAAGATGAAAAATGGGGATCAAACTAAGCGCAGTGCCCAAGGCCGTAAAAATTGCTATTTCTGCAAGAATCTGGGTTTTAATTCTATTTTTAGGTTTAGAGTTTAGAGTATTCTCTTCTGTATGGTTGTTCATTATTTTCCCTCCGCCAGTATTACCTGGTTCAGGTTCACAGGGTCGACAGCAAATACTGTCCTCTCAGCCGGTCATTTCCAGCTCCCCAAGAACTAACAAATTAGTAGAGGTGGAAAATATTAGCTTTATGATTGGCGTTTACAGAGTTGGTCACTTGGACAGGGGTTTAACTTGCAGAACCAGCACGTTTGAAGATACTGAACCCAATTTCATTTCTAAGCCTAAATCTGAATAAGTTGCACCTGCAACAGCTGGATATGAGCCTGTCTGTTCAACTGCATTTTTGGTCACATAGAGCAGATTTGAAGTATCCGTATCTGATAGTTTGTAGCTGAAAACAAAATTGTCACTGTTATGTTGATAGGTTTTAGATATGCCGGGAACCAAACTCAAAGTGGTATACTCTGTCTCTGAGCTTTTTGAGTCTCCAAATAAAGAAATTAACCCCTGCGCTTGCCAAAGAAGAATACCAAACACCAACACTACTAAAAGAAACCCTACAACTTTTTCAACAGGAAATCCTTTTTTCTTTGTAGTGGTACCCACTTGAAAAAAACAAGTGTTTGATAACATTATCTTGATATTTCCTACTTCAAACTAAAAAACGTTCCCGCATAAACAATAGAAACTCTGCTTTGACTAGAGAATTTCTCCTATAACATTTATCGGCTTAGAAATCAATGAGGTTAAATCCTCCAACCGCTCTCCATCAATAGTGACTAAGACCACCGTGGCTGGACCCGCAGACTTGTTAAGATCTACACCCGATTTCTCCCAAAGCTTGAGTTGCCTGCCCACTCCATAGGCCATCATTTTAGCTTCACTGGCAATCCCAAAACCGCCTACCGCTGAGATATCATGAACATATCTGCACTGGCAAAGTTGCGCCACATTTCTAAGATCCGCTATTTCGCCTCTAGCCTCAGCGGCGATAACTTCCTCACCTACTTTTGGCCTGCCTACCGCCACAATTAAATCACCTGGCAGAGTTTTTCCCAGCCGCAGCTCATTTTCATTTGCTAAGCCCACAACCGTTAAACCTGCACCGGTTTGCACAGTTTCAAAGTTATCCTCTGTGTTTTCCAAAAGCACCTGCTGGGGATCAAGTCCAATGCTTCGAGCTTCCCGACTAACCCCCTCAGATATTGCCGCACCCGTAGATTGTTTTTCTACACCCAAAGTCAACGACAAAAGCAGAGGAAAAGCACCTGTTGTAATCACATCCATCAATGCCACCCGCGCCAAAAACTTGCCCAACACCTGCCCATCAACTTTAACCCTATCAAACTCTTTAGGCCCCACCGCTCCTGAGGAAGTGGAACCTGTCACAATGGCATGACCGGTGGGCATCTTCAAAATCGACACATCACCCCTTCGAGCATAGCTGATCTGGGAAGGCTTAACCTGAAAAGCTATGGGCCGTAGCAGACTACCCATATTTTCAATCAAATGCAGATAAATTGTAAGCGATTGACGTATGACCTCAGAACGCGTCAAACTGTGCTTTTCGGCAAGGTTATCCACATCTGCGAGCACTTTGGGAGGCAAACGAACATTAATAATATCCAAATCTATCCCACCCTACTTTTCTAGTGCTCGATAGCTTTATGGTTTATCTACAAACTAACTCGATACCTAATTGCTGAGTTAAAAAACAAAAAAGGGAGGTGGATTTTAGCGGTAGTGAGTCAACCACATGTGGGATCGTGACCACGAAAAGTGGTGACGTTGCCAAGGAGACCAGTAGAAACACCGAGATGAATCCCGATTCTCATATGATTTTGGCGATTCTTGGGTTGGTTGTGTTGGTTCTTGGGTTGGTTGTGTTGGTTCTTGGGTTGGTTGTGTTGGTTTTGTTGCTGTATATGGTTTTGTGTGTTTGGTTGGGGTTGCTGGTGGTTTTGGTACTACCGGAGTTGGTTCGGTTGTCGGATCAGGGGATGGGTCAGGTGTCTTTGTCGGACAAGGATCTGTGGTTGGGTCAGGTGTTGTTGTTGGTTTGGGGCATTTTGGTGGTGGTGTGGTTGGGTCAGGTGTTGTTGTTGGTGTTGTTGTTGGTTTGGGGCATTTTGGTGGTGGTGTGGTTGGGTCAGGTGTTGTTGTTGGTGTTGTTGTTGGTTTGGGGCATTTTGGTGTTGATGTGGTCGGTGTTGGGTTTGTTGTTGGGTTTGTGGTCGGTGTTGGGTTTGTGGTCGGTGTTGGGTTTGTGGTCGGTGTTGGGTTTGTGGTTGGGTTTGTGGTTGGGTTTGTGGTTGGGTTTGTGGTTGGGTTTGTGGTTGGGTTTGTGGTTGGGTTTGTGGTTGGGTTTGTGGTTGGGTTTGTGGTCGGTGTTGGGTTTGTTGTTGGTTTGTAGGCGTTGATGTAGTGTTGTCCCATGGTGTTGGGTGTGTAGTTGTTGCTTAGCATTGTTTCTCCGGAGTAGACTGGGCCTAGGCCTGCGTCGCTTAGCCAGTAGTATGCGCCTGCGCCGATGCCTAGGTCACGTTGTGCTAGGAGTAGGTTTTGCCACCAGGTGTAGTCGTTTTGTTTGTTTCTTGAGCTGGTTAGGCAGGAGCCTTGTTCGTTTATGACTATGGGTGCGTTGATGCCCATGCTGTTGATGCCGGTTTGGAGTTGTGTTTTGAGTGTGTTGTAGTCGGTTGCCCAGTATGAGGTTAGGTCGGTTGGTGCGTAGTAGTAGAGATGAGTTGTGTAGACTAAGTTGGTTGCTGTGGGGATGGCGTCGCTGATTTGTTTTGTCCAGCTCAGGGTGTTGCCATAGCCGTTGGGGAACCAGCCTACGCGCCACTGCATCATGATTAGGTGGTTTGAGCCTGTTCCTCGGATGGCGCTATACATTGTTTGGAGGTATTGCATGTATGAGGCGGGTATGGGAGTGTTGTCTGCACCTAGTTGGGGTTCGTTCCATGCTTCAAAGATTGCGTTGGGGTGGTCTTTTAGGGTGGTTGCTATGTCTGTCCAGAACCATCTCCAGAAGCCTGCTTCGTTATTGGCATAGCCTGCGTCTGAGAGGAATCTTTGTGCTGCGCTGTCCCAGCCTGACATTGGTAAGCCTTGGCCGCCTGCCGAGTTTGGTGTGGCGTAGGGGTCGTTTCCAGAGGAGCTTGCTGATGGTGTGAGCATGTAGGGTACTATGTTGACATATATTCCGTATTTGGCGGCTTGGGTGCAGAGTGTTTGGAGGTATGCTTTGGTGCTTATGGGGGTTGTTTGGGCGGCATAGTTGATGTCTTCTTGGGCGGGGGTGATGTTGTCGCGGTAGTACCAGCTGGGGTAGATAAAGACTCGGATGTAGTTGATGTGCCATTGATCACGCATGGCTGTGAAGGTTTGGTCCATGACGCTTTGGGGGTTGTAGTTCCATTGGTTGCTCCATGCGTCGTTTTGACCTTGACCCCAGAGGATCAAATTGGGGACAAAGCCTGCAAGGCCAACACCGCGTAGATAGATGACGTTGCCGTCGGCGTCAATTATTTGACTGCCTGCGGTGTGGAGTGCTGGTGTTGCAGCCTGAGTTGGTTGTATTGCAAGCGGAGAGACCATGCTTATGATAAACAATGCACTGAGGCAGATCGCAATGGGTCTATTGGCGCATTTAAAGTGTGTTTTATGCAAAGATTTTCCAAGGATGTTTGTTTTCAAAGTTTTTTCTCTCTTCCTGAATTTTTGACACCTTATCGCTTGAATCAATTTTATGGCTTTTTGAAAACCCAACTTGCTAGCTTTGTCAACTTGTACGTGGCTTTTGCAAAATATAGTTAACAAAGCAAGCAAGCAACCGCTGATTCAGTTGATTCATTGCTATAGGTACAAAAAGTCATACTATAGCAGCGAAATAGCGCAAGTGTTATATCTAACAAGTTATAGACCCATTTGTGTTGGTAACGATGAAGAAAGTTGCTTCAGCACTAAGTGCCACCTTATTTTTAAGCGCTCTGTTTTTAATTACTCTATTTTTAACCTCCCTAACGTTTGTCCAAGCTGCCGGAGAGGGACAGTGGATAACCGACTACAAAATCGAAGATGTATCCACCGGACAAATCTTAGTCCAATACTCCGCTACAACCAATCAACTAACTGGTTCAGGCGCAGTTCTACCTGGAGCCGAAGTTAAAATCACCTTCACAGTCAATGTCCTCGCTTCAGGCGAAGGAAACCTCAAATTAACCTCAGGCTTAAACAAACCCTCCTCAGGTCCCTACTGGGAAGCCCCAAACAAAAACGATTACAACCTAGGCTCTGCTTTTAGCCCAAACGCACAATCCACCTCCTTTAACTGGATAACCGGCGAATTTGAAATGATCCTCTATGGAAAAGTCCCCACAACCAACAGCGCATCAAAACCCCTCACCGCTGTTAGCCTCTATGGCCCCTCAGGCAACGAACCACTTGACACAATCACCATAACAGCAACCAGCGCAGACATGAACCATTACTTGACCCTTCTAGCAGACAAAGAAAACAAACTAGACTCCCTAAAAGCCAACGGCATAGACCCAGGATACATCCAAATCTATCAAAACGTCCTAAAAACCTCCCAAAATATAGCTGACAACGGCGATGTCACAAACGCCATTGCACTGCTAAATGGTTTAGACGTCTCAAACGAACCCGCAAGCTCTCTTATGCAAATGCTATTTCTACCCCTTATCATAGCTGCCGCCGTCGTAGCAGTCCTGTTTGCAATTTTATTTCTACGAATCCGCGGCAAAGTCAGCTACATGACCCTTGTGGTAGAAGACCAAATCAAAGACTTAGAAGGCCTAACCCTTCGAGCATCCAAAATCGATCGCTCCATGTCTGCCAATCTCAACTCAGTCAAAGAACGCCTCAAAAATTTAATCGGGATGTGATACTACGCGAATCTACCAAAACAGTGTTCAACTCATCGGATTAGGCTCCGCAGGCACAAACATCGTTGAATCCTTCTTAACTAACAAAAAAACCCGCGAACTAATCGAACATGACCTGACCCGTCTTTCTCTTTTAGCTATAGATATAGCTGATCCTGAAATCCGAAGCCTCCAAGAAGCACACGAACAAATCTCACATTCCCTCCTTAAAGCCGGAGTCCCCCGGGAACGATGGCGCCTTGTCGCAGAATCAGTCAAATTCCCCACCGCTGAGGCCATGTTCGACTTTATCAACCAAAAATACGGCGAATACGTACAAGGCGAGGGCTCCAAACTCACCAATTACCATCCCTGGCTACATTCCACCATGGCCGTTCCCCCCATGGCAGGCGGCGCCGGACGCAGACGCGCCCTAGCAAAAGCCATCTATGCCCTCAACTACTACCAGCTAGGTATTATCCGAAACTGTATCAACACCTTCAAAGAACAAGCGCTCTCCTCCATTGTCACCCCAACCATTGTTCTAGTCTATGGCATGGGCGGCGGCACAGGAAGCGGCATATTCTTCGACTTTTCACGTCATCTGCGAAAAATTCTAGGTTCAGGCGTCCCCATGATCGCCTTTGTCATCACCCCCTGCGGCGGAGACGACCCACCCGCAAAGGGCTGCTCAGCATTTGTAGCTATGAACGAACTCTCCTTGTTGATAAACAAAGACTACAACGAACACATCGTCAAAGAATACGGCGAAATATACCGTAACCCCCTCAACGCACTAATCTATCTCCCCCTGCTGCCAGCATTCTCCAAAGTCGGCAACATTGTATCCGCCCGAAAAGAAATGGATGACATGGTCGTTGATCTGCTCTATGTACTTATGGACTTTGACCTAGCAGATCTCCTAGGAGGCATAGGCACTGAGGTCGGCCTAACAAATAATTCCGCACACACCCTAAGTATGACCAAAGTCATCTATCCAGTTGAAGACTACCTCTTTGCCTACAAACTAAGCTTTGAGAGCATGACCCTGCTCCAAGAATCCCGAAAAGAAAAACTAGAGCTGCTAAGCGAAATCAAAAACGTCATCAAAGTCGACAACGATACAGCAAGAGAACTCTTCAAAAACTACCTCATAAAAACCGGTATCTACAACGAAGACCAATTCGAAGACAAACTAAAAAACATCATCAACAGCAACCCCCGCCTCGAAGACGACGTCATCCTACATGTTAAAGGCGTCGAACTCCAAGCCAAAAACTGGCTCGACGACATCATGAAATACCTGCTCACCATCAAATTTATGGGAAAAATCGGACCCATCGAAGAATCCATCATCAATTTAACCCTCAAAAAAACCGACTCACGAAAACTAGACAACCTCGAAACCCTCCTAACAACCCTAACCAAAAACCACCTAGAATTCTCTGAACACAAAGCAGACATCGTCGAACGCCTAAACCAATTAATCCCCAGCTCCCAAATATTCACACTCCGCCAAAAAAAAGTCCTCGAAGATTTAGTCAACATCTCTGAACTCGCCGAACAAGCCCTAAACACACTACGCTTCTACGATGAAACCCGCTACATCACCGAAGCCCTCATACGATACTACACAGTCCTTCCTGAATGCCAAATCGAACTCGAAGAACTAAATGACATCCAAGAAGAACTCGACATAATCTATCTAGTTATCCAACTAATGCTACGCACACCCGCCGATGAAGCCAAAATGATCGATGAACACCTCACCTACATCCACGAAATCCTTGCTAAACGTATGCGAAAACGAGGCGACTATGATAACGAAGCCATACGCATTGCCGATATAAAAAAACGCAAAGAATTCGATAAAACCCGCATTGAGCGACAAATGCGCAAATTCCTCAGCTCAAAACGCTACGCCCACGAAAAACTCCGCAACCTAGACCGCGACCTAAGACGTATAAGCGAAGAAGAAGCCATCGCCATAGAAAACCTCGACCAAGTCGATGCCACAATCAAACTCTACGAACAACTCGCTAAACGCTTCGAATTAACCTCCCCCTATCGCAAACGCCTCAACAAAATCGTTGATGCTCACCGTGAATATCAAGTTAAACTCGCCGAGATAGTTGCTCCTAAACGCTACTACGAAAAATCAGCCGATCTTACCGAGAGCGAACAGCTTAAAATAATCTTTAAAATCCTAACCGAACAAGAAGACGGACTAACCCGAGACGTAATCTTCAAGGATATTCTTGATATGGCCCACTTTAAAGACTACATAAAAAGCGTTGTTCGCAGTTTCAAAACCCCAAGCGTCATGGGCTATAAACCAACCTACAAAACCGACTACATCTGGGTAACCATAACCACTCCACCCAATATGTGGACCGAGGATATGTCTCAGGAAGTCTACACCGCACTAGCAGGTTATGTGACAAGCGAGGTCTCTCGAACCGTAACTGTGCGTGTCGTCGAATCAAGAGACCCCTGGATAACCAGAGTTCTAGTCGTTGGAGGACGCGGTAAAGCTGAGGACATGGAAGCCTTTGACGAAATGCAAAACCTCTACAGCAAATCCAATGACTTCGAACGCTACCTCTCACGTTCATTTCTACTCGAACACAGCGTATATGCCACATACATCATTAAAGAAATCAACCAAAACAACAACGGCCATACCCCACCAATCAATAATAGCAACATCAACAACCCCAAAGAATAAACTAAAACAACAATTAACCCTCATCTACTTTGTTTCTTCATACATACGTACATTTACCTTTATTTATCGCTGGAACTCTGCATTTTGTGTTGTTTTCGTCGAAAACCTGTATGGGTTTTGACTTCAAAGGTTGTTTCATAAACATCTCATTCAACTTAAATTTATCTATTGTTATGTGATTGAGTGTTATAAAGGTATATAAAAATAAAATTCGGGGGAAAAATTTGGGATTGATAAATATAAAAAAACTATTTGATGATGAAAACATAAATCAATACACTCATCTCCAACAAAAAAAATCACGCGATACCTTTGGAGGCGCCCTAACTTGAGCATAGCCGGAACAACTGCTGAAGCGCAAAATCTTGGGCAAATAAAATTCCCAGAATTCACCGCAAAAATAGTCACGGAACTCTTTCCATAATAGAGGTGTTTCACAAGTTATGTCTCATAATGTTAACGGCATTACATTTTATGGTAACCCTGCAAAACAAAGCCAAAATGCAATCATACAACGCATTACTGCTCGTAAACATATAGCTAAAATAGAAACTGGCATGTGCTTGGGATTAGCAGTAAATTACATTCTGAAGTATCTAACTAATAACCAACAAAATCCCAGTCGTGCGCACATCATATTTGATGAATTGACTGATGACACTCCTGTTGCGGCTAAAAACGCCATAGATATGGCAGAAAAATTTGGAAAATATAGAATAGGTGAATATGGAACCCATGCTGATCCTTTTAGCGAAGCGTTGCTGGCTGTGCCAGAAATGACCAATAATCGTCTCACTGTTGATAGTGGATTTGCATTTGTTTCTGGTAAAGATATTTCAATTAAAGAGCTAAATGAGGCGCATCTCATTGTTTATAGGTTTGTACAGCATATTAATGCGCCCGATATTTTAAGCAACCACGCCCTCGCGTTAGTGAAAAACGGTGAAACCTACTTTTTATATGACCCCAATTATGGGTTGCATACCATAGATGATCAAAATCTCGACCAACTTTATGCTAACACATTGGATGCGATCTATACACCAAAAAATGGAACGACCTCTATGAAATATGCTGTGAAATGTTTACTCAATAATCCATGAATGAGGTGTATTATGTTTGGGTAATCTGACTGTAAATCAATCAACGATAAATTCTTCAACGAATAATAAGTTCAAATTGGCGTGTATAGCAACCACACAAAGTTTGGAACGTACGTCTGTTCAAACTATACAAAGTTCTGGTTCCCCTATACCTGAATCCTATGTTTGTGTCGGAATGGGCTATAATGTTCTTGAAAGCCCCTATATCAGTCCTCAATTCATGATCGCAGCAGACAAGATACTTGATATTGATGACAATGAAGTTAAGAACTATCGAAACATATTTGGCAACACTGTAGTTATAACGGAAAGCTCAGTAAGTGACGTTTATAAAGAATTCAATGCAAAATTACAGGTAAAAGGTACGTACGGACTGTTTTCTGGTTCAGCCTCATTAGAGTTTTCACAAAGCTCTACAGACCATGAAGAAAAAGCATATACAAAGCTATATGCATACTTTGTAAAAAATAGACAAACGATAGATATATCAGAAAACAAATACAAATTTACGGATGAATTTGTGGCGGATCTTAACAGTTCTATGGATCCTGTGGCTCTGTTTAACAAATATGGAACACACCTTGTTAAAGAGGTATTCCTTGGTGGCAGGCTTGAATTAAATTATACAACAAAAAAAACAGTTAAAGATACGAACCTCACCATAAAAGCTGAAGTTGTAGCATCCTATGCTCTTGTGAGCGGTTCAGCATCTGCTGAATACAAAACAAAAGCAAGTCAACTGTCCGCAAGAAGTGATTTAAATGTAAACGTTATTGGTGGAAATGCTCTTGCAATCGCTGGAATTGACGATTTGAGTAGCGAGTATAAATCATGGTGTGCTTCCCTTGACGATCCAACAAAATGTGCCCCTTGTGGCATAACAAGTTATAACAGTCTGACTCCAATCTGGACCTTCTGTAAAAACAACGACAGACGTGACAAGATTGAGGAAACATTTAATCACATGGCCGGTAAAATCATACCAACAGAAGAAGAGACGTTTATAACAGATATAATGGTTATATCTGCTATGACCCTAAAGGAAGCTGAAACTAAATGTCCTCCAGGATATCTGCCTATAGGCGGTTATGGAAAAAACTTATTGCATTTCCCGTCAGGTCGCAACAGATTTTTATGTATAAAACGTGGGAAACGTGAAAATGCAATAACAAATATATTGTGTACACCTTACCCATCTGGTAACTTGCAAACAACCATAAATATTACACACAACGGTGTGACCGCCTCGTATCACACAGCTAACTCTTATTTAAATCAAGGTGTTGCGACACATTATGCTCTTCTTTATACAAAGGATGCTAATAAATACAAACCGATCAAAAACATGATGGTGTACCCGCATGGCGATAGTTTATCACCAGAATGGAATGGCACACTATGTGAGGTTAACACATCTCAACCAGTTAATTTGCAAGTTACTTTAGGTTCCCTGATGCAAATGAGGAATATTCATGTAGGCTATAAGAGTTAAAATAATTCACTTCGTCTGCTGATTTTTCTCTTTTTTTATCTTTGCAATTTCTTGATCCGGTATTTGGCGATAGAAAACTTTTCACTGGAGCAATATCGCGGATGCGTTCTAAAAGTTCGTGCCAATAGTTGCCGCCCTGATTTTTTTAGCAAGTCATCATATCGAAACGCCCTTGACAAGATGCTCGCGTAGAACCTCCAAGCTCACCGCCTAAACTAAGTACCCGAAGAGATTTTGATCGATATCCAACCGAAAAAAACATCAAGATTGTAGTGTTTGACACTTCTTGAAACCGATAGCTCTCGTTTTGAACTGTCAAGTATTCCTTGACAACTGAATTGGGCTCTATTTCGCCCTCTTTGTTCGAGTAAGTGTTTGAGTATAAACGAGTTTAGACATCTGCAATAATTCCGAGAGTGTAACTCTCGAGTTGTCTCAACTCTAAGTGTTGCTCTAAATTTTATTTATCTCTGTTTAGAATCATATTTGCTGCATCAATGATAAACTGCATATCCTTTTCGCCAAGTTTAGCTTTATAATATTGTCTGTTCGCATTAACTGTGTTCATGTGCTCAAGCAATTCCGTTGCCTTTGCTTGGGCAATTTCGGTAATGCTTCTATAGCCGCTCTCGTATAGAGTTTTTGCGGCGATTGGTCCTATGCCGTTGATTCTAACAAGATTACACAAACTGCTTAATTCTTGCAGTTCGTTAGCCTCAATGCCCATTTCCCGGCTTGCTATGGCTGTATTGTTGGGGTTGATTGTAAAATTATATACCTCTTTTGATGTTTTTATATTCTTATTCAAAAGAGTGGTGATGGTGTTGGTCGAAATGCCTGGGAAATCAGTGATAGCTACAGTTTTTTGTTCCAGACTGCCCATTTCTCTTTTCAAAA
The DNA here is from genome assembly GCA_009783705.1 of Candidatus Bathycorpusculum hydrogenotrophicum. GTDB lineage: Archaea > Thermoproteota > Bathyarchaeia > Bathyarchaeales > Bathycorpusculaceae > Bathycorpusculum > Bathycorpusculum hydrogenotrophicum. Next base: position 1,439 of record WRCX01000026.1, on the reverse strand, counting down.
TGGTCAGATAATTTTCAGGTACCCCTGTTTTTGCGGCAAATGCTACAAGCCGCGGCGTCGAAGTTATATTGTTTTTAAGTTCAGCCAAATTATCAATACCAGCGGCTGATATTTTGTGGAAATTCTCTTCAAGATTCATCAATAGTATTTTTCGACCCGGTAACAAATTTTGTTTTTTTAGAATTTCCATATATTGGAGAAGCGGTATTTGATTCAAATCAACACTATATCCCATTGGTCTACTCTCCTGTTTTCACTTTTGCTTTCGTTGTTGTTTGGGCGGAGTCGGTTGTTGTCTCTATGGTTGGATCTGGTTTGTTTATAGTTTGGGGTTCTTCTATGAGCTGATTCTGTTCTGTTGATGCTGATGGTTTGGTGGTAATCTGGTTTTCGGAGGATGTTGGGTTCTTGGGTTCTTTTGGTTCGTCAACTTTGAGAAGTAACTGCCAATCTTTAGTTATATACCCCTTCTCAACTGCGCTGTTTTTGAGTTTTTGCACCTTTGTATCTTGTGCTCCAAACATGTTGTTGATGTCAAAGCCGCCGATGAAAAGCACCATATCTATGCGATCAGACATATCCTCAGTATAGATAGGTTCTGTAATATGGATAGATTGGAGACTGGTTTTTTCTTTAAACCACATAGTGATGGCTAGTTCAATTTCGGTTCTTGGGATTTGTTCTTTGAGGTTTGAGGGCATTCGCAAAAGCACATAGAGCAAAGAGGCTTTAGATAACTCAAAGCTTAGAAGCGGTTTTAACAGTGCAACATTTAACATGTTTTTTAAGGAGCCATAGACCCGGTAGCTGACAGCTGTAACTGTTGCAACACCAAACATTTTGATATCAAAGGTTCGGGCTAGTTCTGTTATTTCTGGTACCAAAAGTTCTTTAGCTAAAAACAAGCTAAGCAGATAATTAACAACTTCTTTACCTTTGATAGGTGTGCCTTCTCGATCCAATCCTTCAAACGTTTCCAGTTCATCTCGGCCTAAGAGCAAAACAGTCGATCCCTTGGTTGATAGGCACATTTGCAAAGAGGCATAGGCATTAAAGTGGGCATCAGCAGGCTGGATTTTTGAGGGTAACACTACCATAGATAGGGAATCAATGTTTTGATTTCTGAATTTGCTGGTGAGGCTTGGTACTGCGGCACTGCCAACGCCATCCCAAACAGATGCAAAAATTAAGGCACTTCGTAGCTTCTCAGTAGGCTTGTTTTTTAGGCTCTCGATAATTGTGCTATCTTTGGCTATGGCGGGGAGCACATCGTACCAAAAGTGGGTATCGATGTCCTCATCTTCAAAGCCCCGTACGAATTGGGGGGTGTAGTTGTGTGGAATCCATTTATAGATATCCTCACTTGACTTCTCAATAAAAATCGGTAAGGCACTGTTTGCTGTGGGTTGTTTTAGAACTGTTTTTATGGGGTACTCACC
>WRCX01000025.1 GCA_009783705.1 Candidatus Bathycorpusculum hydrogenotrophicum | reverse complement strand
TTTTTGGTGCTAAGCAGGATGAGTCTGCCCGAAACCCGGTTTATTGTTTTCGATGTTGAAGGAGTACTTATCCCCAAAAACCGTTTTGTTTTTGAAGTGGGTAAAACCTTATGTGTAGTTAGATTTTTTAAGCTTATGTTCTGGGGGTTACTCTATGAAGCCGGTTTTATCTCTATTGAATCGGCGTTCCGCCGCATCTTTTGGGAACTAAAAGACGTAAAAATTGAAACCCTTCTAACTGCATTCAATAAAATTCCTGCTTTGCCTTATTTGCAGGATCTCTTTAGTCAGCTCAAAACCCGAAATTTTAAAATTGCGCTCATCAGCTCAGGTGTCCCCACGTTACTGATCAAAAAACTGGGGGATTCTTTGGGTGCTGACTATGTTTATGGTATTGAGGTTGAACAGAAAGACGATAAACTAACAGGTGTCATCTGGGGTGATGCCATAACAAAAAATGGCAAACTCAAAATATTGCGCAACATCCTCAACCATGAAAATCTACAGCCCAGTGATTGCATCGTGGTAGCTGATGATCGCAATAACCGTTGCATCTTTATGCCCGAGGTGCTAAAAATCGGATTTAACCCCGACTTTATCATCCGAATCAAAGCAGACCGAGTCATCAACGGCAAACTATCAGCAATTTTACCCATAATAGATGGCAAACCTCGCAGACGCCTCTTTCCCTCCACAAACGACCTTGTCCGAGAAGACATCCATGCCGCAGGATTTTTTGTCCCCATCATCGCATTCCTGATAGGCACCTCTGCGGTCATTTTCTCAATAATTGCTATAGCCGTCATCTATGCCCTCTCCGAGTTGGCACGACTGGAGGGACGTATGCTACCGCTAATATCTGCCATAACCCGCCGAGCCGCTTCACAATCTGAGCTTTATGGATTTGCCGCCGCACCCCTCTATTTCGCATTTGGCGTTGTACTAACTCTGCTTATATTCCCATTTCCCGCATCAGGAGCCGCAGTTGCCATGTTTTGTATAGGCGACAGCGCCGCTTCACTATTTGGCGGTTTACTCTCAACTTCGCTCCCCTTCAACAAAGGCAAAACCTGGGAGGGTTCCCTTGCAGGTTTTATTTTTGCTTTCTTAGGCGGCGTCTTTTTTGTGCCCCCTCTTTTAGCTTTAGCTGGTGCCGCCATCGCCATGACCATCGAGGTTCTGCCCCTTCCAATCAATGACAACGTACTGGTACCAGTAATCACAGGAGCCGCACTAACATTGCTAATATCAATAGTAATCTAAACCCACTTAGACAACACAGTTAAGTGTACTGAAAACCAGAAAAATTATTTGCACACGTGTACATATACACAGACATGACAACTAAGGCTATTCCTTGCTGATGGCTGGAATCTAACCCAAAGAAATAGCTATACTGTGCTTGATTTGACTGTTTGCAGTCAGTTTGAGGTAAAAGTGAGGCAAGTTAACCCATTGCTTTTTGGGCCTGCTTTCGTAAACCTCTTAAGGTTCGAGTTTGCCTATTTTCCTGTGGAATCATTTGGGCGTAAACTTTAAAGATCTTATCCCTAAAACCCCTGTCAAGCTTGAAGATCTCAGTGGTAAAGTTATCGCTATCGATGCCTACAACACTATCTATCAGTTTCTAAGTATAATTCGTCAGCCCGATGGTACTCCGCTCAAAGATAGCTCTGGCAAAATCACCAGCCATCTAAGTGGATTGTTCTATCGCACAAGTAACCTTGTCGAAATGGGACTCAAACCCGTTTTTGTGTTTGATGGGAAATCTCCTGAACTCAAAGATGCCGAAGTTCAACGCCGCCGACAAATCAAAGCGGAAGCAATGATAAAATATGCCAAAGCTCAGGAAAGCGGCGATAAAGAAAAAATGCGCCTCTACGCTTCAGTAGCTACCACCATGAAGGACTACATGGTGCCCGAGAGCAAACAAGTTCTTGATCTGATGGGGTTGCCTTGGATTGAGGCCCCAAGCGAAGGTGAAGCCCAAGCTGCTTATCTAAACAAGAAGGGTGATGCAGACTATTGTGCAAGTCAAGACTATGACAGCTTGTTGTTTGGGGCTCCTAAACTTTTACGCAATGTCACAATTTCAGGAAGACGTCGACGAGGCAAAACCTTTGTCGAAGTAGTCCCTGAGGTGGTTGAGTTGCGCAAAGCTCTTAGCGAATGCGATTTGTCCTATGAGCAACTAATCGATGTAGGCATACTGATTGGAACCGACTTTAACCCCGAGGGCATCGATGGTATAGGACCTAAAACCGCACTCAAACTCATCAAACAACACAACAACCTCGAAGCCGCTTTACCTTACATAAAAAATGCCACGTTTCCCTGCGAACTCCAGTTAATACGACAAGAATTTCTAAATCCCAAAACCACCGACAACTATACCCTTAACTGGAAAGATCCAAACGAGCAGGGCCTTATCGATTTTATGTGCGGTGAAAAAGAATTCGGAGAGGAACGCATCAAAAAATCCATAGAACGCATGACCGCAGGAAGCAAAAAAGCAAAAAGCAAAACTTCCCTGGAAAAATGGTTCGGGTAGGCTTGGCAGAAACTCTGGTTATTTTACTGTGACTGATTTTGCTAGGTTACGGGGCATGTCGGGGTCGTAGCCTTTTTCCACAGCTGTGTAGTATGCTAGTAACTGGAGCGGTACTGAGTAGGGTATGGGTGAGAGGACTGCTGGGATGTCTTTGGGTACTTCAATGTAGTCTTCCGCTAGGTTTTTGATGTCTTGGTCGCCTTCTTCGATTATGGCTATTATGTGGGCGCCTCGGGCTTTCATTTCCATGATGTTGCTTATGGTTGTTTTGTGGGTGTCGTCTTTGGGGCACACAAACACTACTGGAAAGCCGTCTTCGACTAGGCTGATTGGGCCATGTTTGCTCTCGCCTGCGGGGAATGCTATGGCGGGGATGTAGGCGATTTCCATGAGTTTGAGTCTGCCTTCAAATGCGGTTGCGGTGCTAATGCCTCGACCTAGGAAGAAAAAGATTTTTGAGTCGCTATACTTTTTGGCTAATTGCTTGATTTTTTCTTCCTGGGTTGTTACAATGGTGTCTACTACATTTGGGAGTTCTTGGAGTTTTTCTTCGAGACAGTCGATTTCATCTTGTGAGATTTTGCCTCGTTTCTTGGCTAATTTTAGGGCTAGTTGGGCTAGAACAGAGAGTTGGGATGTGAAAGTTTTGGTTGCTGCAACGCCGATTTCCGGTCCTGCTTGAGTGCCGATGTAAACGCGGCTGATACGTGTAAGTGTAGAACCAATCACATTGGTTAGACTTAGTACTGTTGCGGCTCTTTGTTGGGCGCAGGCAACTGCTGCAATGGTGTCAGCGGTTTCACCTGATTGGCTCACAGCAAGAATTGTGCTGTCGATGTTGACGGATTTGCCGTGTTGTTCTAAGAATTCTGAGGCATACACCGGATAGGTGGGTAGATATGCTAGTTTTGAGAACATGTATGATGCTGCTAGGCAGGCATGGTAACTGGTTCCGCATGCGACTAGGAATACTTCGTTGGCGCGATCCAGAAAGGTGCACAATAAGTCAAGGTAGTGATCTTGGATGCGTAGTGTGTTGCGTAAAACTTGGGGTTGTTCGTGGATTTCTTTAATCATAAAATGTGGATAGCCTTGTTTGACTGCCATCTCGGGGGTCCACTCGATGGTGATGGGCGTTCTTGTGATGGGGCTTGCGTCGCTTATTTTTTTGATTTCATAGCCCTCTGCGGTGAGGATAACCAGTTCGCCGTTGTTTATCATAACGGCTTGGTTGGTGACTGATAAAAATGCTGGAACATCACTTGCGCAAAAGACGCCTTGATTGTTGATGCCTATTACTAGGGGGCTTTCATTTCGGGCGCAGATGATTTTGTTTGGTTCTTGGGTGGAGAGTATGGCAAATGCATAGGAGCCCTCGATGCGTTTGAGGCTTTCTAGGACTGTTTGTTCAAAGGTGAGTTTGGGGTTTTGTTTTTGTGTTTCCTCTATTAGATGAGCCATAACTTCGGTGTCTGTTTTTGAGACAAAGGTGTGGCCGAGGTTTTGGAGTTCGGCTTTGAGTTCTAAAAAGTTCTCAATGATGCCGTTGTGAACTACCACTATGTCGCCTTTGCAGTCGGTGTGGGGGTGGCTGTTGATTTTTAGTGGTGCTCCATGTGTTGCCCATCGGGTGTGACCGATGCCTATGTTGCCTTCTAGGTTGTTGAGGTCTAGGCGTTGGTGGACTTCGTCAATTTTACCTTGGTCTTTTTTTATTTGGATTTCTTTGTTGTTTAGTGTTGCAATACCTACTGAGTCATAGCCTCTGTATTCGAGGCGTTTTAGAGAAGTATGAATTATGGGAGCTGCGTTGCCCTCTTTTAGAACGCAGCCAAATATTCCGCACATGACATTAACCTTTGATGTTTTGTCTGGCAATGGTTGATCTGGATTGCTATTAAGGATTTTTACAATATTCCTTTGACCACTAAAAACTTTTTTTTAGCTGTTTGGGCTTATTTCAAACCATACCCCCGCCTGCGCTCTGCAACAGAGTACAGATTTAACAAACCCCTAAAAATAATTTTTTTATAGTCCCCACCCCACTAGATATGATGATGATACGCATGGACAAAAAACTACTGCTCCTCAAAAACGACAACAACACTCAACAAGCCAAAGAAATCAACATCCTCCCCGCCGCCCAACTAAAAACCATCCTTGGTAGCCTCAGCTGGAAAATCCTCACCCTGCTCTCCCAAAAAGAAATGTACCCTCTCGAAATCGCAAAACAACTAAACATGCACGAACAAAAAATATACTACCACATACGTAAACTCGCCAAAGCCAACGCCATCACCATAACACGCGAAGAAAAAAAGAAAGGCGCCACCGCAAGATACTACCGCACCACCTCCCAAGCATTTGGCACAGAATTTCCAAATGGATACCACCCCATCCAAAACCCCTGCACCCTAGACCTAAACAACACCCTACAAGACTTCTTCAAAGAATTCATCCACAACAACACCTTTGATGGCAAAATCGTAGTCGGTAGCCCCCAACCCCACGGCCCCTTCAAAACAAGCGCCCGAGACGGACACTACGCCGCACACCTAGCACTATTTCTAGGACAATTCACCCGCCTGCCAACAGAATTCGCAGTAAAACTCGACGTCGACGTCAAAGCAGAAAAAGAAGAAAAAAACAACCTCATCCTAGTTGGCGGCCCCGGAACCAACTTTTTAACACAAGAACTAAACGAACACCTCCCCATAAAATTCAACATGCAATCATCCCAACAAGGCTTCCTCTTCGGCGGCCTATCATCAAAAAAAACCGGCCAAACCTACACCTCCGACGTAACCGGAATAGTCGCCAAAATCATAACCCCCTGGGACCCCACCAAACGCATTATAGTCCTAGCCGGCAACAAAGCCGTAGGAACCAAAGCCTGCGTCATCGCACTCACCAACCTCTGGAAAAAAACCCTAGAAAAATACCACGGCCAAGACACATTTGCAACCGTAATCGTAGGCTTTGATCTAGATGGCGACGGCAAAGTCGACTCCATTGAGGTCCGAGAATAATGCCCACCAAAAAAACCCTCGAAACCATCTGGGCCTACGGACACAAAAACCTCCAAGCGACCCACCCCACCACACTAATGATCACCAAAGACCACCATCTCCTACCCTCAGGCAACTGCATAGTCGCAGTAGCAGCCAATAAAGCTGCACCAGACCTAAACCCAGAATTCAAACACGCTTTAAACCAACCAAACGCCAAACTAACCATCCTAATTGAAGCAGACAATACAAGCGAAACAATCGTAGCCTCAGGCTCAACCGAACTACAACTAACCCATCTGACGGATTTAGTAATTAGAAAAAGCCCCTTTGTCTGTAGCCGTACCCTAGCCATCCAAGCAGATAAAGCCTCAAACAATCTCTCAAGAACCCTCATAGAAAAACTGACAAACCCCCAACAAAAAATCAAAATAACCCTAACCATCACAACGCCCTCATAACATTACCTATCAACCAACATCACCACTATAGACACAATAACTGATAGTGTAAAACCCTAAACGGTGAGTCACTGAATTTGTACGTCTAAAACAATCTGGGACTCAAACGGTGCTGTTTCGCGTATACTTCGAGCTTGAAGAAGTGCCTTTACGGTTTTACCGTTGTGTTCTACGGCCTCTGTGAACCGTTGCACAAGATTATCCACACTATCCGGCAAACGCACAAACCCATAAAAATGAACTATACCCCCCGAGGGTTTAATGGCACAGCATGCGGCATCAACAAAATCTATGGCTGTTTCAGGTAAATTCATAATAACCCGATCAGCAACCCCGCAAAGTTCACCCGATGCGATTTCTCTGGCATCCGCACAGACAGGAAACACGCGATCAGCAACCTTGTTGACCTTGACATTGCTTCTAAGCAACTCTACCGCATCAGGATTCAAATCAACCGCATAAACCCTCGCCTCGGGTTGCCGCTTGCCTATCAATACCGCAAACGGACCCACACCCGCAAACAAATCCACCACAACCTCTCCGGGTTGCACCTGTGCCGCAACCCGTTCATGTTCATGACTCAGCCGAGGTGAAAAATACGCTTTTGCCACATCCACATGATAGACCCAACCAAATTCTCGATGCACCGTACTGGTTTTCGCTTCCCCTGCAATGAACTCATAATCCCGAACACGATAAACCCCGCTTATGTCCCCTGCTTTGGCAAGCACCGTTTTTATATTCCTATGAGTCTCCAAAATGGTTCTACCAATTAGACCCTGATGCACTTTGAGCAATGGCGGAATATCAATGATAACTATATCACCCACTATATCAAAGGCTTGAGGGAGAATCGCCAGCAAATCTTTTGGCAACTGATCTTGGAGCGCTTGAGTGAGAGTTTTTGAGGGTTGCACCTTTTCTTCAAACACTCCCTCTTCAATGATCAGCGAATCGAGTTCACTTAGGGTTACCTTGGAAGATGTTTCTTTTTTTAGCATCTCTATTTCAGTTTCTGTGGGATAGTGCAACAAGGGGATTAGCAGGCAATCGGTTTTTCTGCTTATGATTAACGATTTATCAATCAGTCTCATTTTAGTTGCTAAGGCAATGGTTTTTTCTCCTTGATTCTTGAGTACCTTTAGACAAACCGCAGTTTTAGCCATATACCTCATCATCATTATCAGTTGCTGTTTTCTCAATTCGATAGAGGCTGTTATGTTTGGTTAGATTGAATTTAACGTTTAACATTTTTTCCATAAGCCAGATGTTTGCTTCGATGTGTTCTGTGATACATCTGGTTAGAAAAACTGATCGCCCTTCTGAGAGTGCTATGTAGGGAATTAACATATCTGCCAAAAACTCATCAACCGTGGGCTGAGTCGTTAATTCTGTGCTTAGAGTTTGTGCGGCTTCTCTGCCAACATCCTCTGCCATTTTTTGTATTTCCCCAATGGCATCTGCCCCAATGATTACATCAGTATCGGTTTTTGCCAACAAGGTGATGGAACTGCCCTTCTGAATGGGATTTGACTGGTCGTTTATGATTCCAATATCGGTTGGGTAGCCGATTTGTGCAAGGAAACTCTGGGCCGCTTTAGCTTGACGTTGGGCAACCTCTCGGTTAGCAAGAAATGTGCACACCGAAACTCCTCCTATCGTTTTGAGGTTACCAAACGCTTCTAATACAAACGGGTTTAGATGGGGATTGGGTTTGACTGTTAGGGTTGCTTCGCCTGCGCCTTTGGGATAGTACCCATACTTCTACACGCTAATCTGGGCGCTTATACCCATTTTTGTTAGTGATGGTAGCAATATGTTGCGCAGATAGTTGATGGTCGGGGCGTTGCGTGTGTCAGTGCCGCCTTTAGCCACATGTAACTGGACTGGTGTTTTGGCAAAGAGACAGATGGGCAGAGTGGAGAGAAACAGCATCGGGATGCTTCCTGCGGTTTCAATAACGGCTTCAAGGTTACCGCCTTGAATTTCTTTTGGTGTGAACCACAGTTCCTCTGAACCCAGCACAGCCCCTTTGAGCTCTGCATTGCAGAGTTTGGCTGCGGTGAGGACGGATTCAAGATGCTGATGTTTCAAGCCTGGATTGGGCCGTTTCTGGCGGATGTTGGTTATGTGCAACGCTTGGCCTCTAATGGTTGCTATGGCTACTGCGAGCCGCAGAATAGTTCCGCTTCCACTTTTCTGGCCTCCATCAATATCAATCATACTATTTCTCCTTTAGGCTAAAACAAGCAAAAAGCGGAAGACTGTTTAATTTATATATCGGGGTTTTTACGTTCTTGGAAGCATATGGGCTTATATGAATTGGAGATATGGCGAAATGGACGAAGTTTTAGAGTTACTTGATAAAACCGCTAAGCGGGTTCAAAAAACAGCAGATGAAACCAAAGAGGCCAGTTTGAAGCAAACTGCACACTATGAGCAACTACAACAACAACCTGAAGCTACCCAAGAACAGAAAATTAAAGCGTTTCTCAAAAAGACCTTGACACTTGACCGGCTGGAGCGGCTCAACTCCCAATTGAGTCTGTTGTATACGCTTCAGATTTTCGCCTTCAAAGTTAAGGTGCTCGAAGTCTCGGTTGATACGATAAAAGAACAATTGGTTAAATCAGGAGTCCTGCAAAGTGGAATCGAACTTGAGGATATAAAAAAGAACATTGACGCCCTAAAAATCCTAATTGAGGCACAGTACGAATCACTCAAAGAAATCAACGACTCCCAAAACAAACACTTAGACTACATCCACTAACTCTATTTCTTTTGTAGATGCTCTACTTGGGTATTTTGTTTTTATCTATCTGCTTAGCTTGGCTTTCTAATTGGTAGTTGATCTGGAAAAACTTGTCTTTTTGATTATGCGGTAAATAAGTTAACTGCGAGTTATGATTGGTTGTTTTTAAGTAATAAAAAGGGCGCTTGGCTGTTCAACCAAAAAGGTTGACTGCCTAAGGCTTATTGATTTATTAGTTTAGAGTTTTTCCCAGCTTGTGACTAGGTCGAGGACTTCTTGGCCTGCTTTTCCGCCGTAGCTTACGAGGCGATCCCGTGTGTCTTTTTGGGCAATGGCTGCTTTTTGGAATTCTTGCATCTGTGCTGCTTTGTCGGTGAGGTATAGAAGACCGTCTACGCCTGCGCGTGCCATGCGGACTGAAACTGTGAGTAGTTCGTTTGGGGTTGGTGTTTCTCTTGGGTCATCACCGGGGCCGATAACGTAGAGTGCTGCGTTTAGCTTGACGTCTTTGAAGAGTTTCTTAAAGCTGCGTGTGAGCATTTCCCAGTACCATGGTGTAGCATAGTTTTTGCTGAACATGACAACGAGGAATTCATCAGTTAGGGGTGCGAGGTCATCAAAGTTGACACCGAAGCGTTCATAGTTGGTGACGGGGTCTGGAAGGACACCTATGACAAAGGGTTTCTTTGCACGGTTACGGACACGATCGCTGACTTGTGCCATGTATTCTGTGACTTCTTTGCGTCTCCATTCATACCAGCTTAGGCCGCTTTTCTTTTGGAGGTCTTTGCAACGGGGGCAGATGCAGTGGCCGTGTTCTGCGAAGTGGATGCTGTTTAGCCATATGCCTTGGCTTTTGCGTGCGACTTCTTCGATGTAGTCTAGTTGTTCAGCACGGTGTTCGGGTTGTGTTGCACAGAGAACTTCCCAGCGAACGTTAAAGTTGTCGTTGGTTCTCCATGCAGGGCCCAATTCGGATTGGCTGATCCAATCAGGATGGACACGTGCTGTCACGTTGTCTCCGAAAATGGCGATGTTGCTGTGCATGTCTTCTTTGGGGGGCATTCGTCTGCCGACTTCGGGTTTAACTCGGAAAAGATCATAGTCGAAGCCTGGAACTTTCTTTGCTTCAAACATGTATGTGCCGAATTTCATTTGCGTCTACCTTTTTAGAACTCAAAACGTTTGGCGCGGTTATAAAGTTTTGCATGTAGTAAGGATTGCAAAACTTAAAATGCAGATTAGCGATTGCTTAAGATCTAGCAAACTCTTACACGCTTAATTGAAGGCACAGTAACCTTTTTTCCATCTAACAGACGGTAATTTATGAACTTATGTGCATTTATCTGACCGCAGACAGCTTATTTGTTTAAACTTAACAGAGATAATGAAAAACCTAAATGGCGAGTTGTAGGAATTCTCTTTATTGTTGTCGCAAACTTTTTAGGGCATATCCTACCGCAGATTATCACACTTTATAGGTGCAGTAATGAGTCCACCTCATGCTCAGCAGGGGTATTATCCAATAAGGTAATGTTGCTATGGGCCGCTTTGGCAGTTGTTGTCTTGGCTGTGGGTACTTTGTTGTACAGACACCATTGCCAGATTACCTCGTTAACGGCAATAGATTGGGTACTGGGACGCAGGGGTAGCTTTTTTGGCGGCGCTAGTATGACTTTGCGCATATTTACCACACCATTGTTTCTATACACAGTATAGGACACCTTATAATGTTAATCTTTAGTTGCCTACGGTAAGAGATGACGGAACTGGATGGTTCTTGATGGTTTAGTTATACAATTATCAACTTGGTGCTGTTGTCTATAGCTATGTTGTGCAGTAGTGAAAACAAGCTTTTTAATCAAGCAACATACCATAGTACCCAGAGGGAAAGGGATGCCCATTAAATATTTTGATGCCCCCGAAATCAAAAAACAAGTCGATCAGCTCGCAGAAGAATGTGAATTCTTCCATGTTGTGCCCCAATATGTATTCTGCGTCCGTAGCCGAGGTAGCAAAGCCAAACGCACCATCGCACGCATCCATGGCTTAGGCAAAATCTGGCAAGGCGTAATGAACACACCTCCAACATACATAATTGAGGTTATCTCAGAAATCTTTGATAAAATGGCCACAGAAGACAAAGAACGAACCCTCATACACGAATTGATGCACATCCCCGGAGGATTTAGCGGAGGTTTTCGTCCCCACAAAGGATATGTTGAGCGTAAAAACGTTGAACAAGTCTACAAAAAACTGCAAAACGATCGCCTAGCAAAACGACAAAAACTTTTCCCCTAACATTCTTCTATACAGTGCCGTTTAAGTTCAGCTGACGACCTAAAATTTTTCTCTGTAGCGCCAAAGTTTTTAAGTCCCGCTGATGCAATATCTGAAAGTTACATCATGTATAGCAAAAAAGCTATAGTATTATTGGCAAAGACACAAAAAAGCATTGCCACAGGCAGGTTACGCTTATGAAGCATATTATGAAGAGCCTAAAACATAACGGCATATATGTCCCGCCCTATGACCTAAAGGGCTTTAACATAAAAATCACAGGTCAAAAAATCAAACTAGCCGAGAAATCCGAACCTATGGCCGTTGCCTGGAACCGCCGGGTACTCTCAACAACCATCCCCCCTCCAGACAACGTTTTCACCCGCAACTTTATGCACGAATTTCTCGACCAGCTAAAAAAAGAAAACCCCAAAGCAACCTACCTAGAAACTTTTATTCCAAAATACCTTGACGCCATCGAAAACCCCCCCGCGGCAAAGAAAAAAGATGGCGACCAAGCCCTCGAAGTGGACTTTAGCGAAGTACAAAAATTCATCATTGAGGAAAAAACCAAAAAAGACGCCATCCCCAAAGAAGAAAAAAAACACCAAGCCGAAGAACGCAAAGTCATCCGTCAAGAATACCGCGATAAATATGGCTACGCCGAAGTTGATGGCCAACGCCTCGAAGTCGCTAACTGGACTGCTGAACCCAGCTGTCTTTTTGCCGGACGCGGCGACCACCCCCAGCGCGGTCGATGGAAAGAAGGCCCCAGCCAAGCTGATATCACCCTAAATCTCTCCCCAGATGCCCCCAAACTGGAAAACTGGAAAACCATCTGGGAACCAGACAAAATGTATGTCGCTAAGTGGATTGACAAACTCACCGGCAAAGTCAAATATGTATGGTTTAGCGACACCGCCTTTCTCAAACAAAACCGCGAAAAAGAAAAATTCCAAAAAGCCGAAACACTGGGCAAACAGATCGGCACAATAGAAAAACACATCCTCAAAAACCTCGAAGCCAAAGACCTCGAGCGCCGCAAAGTCGCCACCGTATCCTGGCTCATCTTAGTGCCCAACATGAGGGTTGGTGATGAAAAAGACCCCGACGAAGCCGACACCGTTGGCGCCATCACACTTCGAGCTGAGCACATAAAAATAGCGGGTGACACGCTTCACTTTGACTTCTTAGGCAAAGACAGCGTACGCTGGGTAAAAGAATACAAAGCACCCAAAGCCGCCATAACCAACATCCAAGAATTCATGAAAGACACAAGCAAACAATACCTCTTTGAAGGTATTGACAGCAAAAAAGTCAGCCGTTTCCTCTCTGAGAAAATGCCCAAATTAACCGCTAAGGTCTTTCGTACCTGGAGATGCACCAAAACCGTCAAAGAAGAACTAGAAAAAAGCGGCGTCACCAAAACCGATCCCGACTACAAGAAAAACTATGCCGCAAAAATGGCCAACTTTAAAGTCGCCGAGGTCGCAAACCACAAACGCAAAATCCCCCCAACCTTTGACCAACGCGTCGCAGATAAAGAAACCAACCTCAAAGACCTCCAACAACTCCTCAAAGCCAAAAAGAAAGAAGGCAAAAAAACCGAATCCCTCGAAACCCGCATCGAACGCGCCAAACTTGACTTGGAACTCACCAAACTTACCCGCGAATACAACCTGGGCACCTCACTTAAAAGCTACATCGACCCAACTGCCTATGTAAAATGGGCAAAAAAAGTAAAGTTTGACATCGAAAAATTCTACCCCAAAACCCTGCGCAGCAAATTCAGCTGGGCCCTTGAACAACGAAAAACCGAGGCACCCTGCGAATCTGAGTGCATAACACCGTGAACATAAAACAAACTGACACAGGCGTCATTCTCACAATCTTTGTCAAACCCAACAGCCCCAAATTCAAAATTGAGCGAACCAACGACTACGACATCATCGTGTATGCCACCAAAGAACCCCAAAACGGCAAAGTCAACCGAGAAATCCTCAAAGAATTCACCAAACTCTTCCACACCCAAACCGAACTCATCTCCGGACTAACCTCCAAAGAAAAAAAACTCTACCTAAAAGACATCGACAAAAACACCATCGACAAACTCTTAAAAATTGACAAAAAAGTTATACAGCAAACGTAAAGGCCGATTACTATGACAACACATACCTTTACTTAAGTAATTGATGGAGTTTTATTGGTTTAGCTTCTGTAAAATTAAAATAAACGTGTCTACACCTTACTTGAGCTATTTAAGCGTCATGCAGGAACTCCTTATGAGCGATAGTCTTGACAAAAACAGGGTCATACCCCGAACGATGTCTACTCAGCATCCAGATAACGCAAGCAATCCTGAGTGGAACAAAGAAGATGTTATACACGGCAACACAGAGGTTCTTGAGGCCTACTACGCCTACAGTACTCTTGGTTGCCAAGAAGTCATGTGGGACTCAGAGGGCAAAGACACCGACACCCGAGTCTCTCGCAAACTACTCCAAAAATACTGGGACTACTTTGCCAGCCACACCATTGGCGAGGACGTGTTTCTCACCTACCGTATTCCCAACCCAAAAATTGAAGGTGCAGAAAAAAAGATAATTGTGGAAACCCTCCAAAACATCCCCGTCGCCTCTGACGTCGCCTCGATGGTGTATAAGCGCGAAATAACCCCCATATTTGAGGTAATTCTACCCTTCACAACCGAAGCTAAAGAAATCATTATGCTCTTTAACTATTACAAAAAAGCCATAGTCGCCGCCGAAGACGCACCCCTCTACGAATCCACAACGGTCAAAGACTGGATCGGAAACGTCAAACCCAAAGCACTCAAAGTCATTCCCCTAGTTGAAGACTTTGACAGCATACTCCACGTAGACAACATTGTACTACCCTATCTAAAAGCAGTCAAACCCAAGCAGCAACGAGTTTTCATCGCACGCTCCGATCCCGCTCTAAACTATGGCTACATCTGTGCCATTTTACTCACAAAAATTGCCCTAAGCAAACTAAAAGCCCTAGAGAAGCAACACTGCGAAATCCACCCCATCTTGGGAGTAGGCTCAAAACCCTTCCGAGGCGCCCTCTCACCCGATAACATTGATAATTTCCTTGAAGAATACAAAGGCCTCTCAACAGTCACCATCCAATCCGCCTTTAGATACGACTACCCAGCCGAGCAGGTCAAAGAGGGCATTCAAACCCTAAACCAACGCCTCCCAAACAGTAACCCCGAACCCATCAGTGCTGAGGAAGAAGAAAACCTCATAGGCATACTGCACAAATGCCGACAACACTATGAACACCAAATCGAAGCCCTAGCCCCCATCATAAACAGCGTCGCAGTCTATGTGCCTCCGCGCAGAGCCCGCAAACTCCACATAGGCCTATTTGGCTACAGCAGATGCGTCGCTGGCGTATGCTTACCCCGAGCCATCTCATTTGCCGCCGCACTCTACAGCATCGGTCTCCCCCCCGAGTACATCGGCGCAAAAGTCCTAACCACCCTAACCGAAAAAGAATGGAGCACCCTAAACAAACACTACATCAAAATGAACAACGACCTAAAACAAATGGGTGAATACGTCTCACTAAGCAACATAAACATGCTACTAGAGATGAGCCACACAACCGCCAAACGCGCCGGTATGAGCGAAGAAAAACTCAAAGAAGCCCTAAACGCACTCTTAGAAGACCTAACCACCGTTGAGCAACAACTAAACTTTAAACTCGGACCCAAAGGCATAGCCCAGCGCAAACATGAAAACTTTACCAACAACTTTTTACTCTCCTATCTGCAAAAACAAGATACCGAAGCCAAAACCGCTCTGGTCGAATCAGCCAAACTCAGAAAATGCCTAGGCTGATCTCAGCCTCTTTTACCCAATAAGTTGGTTTATGCCAACTGATTTATTTTCTTTGTTTAACAATTTTTTCTACATTATTGTCTGTGCCGATGTAGGCGATGTCTGTTAAGCCCACAAAAAAGCCTGTTTCAACTACGCCGGGTATCATTTTGATTTTTACTGCAAGATCAGCAGGGGTTGCTATCTCGCCAAAGTAGCCATCAATAACTGCGTTGCCATTGTCTGTTAGGATGGGGCCCAGTTTGCCTTTTGCTTCCCGTACAACCGGTTTAGCTCCCAGCTCAATGAGTTTGTACTTGACTGGGGTGAGTGCAAACGGAATGACCTCAATGGGCACAAACTGATTATTTGCACCTAGATGGGTTGCTTTTTTGTTTTGGTCGGCTATGAAGATATTTTGTTTGGAGGCGGCGGCAACAATTTTCTCACGCGCCAAAGCGGCTCCTCCGCCTTTGATTAAGCAAAGCTCTGCGGTGAGTTGATCCGCGCCATCTATGGTTACATCGATTTGAGGGTGTTCCTCAAGGGTGGTGATGGGAATGCCGCAATCAACCGCAAGCTGAAACGCCTGATAACTGCTAGGTATCCCTTTGATATTGCAGAGCGCTTGGGTCTTTATTTGCTCCCCCAGTGCTTCTATGGCTAAAGCTGCAGTGCTTCCACTACCCAATCCCACAATAAAATGGTCTTTGACATGTTTCACCGCTTCTAGGGCGGCCTTTTGCTTTTGTTCAGTAATAGCGTCCATTAACCTTCAATCTCCATCTGACCTAATCGATCGAGCACTTTTTCTACATCACTACGAATCGTCTCAATACGGCGCTCCGCCTCAGTTTTAGCAGTGGGTTTCTCCTCCGGCGGCTTACGCTTCTTTATCACAGGTTTGCGCTCACTGGATTTAGCCACCAAAACCGTCTCCTCCGACTCTTCCTCCTCTTCTTCGGCTTCTTCTTCTTCATCTTCGACATCATGCATCTGGATGGCTCTTGTTGGAATTGTTCGGATGGGGATTTCTCGGATAGGTTTAACATCAATGCGGGTGCGGAGTTCTTCAACTTTACTTGTTAATTCACCAAAGCGCTCACTGAAGAGTTTCATAAGATCTTCCTGCATACCCTCCAATTCATGGAGTGCAATGATAGACTCATCTTTAGCGATGGAGTCTTTGATGATATTCATGCGTTGCTTGTAGCTACCGGCGAGTTTTTCTCTCTCTGATTCAGTAATTTTGCCTTCTGCTTGGGCTTCATAGAGTCGTCGAATTGCATCACCTAAAATTTCCCGCTCTAAATCAAGCATGCGCAACTCATCTTTAGCGCTAGATGCCATTGTCCCTTGTACACTCTTAGAGAGCCTAAAGGGCATTGGCGTAGACAAACTGGTATATTGTAAATCAATTGCTGAGGGCTGAGGTTGTGCTTGAGGTTGCACTTGAGCTTGAGCCTGTGGCTGAGTTTGCGGCTGAGGTTCTATTTTAGCTACAGGGGATTTTTTGTTACGGTTTTGGTACATGGCATAAATAACTGTGCCGCAGATGATGATCATCACTACTGAAAGTGTCACCACGATTATAGGATCATCAAACCAAGCCAAACCTGCCATCCTCGGTATCTGATATAGCGCCATGCGTATATTAGTCATATCCTAAATTCTACTTCTTTTAAGCCTCAATTACACTTTGGGCGATGAGTTGATTATTAAGTTAACTGTGGATTAGAACATGTCTCTTCTGGTGGGTTTGTTGATGTATTGTTTTGTCTGTTTGTCTTTTGGATATTGTGCTCATGTAGCTGTTGCAAAAATTTAGGGTGAGTTACATGGTCAAAACATCGCCACAAAATACTCTCTACCTTCCATGCTCCAAATACGGTTGATCTGCTTCCAATCATTTTTCTGTAATAACTGCATGTTAATCTCCTCATGCGCCTTATGTTGCTCTAAATTGGCGTTTCAACATTCAAATCTGATAATCCCAAACTCTTGTCATGTGATTCCAGTTTTCCTATTTTTAAATAGTGGGTTGTTTTTGTGCGGGTGGGTTTGGTGTTGTTTTGTTTTTGTTTTATACTGCTATATGGTTAGTAACAAGCAAGTCTCCAGCCAACTACTATGTAAAATGAGTGAAAAGGAGTTTCAGCGGGGGTAGTGAAAGAACTCCGGGGTTAGATTTTTTTGGTTTGGGTTGCTGTTTTTAGGGCTTCTACACCTGGGAGTTTTTTACCCATTAAGAACTCGGTTACGGCACCGCCTGCGGTGCTTATGTAGCTGAATTTTTTGGTTAAACCATATTCTTCGATAACTGCGATGGTGTTTCCGCCGCCTGCTAGGCTAAAGGCATTGCTGTTGGCAATAGCAGTTAGAACGCCTTTGGTGCCTGAGTTAAATTGTGGGTTTTCATAGACCCCCATGGGTCCACTGACAACAATAGATTTGGCGTTTGCGATTAGCTGAGCATATTCTGCTACTGTTTTGTTGCCTATATCCCAAATGAGGCACTCTGTGGGTAACTCTGCAAGGGTAATTTCGCATCGGTCGCCATAGATGTTGACGGCTACATCGCTTGGCATCTCTATGTTTTTGGGATACTGTTCAATTAGTGCTTTGATGCCGGGGAGGTATTGGATTAGTTCTTTTTGAGCTAGATAATTCATTGTAGTTTTGCCTAAATTGATGTTTTTTGCTGCTAAGAACAGTTGGGCTGTCACTCCGCCTACCAATACATAGTCGGCGATTTGGTTGCTTAACACATAACGACTAATTTCAAGGCTGTCCTCCGCTTTAGACCCGCCCATAATATAGATACAGGGATGTTCGGGTTTTTCTAGGGCTTTGCTTAGTGATTTGAGTTCATGTTCCATGATACGTCCAGCGGCTGAGGGCAGAACAGCAGTGAATCCAACCATGGAAACATGGCTTCGATGGGCTGTTGAGAATGCATCACTAACAAACAGATCCGCCAGAGGCGCTAAGTTCTGTACTAGAGGCGTTTTGGCTTGTTGTTCGGGGGTGCCGTTTTTGGTTTCTCCGTCCCAGCTGCGAACGTTTTCCAAAACTAGAATCTCTCCAGGTTGGAGTTTTTTAATTGCACTTTGGGCTTTCTCGCCAAACACATCTTCAATGTATTTTATGGGGCATTGGAGGATATTTTGAAGTATCTCGGTGTGGGTTTTGAGTGTGGTGTAATCGTCATCGCCTTTGCGTCCTTGATGGGTTATAACTACGACTTTGGCACCTTTTTGGGTAAGTTCTTTTAGGGTGGTTTCTGCATATGCTCTTATACGTACGTCGCTGGTTACTTTTTTGGTTTGAGGGTCAATTTCTGAGTTAAAGTCTACCCGTACAAGTACTGTTTTGTTTTTTACCTCGAAATCATCTAGTGTGTGGTAATTTGCCATAGTGCTCCACATAGCCTTGTAGTTTTGACTAAAAGCAAAAAGGGATATTAAGATTATTACTTGCAGTACTAAAATTAGAGGTTGGCTTTTTTGCCAATTAACTCGATAAAGTCTACCATGCGGTTGCTAAAGCCCCATTCGTTATCGTACCATGCGAAGATTTTTACAAAGTTGCTTTTTTCTCCCAGAACCATGGTTAGGCCTGCGTCAAAGACGCTGCTGTAGGTGTTGTGCAAAACATCGCTTGAGACGATGGGGTCTTCGGTGTATTGGAGGATGTTTTTGAGTTGGTTTTCTGCGGCGGTTTTCATGGCGGTGTTGATGTCTTGTTTGGTGACTTCTTTGCCTAAAACACAGGTTAGATCCACGATGGATACATCAGGGGTTGGTACTCGTAGGGAGTATCCGTTCATTTTGCCTGCGCATATGGGGAGGACTTCTCCTATGGCTTTGGCAGCGCCGGTGCTTGTGGGGATGATGTTTATGGCTGCGGCGCGGGCGCGTCTTAGGTCTTTGTGGACGAGGTCTTGGACTTTTTGGTCGTTTGTGTAGCTGTGGCAGGTGGTCATTAATGCTTTTTCTATCCCAAAGTTTTCTGCTAAAACTTTGCTTATTGGGGCTAGGGCGTTTGTGGTGCAGCTGGCGTTGCTTAATATGTTGTCGGTTTGGGGGTTGTAGGTGTCTTCGTTGACTCCTAGAACGATGGTTCGATCTGGTTTTTCTGCGGGTGCACTGATGAGGCCTTTTTTAGCGCCCGCTGTTAAATGCTTAGTTGCTCCCTCGTGGTTAGTGAATAATCCTGTGCTCTCAACGGCTAAATAGACTCCCATTTGGTTCCACGGCAGATTTGCTGGGTCTCGTTCTTGGATACATTTGAGCACTTTACCGTTAACGACTAGATCATTACCCTCTACTGTAACGGTGCCTGGAAAGCATCCGTGCACGGAGTCATATTTTAAGAGATGCGCATTGGTTTGTGCATCCGCAAGATCGTTAACTGCTACAAAATCAATATTTGCTTTTTTTTCAATGGCGGCTCGATAGAGAAGCCTGCCAATTCTGCCAAAACCATTAATTCCAACTTTGATAGCCACTAGCATCATCACCATTCTAACATAAATCTAATTAAGACTCTGAGATTCTAAGTTTATTAGTTTTTCGAAGACCAAACAGTGCAATGTGTAAACCTGACTGAATTACCGCGGCCAATAAATTTGGGGTAAGGCGATGGTTAGCTCTTGTTGATGGTTGTTGTGTGTTGTTTGTTGTCTATTCTGCAGATGGAGTAATCAAATTTGGGTTGGATTGTTGGTGATGTTGCTTGTTTTATTATAGTGTAATATCTGAGATTTATTTCAATGGTGTGCGCAGTTTTGTGTTTGATGCTGTGCTGTACTATGGGTATTTGGGCTAAATGCGAAAATAGTGTTATATATAAGTAAGCCCTTTCCAGTTTTTCTAAAACGGGGTTTGGCATGTTCCATTTTAGTAAAAAGGGGTGCCTATACGGACTAGTTTTCGGTTTGACATTTACAATTTTAGTTTTTATGTATTTACGCAGATTTACAATGTTTGAGTGGCAATGGATCTATTTGGTATTTCTTATCTATGGCGCAATCGCTCTGGGGGTTCCACTTTTCCACCTAACCGGAGCTTATCTATACAAACCCGTACCCGATCAAGGCTACCGCCCAACAGTAAGCGTCATCATCCCGGTGTATAACGAAGAAGATAACATATCCAACACCATTGACTCTATTATTGCCTCAGAGTACCCCAAAGATAAACTCGAACTATTGGTTATTGATGACAAAAGCAAAGACCAAACTCTAAATGTGATTAACAAAAAAAGGACTCAGCACAATTTCAAATTAATTACTCATGAACAAAACCTAGGCAAACGCCATGCCTTGGCCTCGGGCATTAAACAAAGCACAGGCGAAATAGTCGTCTGCATAGACAGCGACACCATCGTCAAACCCGACACCATAAAAATGATGGTCCAACCCTTCATCGATAAAAAAGTCTACAGCGTATGCGGCAACACCATTGTTGGCAATGAATCCCACCCCCATGTCGACACCATAATGAGTCGATTCCAAAAAGTCTGGTACGCCGGAGCTTTTAGACTACGCAAAGGCGCAGAGAGCCTCTTTAGCATGGTCCTCTGTTGCTCAGGCGTCCTATCTGCATATCGAAGAGAAAAACTTGAAAAAGTTGTCGATGAACTGCTAAATGAAAAATTCTTCGGACGCAAAGTCAAATCCGGCGACGACCGACGCCTAACCAACTTAATGCTACGCATGGGCGGCAAATCAGTCTTCCAATCCACCGCCATGGCCTACACCATCGCACCCCACACCCTCAAAAACTTTGTCAAACAACAACTCCGCTGGGGCCGAAACTCAGTTCGAGGCATGATCTTTGCCTCCAAATTCTTCCACAAACGAGATCTCACCCAAAAAATCGTCTTTTACATAACAACCTTTGTAACAATTACCGCCCCCTTCACATTTATCGCAAGCATAGTCGGCCTAGTACTCTCAGGTAGCATCGAATGGGCAGTTGTCTACGTATTAGGCCTCATGCTAACCTCAACCCTATTTGCCCTAACCGACAAACTCTTAGTGGACTACTTTACATTCAAAGACATCGCCTACCGCGTATTCTTCTTCACCATCATGTTCATCGTCACCTTTGTCTACCTATACGCCTACATCACACCCTGGGAAGGAACAAGCTGGGGCACACGCTAAAACAAAAACCCACCAACCGAATAAATAAGCCGACCCAACTCCAAATCCCCAACCAGTCTGATACAAACTTCAAAAGTATCCTATTCTACAGTAACTAAGAGAAACGGAGAAAGCTTTAAGCCTCCAAACCATACCCTACCTGTGAATGCTTTGCCCCGCGAATTTATCCTCTTCTCACGCATGGGAAAAACCGACCCAAACTTTACCAGCCTCCACGACGCAGGCCGCCTTGACATAGTGCATGAATGCATCATAAGTAGCCTCTTTCTCTCCCACGGCCTACGCCGAGACATCACCTTCCATGCAATTCTAAACGGCGCCCCAAACCCACCCCAACACATCCAAATAAACGGCGAAACCCTCTATGATGTCCGCACCAACATAGAAACCTGGCAACAAATCCTCAAAAAAACCCTCGCCGGCAAACCCCACCCCGGCATCACCAAAGACAAAACCGCCTTTGAAACCCTGCTAAAAAACAAAGCCCAAACCCACCAAATATATGTCCTAGAAGAAGACGGCCAAAACATAACCGACCTCAAATTCCCTCCTAATAGCCTCTTTATCTTAGGCGACCATGTCGGTTTGCCCAAAAAAGCCGAAGACTTCGCCCTGCGCTTTGGCGAAAAAATAAGCCTCGGAAAAACACCCTATCTGGCCGCATCATGCATAACCATCATCAACTACACCCTAGATCACCAAATAAATCAAGCCTGTCTCTTAAAATGCTCCCAACCCCGCGCCACAACCGGCACTTCTTTTCCATCCAAATCAAGCCTGACCTGTTGAGTGCTGGTTGCTTTACCTATGGGGATCAAACAACCCCCAACAGCTTGAACTCGCGCCTGCGCCTCAACCCACCTAGATGGCGTAACAGTTAAAACTAATTCATACTCCTCCCCTCCATAGAGCACTAACTCTGCCGGATCTAACCCATTCTGAATCGCAAATTCCTCTGCTTCAACTGCAACCGGCAAGCGGTCAAGCAAAAAACCAACTCCACTCTGTTGCGATAGTTCATGTATGCTCCAAGCTAATCCGTCGCTGGAATCAATCGAAGCCGAAACATAACCTCCACACAACGCCAACCCCTCACACAACCGTGCCTTAGGATTATAAACTGCATCAACCAACTTCTTACGCATCTCCTCTGGAGCTTGGCAGTCCCTCAGAAGCAAACGCAGACCCGCAGCAGATTTTCCAAACAACCCCGTCACCGCTAAAATATCTCCTACTTTAGCTCCACTGCGCAACGTTGGATTATTGAGGGTTGTACCAAAAACTGATATGCTGATGATTAAATCCGAAGTTTCATTAGTGTCACCCCCAATCACATATGCACCATATTCCCGTGCCCCAGCGTTTAGGCCCTCCGCAATTTCTGTCACCGCCTCCTTTGTTGCCAATGCTTTAGGTAAACCAATTGCCGCTAAAACTGCTGTGGGAACAACACCCTTGGACGCTAAGTCACTAACATTCATAACAATAGCTTTACGAGCAACAGCAAACAAACTCATACCCATAGGAACATCTGTTTTTCCCACAAGCATATCAGTTTTGAGAACAGCAGTTTGTGTACCTAGACTTATTGCGGAAACATCGTCGCCAAAAGGTACCGGCATATCTGGCATAGGCGTTAAGCGCGATTGAATTATCCGGATTATTTCATGTTCACCAAGAGGATTGCTAGACATGCTCTCGCCATGGCTATGTGACGGCTGGAGAGATTTAAGAATTCGCTACTTCCATAGCAAGTCTCTTTTATACTGTTCCTCTGGTCAGACTGTATATCCGTTTTATTTGGTAGACTGCTAATTTAGCGCTATCAGTTATTTGGCTGGGTCTGCAAATTATTTTTCTAACTGTCTACTGGAAAATGCGCCAAAAAAAGAAGAAGGGGTTGTTTGTGCTGTTTTATGGTCTTTTTTTGATTGCCATTAGAAGAATTGCGGCTATAATTATTATAGTGACAATGATTGCGGCTACGCCTGATAGGATGTAGGTTTCGATGGGTGGGAGTGTGATTTGTTCTTGGGGTTCGGGTGTTGGGGCTGCGGGGTCAACGGCAAATGAAGAGACTGCACGTGAGGGCCAGTAGGATTCGCTGCCTGCAAATGAGGCGTAGACTGTGTATGCTCCTTCGATGTCTGGTTTCCAGTTAAGACTAAAGAATCCATCCGTGGTTGTTGTCTTGCCGATTTCTCGATAGTTGCCATTTGCATCAACGACGCTTAGGGTGACTGGTACACCAACGGTGTTGGTTGGGCGGGGTTTTTGCATATAGACGTATTGCATCCATTCGCCTTGGCTCTCATCAGAGACTGCGGGGACGCCTGAGGGGAATTTTGCTGCTTGCTCTGCTTGTTGGGTTCCTGCCGAAATGTCCATGACGGTTCCTCTGATTACTACCGAGTTGCCTATGGTGGTTGAGGTCATGGGGGCTTCGACTGTTGTTGTGCTTGGGCCTTTGCCGATTGCGGTGAGTTGGTGGTTGTAGCAGTTATTAGATACATAGGTCCCGTCTGCGACTGCGGCGAAGGTGCGTCCTGGGAAGCCTCCGTAGCTCATTATGTTCCAGATTTCTTCGCCGGTGGTTGCGTTTAGTGCCCGTAGTTTTGCGTCTTTCCAGAGTGGTGAGTCCGGTGAGTGGTCGCCTGTTTCAACATATACTTTGCCATCTGCGATTAGGGTGATGAATTGGGGGTAGTGTCCATAGGCTGTTTGGAAGCCTGAGTATGTGCTGTTTTTGGGGTTGGATGGGTCGTTGCCATTTGTCCACAAAAGCGAGCCGTCTTTGGTATCATAGCTATAGACTGTTCCACCCATACCTGAGTGGTAGAGCCGCCCATCAGCAATCATGAATAGTTGCGCAGCAAAGGTTGTGTCAAAGTATTCATAGTCTGAGACATTTGCGACGGGTTTGGTTGTCCAGAGATATTTACCGGTATCTAGACTGTAGCCTTGGAAAACCATCGTTTCTTTGTCCCGTAGAACAAAAACACGATTTATGGGATCCACCGTTGGTTGTCTTCGAGTAACACCCTCCGGCGCTGAGTAGTTTTGCATCCAAAGCAGGGTTCCGAGTCTATCTGGGTTTAGACTGATTGCCCACATGGTATAGGGGTTTGGCGTTTGGAAATCAGCAAATGAGGGGAAGCTGGTACTGCCCACAAGTACGTCCTCATATAGTGCAAATTGTGTTGAAGTGCCGGTGGGTATTGATGCGGGTATGGTGATGTTCCAATCATAGCAGGAAGCTAACCCTGCGTTTGCTGTTGCGGGTTGACCGACGGCAGTGCCTGAAACTGGCCAGATGACCTTTGAGGAGTTCCACTGAGCTAACCATCGGTTTGCAATGTTTAGTTGGTAACGTAAGATTTCTCCGTGGGGTCCTGTAATTGCTGTGCCTGAGGGAACGCCTGTGATGTTGATTCTGAGTTGTCCTGTAACGGGGTCGTATCCATATCCAAAGTTGTTTGTAAATAACATGCCTGGGGGAATGACGCCATGTTGGTTTTCACTGTTAAAGTCATAGATGTAGCCAAAGGTTGGTGCAGAGTTGCCGCTCACACCCATTTTGTCACTGTACCATAATTCTTCGCCTGTTTGCAAGTCCACAGCCATGTAGCCTCCGCCTGAGGGTGTGTTCTGTAGGGGTAAACTGTAGAAGAGTCTGCCGTTCATGATAATGGGATTAGCAAATCTTGCTTGGTATGCCATGCCTGAGAAGAACATGTTGCCCTCAAGGCCAAGGTTGCTTCCGCCTACAACTCCGCCTTCGTCAATCGATTTTGTCCAGAGAATATGTGCACTGTTAGGCGCGATGCCGTCAGGTTGGACTCTGATGCCGTTTGCGATTTTTGGATGGGCCTCACCTAGCCAATTAGATGCAATTGTCCACCAGTCAATGTTTTGCCCTTCAATGGGGCGTGACCAGTATTCAGTTGGAAGCGGGTAGCTAGTTCTTGCCTCTGGCACGGGCTCTTCTTGTACAGTCAATGTTATGCTTTTGCTTGTGGACCCTAAGAAAACATCATCTTTGTAGGTTGCTGAATTACTCCAAGTGTAGGTTAGATCTGGATAGCTAAAAACAAAGGAATATGTGCCGATTTCTTTGGGTGTGAATTGAACGGACTGTGTTGAGGTGGTGTCAGTAACAATAGGCCACGTCATGGTTTCGTTGTGCCCATCAGGATGGGTTATTATCAGCTTGTAATCTTTGAATCTGACTTCGTTTCCAACAGTAGCACCCGGTAAAACAAGACCTGCCCACATTACAACATTAACAGATTGTTCAACACCCACAGGATTGGGTGTGACAGATAGAAAAGCATAGGTGGGGATATTTACTGGCGGTGAGTGTGCAGTTGTGATAGGTAACAGTACTATTGATGTTCCAATGGTTATAATTAGAGATATTGCAATCAAAGTGGTCAATATTTTATTTTTTGATATCTGCAATTTTTTTTCTCTCCGATTTTTATTGAACTATTGAAGCGCTTGCTTCCATTATTCAATAGCTTAGATTTGCATCAAGCTGACATTTAACTTTTTGCAAGAGGATTCGGGCATGGTTTGCGCTAAAAATATTGTACCTATGTTGCATTTTACCTATAAACTCCCTAAAGGTTTCCTTTACTATGGTTCTGCTCAGCTGAGTGCTGTCTTTTTTGTCCAATCTCACAACTGTTGCGTTTTAACAGTAACTTTTATTTCATAGTTGCTGCGAATTTAGCCTTGAAACAGTGTGATGCCCCGATGGCTCAGCCTGGTAGAGCGGCTGCCTCGTAAGCAGCAGGCCGCGGGATCAAAGCCCGCTCGAGGCTCTTACTCTTTGAGTGCAAAGCCCTTCCCCATTTTAAGCATCCAAAAACCCAAAAACAACATAACAGTAACAGATGAACCCATCCACGACTACGAACAAAGACTCACAAGACACAAACGCAACATAAAACAACTACCAAACGGAGAAACCTCCCTACAATTTCTAAACCACCTAAACGCCTAGGCCTCTCAACCGCCCGAGTAACCAAATACGCCACCCACCTACCCCCACTCCTACGCATAATAAACGCTGATCTAAAAACAATAACCAAACAAGACATCGAATGCGTAGTATCCACCCTAAATAACAGCCGCCAAAAAGAGTGGACAAAACACGACAAAAAACTAACCCTACGCAAACTAGTTCAATACGCCAAAAACGGTAGCTGCACCAAAGACACCCCCATACCACCCGAAGTAAACTGGATAAGTTTAACCGTAAAAGAAAAAGACTCCCGCGTAACCCCTGAGAACCTTCTAACACCCGAAGACTTTACTAGTATCATAAAAGCCACTACCAACAAACGTGACAAAGCAATGATCTACGTACTCTTTGAAGCCGCCCTAAGACCAGGCGAACTCTTAACAATGCAACTCAGTAGCATAACCTTCAAAGAAGAATACTGCCTAATCGCCGCAAACGGTAAAACAGGCATAAAACGAATACCCCTAGTCACCTCAAGCAAACCCCTAATAGACTGGTTAGAAGACCATCCAAACAGAAGCATTCCCGATGCACCATTATGGTGTTCTTTAGACCACAAACGTCAAGGTAAACGGTTAAGCTACAAACATTTCCGAGAAATAATAAAACGCTTAGCCAAAAATGCGGGCATAACAAAAAACATTTGGCCCTACCTATACCGCCACAGCTCCCTAACGTCTATGGCAAAAGTTTTCACTGAGTCACGTTTAGAACAGTTTGCAGGCTGGACATACGGAAGCAAAATGACACGCCGATACGTACACTTCTCCGCACGAGACCTAGAAGATGCCATACTAGAACTTCACGGACTAAAAACAACAACAAACAACACCAATTTAGCAAAACTACTGCCGTGCCCCCGATGTAGTGCCCAAAATCCCTTGGGAACCGTAAGATGTACAACATGCGGCATAATATTAGACAAAGAAACAGCCCTAAAATTTGAAGAAACACAAACACAAAAAGAAACAAACCTACAAGAAAAAAATTTGGAGCTACAAAAACGCCTAGAAAAACTAGAAGGAACTATCTCCGCTCTACTAAACACCACATCTAACAAGTTTTAATCCACCTCAGACTTCTTTAGCCTCATTTTTCCCTCTATTTTCTAGTAATAATGTTGATTTTTACTTGCCCAGTCAATCGTTTCACCATTTACAGGCCGATTTTTTAAACTGCAACCTGATCAGACTAACTAAGATAATTACGCTTTAGCAACTCATAGTTCAACTATCTATATGCGGCTTTTTTGGGTAATTGCCTTTTTTAAGTGATACTGATTAAGAAGAAGGAATTTTTTCGATGACTTTTTTAAGAAACCCCTGAAAGTCATCTAAGAATTCTCTGAAGGGTTCTTGTTCAACTTTCTGAAGCAAAAGCTTCTCCTCCTTACCCCACGTAAAAGACTCTAAACCTACAACAATTTTCTTTGTCTCAAAATGTTCCCTATACTTTTGATAGATATCCAAAGTGAAGCAAATCTTGTCCACAATTAACTCAAGCAAGTCCTCTAACTTTAGATTGTATTTTTTGCAGAGTAGATAGATGTCTAAAAAGTCACGTGCTTTAACGCCTTTGCGTGTAAGAACAGAACGCACTTTCTCACAAAGTATCTCACGAGTGTCATATACATACATGTTAATGGTTTGGAAATATTCAGTATAGTCTGAGAACAGAAAAGATAGCTCTTCACTCTTTTTGCAAGGTAATGCGTTAAGGGTGCCTATTTGGGGTGTAAAGTGTATTTTTTCTACAAAATTCATTTGAACCTTCACAAAACTCTCCACATTAAAATTACATGGAGTGTACCATAGCTTGAAAGTACATATTTTGTTGCTTCCCCCAAGTTCTACATACCGCCTGTTTTGCTTATCATGTTTGAAATCTAAACCTCGTTTATCTGCTATAGCCTCAAATATGGAACCTGTTGTATTAATTATGTTTGAGAGGTTTTTGCGGATTTGTTTTTGTGATATATTTTCAAAAATTTCTTGGTTTTTCCAAGTAAAATCTATGTCTTCGGAGAATCGGTAATAGCCCAGATGACATTTAGTTAGGCAGGTGCCTCCTTTGAAGACAAAATTGTCAAAAAAGCTCTCGTTTTTTGAGAGGTCAGTTAGTATTTGATGGAGAATCACATCCTTCTCTATCAGCTCTGTTTGCTCAATACCGTTCTGCTCTGCGATCGTCACAACAAATACTTTTCTCATCCAATCACCATGGTATGATTATTATTTGCTATTTCGTGTGCAATTTTTTGGACTGATTTAGGATAATTTTCGGCATACTGCATTAATTTGTCTGTAGATAGGTTGGTTGCCCAGTCATCTACATCAGCAACGATTTGGTCTTTTTGGATACCGTTATAGCACCACATATAGATGAAGTCTAAAATGGTTTTTTCAGGGTCAGAATAGGTTATAGAGTCTTTGTGTATTAGTCCAAAGCTGAAAAGCGATGGTTTTAGTTTTAAGAATCTAACTTTGTGGCCAGCTATCTTTATGGGGTTTGTGCGCAGTATTTTGTCGTTAGTTACATAGTCTGTGGTGAAGTATTCGTGTGTTTGGTTGTTTAGTTTTAGTGCTGTGTAGAGGCTAAAGTACCAGTTTTTAACGTTTTTTATTTCTAGGCCTTTGGCTACTAGGTCTAGGTGGGTGTATTTTGTTTTTCCTAGTTTTTTCTCGTTTAGGGTTTTTATGTAAAATATTCCGCGGAAGATGCGTGTTAGGTGTTTACATGTTAGGAAGTGGTCAATTGTTGCTGTGTAGTCTATGTTTAGTTGGTTGCAGTAGTTTTTGAGTTCTTGGGCGGTTATGGTTTCTTTGTTTTCTATTTGTAGTTTTTTGAGTAACAGACCTGTTTTTATTTTGTATCACAACACTGCATTTTATGC
>WRCX01000024.1 GCA_009783705.1 Candidatus Bathycorpusculum hydrogenotrophicum | reverse complement strand
CTTTGTTCAAATAAATAGCCTACACTTTCTTCATATTTTTTTCGAGGCATTTAATCCACAGATTAAATAATGTAGTTACAGTTACATAAATATTTTTATTAAATATGTGTGTTACCTGAAACAATATAGCCGGCCCAACCCAAACTCGAAGACGCATTACTATCGGGATGACTAGTTAGGGCTTCTTCAAGCAAAGATAGACCCGCTAATACCAACACCAAAAGCATAACCCAAACCCCAAATAAAACAAAAACACGTTTCCTGATTTTTCTCACAAAAAACACTCTGATGACTCCTATCGATTCTATTTAGAAGAAAAACAAAAACAATACCGATTGGGAATTGGGACATAAAACAGTTTGTTGTAACCTACACTATCACACAAACACCCAAAAATACCCAACCCCTTGACAACAGGCTTAATTGCCAGAGACAGCTACACCTATCTGATGTTTGAGATTAAAACGCTCTGCGAACCCGATTATGGTTTTGCTGTAGAGTTAGCCAATACCATGAACTGGCACATGGCTAATGAGGATTTCGAATTTATGGCTTCCTTAGAACCCGGCGGATGTTTTCTTCTAAGCGATGACACAAAACCTGTTGGTATAGCAACCTGTATCAGCTATGACAAACTCGGCTGGTTTGGTAACCTGATTGTTAGAGAAAACTACCGCAAAAAAGGCGCCGGAAGCGCACTTGTCACCCACGCAGTAAACTATCTACACCACAAAGGCGTAGAAACAATCGGACTATATGCATACCCCCATCTGGTGGCTTTCTATAGCAAATTAGGCTTTAACCCCGACATCGATTTCTCAGTCCTCCACAATCAAACCCTCTCCACTATTACCGCAAAAACTCTACCAAAAATCACAAAATCTGAACTACCCGCTATAGCCAGATTTGACCGCTCCTTTTTTGGCGGCAACCGAAAAAAACTCCTCCAATCAATCATCCTAGGCCCCGACAACACAAGCTGCCATATATCAAAAGACGGCCAAACCTTGGGCTATGTCACAGCTACAGTTTATGAGAAAGCCGCCTGGATTGGACCTCTAATCTGCCAACCCCAAAGACCCGATATCGCAGCCGCACTTGTTAACTCAGTGCTAAGCGAACTGACAACAAAACAAGTCTACACCGTAATCCCAAAAAAAGATCCAACACTCTCTGAGCTATTTTTTAGAGCGGGCTTTAGCGAAGACTTTTTTGTTACAAGAATGTTTTTAGGCCAAACAAGTACAAAAAATTGTATATACCTGACTGAATCATTAGAACGAGGATAATTTATGGAAGATCCCGGCAAATTTTTGCTCACAGATTTTTTAGCAACATCGTTCCCAACAATACAAACAATTGTCAAAGGTGCCTCAGCACTAAGGGGACAAAACAAAAACCGCAAAATCACCCTGTTCCAATACACCAACGACAAAAAAATCTCGGTGCCCTTTGAAGACGAACACTTCTACCTCCGCGGATCAGTCGAATACGCCAATCCCCAACTAACAGTTGAAGAAGTGCAGGGTATCCTCGCAACGCGTCTGCTTGCTACCTGTGCCAATTACTATCTCGAACACGGCCTCCACACTCCTACACAAGATGCCCTTCAAGAGATCTCCGAAGCTCTCCAAAAGCCTCCCAAGGGCTACATTGTGCCTTTTCTGTTAAACACCGATGATGTCGAACTCGACCGCTACTCCATGAACCCCCTAAAACAATCCATCATAGACAGTGGTCAAAGCGCAATTCCTGCCGCAAACGCCACCACTGAGGGCTTAAAAATCGATCAAGCGTACGCCAAAAAATATAGTGGTTCTTTGATTTCAAAAAAAGAAACTGATCTAATCACAGAGACCCTAAACACAAACAATACTTCCTACCTTGATTTTGTAGACTCCATCAAGTGCCACCAGTTATCTGAGCTCTCTGTGTTTTTCAACATAAACCTCTCTTTGTATAGTCTACGCCTGCCGCTCTCGACTCTAAAAGCTGAGGACAAAACCGGTTTGCTCCACTACATAATAAGCCAAAGCAACCATGACTATGCCTCAGTGGAGCAGGCCTACACTTGTATGGGCCGAAGCATGAATAAACGCACCACCCTTCTAACTGTGCCCCACTCCAAAAAGGGCTATGGCTCTAAACGTGCCGCACGAGGCAAACTGCATTTTGAAAACAACAAATTTCATGATGCCACCATCACCTACAAAACAACCTCTCTCTACCCAAACGATATAGATCCCCAAGACATAGCTGTCGCTGTATGCGAGGACAAATTCAGCATAGCTGGCGAAAAATTTGCTGAGTATAGCTTTAATGAAACAGCTTCCTCACCCCAGTTTTTCCTCTACTCTTTGGCTTCCCCCGAGGACGCCGCAATTTGGCACGGTGTAGGTGCTGTTGGTTCTTCTCAGCTGTTGCAAAGCTATACTAACGCACGCAACGCCTGCCGAACCGACCAATTTATCAAAGATCTAAACCAAAAATACAACCTCAACGTTGGGGTACCTTTACAATTTAACCTCTCCCCCGATGGTCTTTGGAGCCACCCTACGTACCACAATATCGATGCCAGTATAGGTAGCATCGAAAACCTCTCGGATTTGGTTAATAGAGGCATAAAACTCGAATACCTCTCCAACTTTAAATAACCGGAGCCAGCACTATGCCCAGCCTAGACTACTATCTCTTTCGCATAATGCGCATACTCAACTATCTGCCCATAAACCCCCTAAGTCTAGGCAATCAAAAGAAAATTTTTCTTGCATACTTTAAAGACTTCGATAAAGTGCCTGCGGTAAGGGACCTATTTGGCGACCAAACAACCGAGGTGCTAAGCAATCTAAAAGTGGAACTAAGCTGGCTAAACGGTTACATGTACGTAGACGGCAACGACGGACACCTAGTCATAAGCAAAACATATCTCCACAGTGGCGATCGAACCGAAATCTATCTTGATTTAATCCATGAACTCTGTCATGTGAAACAATTTATGGAGGGCAAAGAACTCTTTGACCCACGCTATGCCTATGTAGACCGCCCCACAGAAATTGAAGCTTATCGTTACTGCACAAAAGAAGCCCGAAGGCTAGGATTTAGCGAAGAACGCATCCGATGTTACTTACGTACAGAGTGGATGAACGACCAAGATTTTGAGCGCCTACTAAAAGTGGTCCTCTAGATCACTAAACTTTCCTGGTAAACCTTTAGCATTTTCTGTGCACATATTTCCCAGGTAAATCTCTCAGAAACAAACCGACGTCCACTAACCCCCATTCTTGCACGCAAACTAGCATCCCCTAAAAGTTTTAACAATGCCTCTGCTAACTCATCAACCCGGCCACGATCTACCAACAACCCTGTCTCACCATTGCACACAGCCTCCTTAACTCCTCCAATGGCAAAACCCACAACAGGCTTACCCGACGCCTGAGCTTCAAGAAAAACAATTCCCTGTCCCTCATGAAGCGAGGGCAAAACAAACACATCTGCACAATTATAAAGCAAAGGCAACACCTCATCTCTGACCCGGCCCAAAAAAACAAAATTAGCGCTCAACCCTGCAGATTTTACTATTTCCTCAATGCGTCCTCGAAGCGGGCCCTCACCTGCAACCACAAACTTGACATCTGACCACTGAGCCACCACCACTTTTGCAGCCTCAACCAAAAAGTGCAGTCCCTTACGGGCAATCAAACTGCCCACAAAAAGCACATAAAGTCCAGTATCACCTAACCCAAACTGCCGCCTAGTAGCTTCCATATTTGCCGGTTTGAATCTCTCAATATCCACCCCGTTTGGAACAATTCTAACTTTATCTGCATCTATATTGTAGTATTGCTGGATTTTCTCAAACGCATAATCCCCAATAGTCACAACTAGATCTGCCTCATGGGCCATCTGTTTTTCCAACCCCGCAAGACGCCGCATAAAACCATTTGCCACTCGATCTCTAAAGCTCGGATAACCACTCAGTTTTGCCTGCTCATACTCATCAGCAAGAGTCCCATGAACCGTGTGAATAAACGGCGTTTTAATACCCAACACTCTAAGCTTTCTAGGCAACCCATACCCACTAACAGCATGAGCCTCAAAAACATCTACATCTAAACTGGCCGCATTTTTTGTGAGACTTCGATTAAATTCCCAATTATCCAACGGAAAAACAATATCTGACGAACGACAGGGAACAACAGATACACCCTCCACAGCAACAGCTGTTTTGAAACCTGCCTTAGTTCCACAATAAACCCTAATATCAACTTGGCTCTCCAATAGCTTCGCTGTCTCCATTATACGCCGCTCAACACCCCCAAAGTAGAGATGCGGAGGTTGCGTATTTAGAACCGCCAAACGAAACTTCGCCATCTATCCCACCACTACTATACCTCTACTGTAAGCCAAAGCCTCCTATAAACCAACACAATACCCAAACAACCAAACAAACACAGCCTCAGCCACAACAACAATTACTCTGACCTCTCACAGAGATTAACGGTTTTGTCACCGCTAAATAACCCCAAAGCAACTAACGGATAAAAAATTGAATGGATAATTATGGATGAAAAATGGATTATGGTGTTGGGCAGATGGGCAGTACCGTTTTTTGATAGGTTTCATTTAGTACTTCTGCAATTCCAAGATAGATCGCGCTAGATCCACAGATGATCCCCTCAATGCCTGTGATGGTGTTGAGCCATGTGGGATTTCCCAAAAGTTCCCCTGCCGACAAAAGGAAGAACAACACAAACAAGCTTGCGAACACAAACTGCAATGCACGATTGGCTTTTAGAGTGCCAAAAAACATTGCAAAAGTGAACACTCCCCACACAAAAAAGTAAGATGCCATGGCGAGTGCTGAGGGTGCAATGAGCCCATCAAATATGGTTAATTTGGGTAAAAGCAACAGACCTACAAGAGACCACCAAAATAGTCCATAAGAACTAAAGGCGACTGTACCAAAAGTGTTGCCCTTTCGGTATTCCATAATACCCACAATTAGCTGTGCTAAACCGCCGTAAGCCAACCCCATTGCTAAAATCATAGTGTCAAGTGGAAACAAACCTTCATTATGTAGATTGAGTAGAACCGTGGTTAAGCCAAAGCCTAAAAGTCCAAGAGGTGCAGGATTAGCCAATTTAGTGCTCATTGTTATTCGCTGTCCGCTTTAACTTATACATATTTATGCTTTTCCACAGATCTTTCTTTGATTGTCCTGCTATATAGCGATATTTAGCTTATAGTATATCATAACCATTTCTATTGGTATCGCTCAACATTTGAGAGATGAACCAGTAAGAAAAAAATTGATGGATCAGAACGATTTTCTCTGTATGTTAGTGAGTTTCTTTTTGAATTTTATCAAAAAATGCAATTGTTTCCGGAACGGTAGTCACGATTTTGGTTTGGGTATCGGTGAAGGGAACTCTATTGAGATGTTCGGGTTCCTGCTCGAAGGCCTCAAACGCTTCCATGTTGGGTGTATCATAAACTGCCCATGCTTGGTGTCCCCAGCGGTCAGTCCATACCCCTATAACCTTAATGCCGTATTTAGTTGCTAACATATCTACTTTTTTTAGCCACTCCCTAGTTATCTCCAGGTTTTTTGGATTACCTATTGGACAACTCTCAGGGGCGTGCGTATAAACCTGTAATATATGCATCTTTTTTTCTCACAGGGTGCTAAACTGTCACATGCCCGTTTAAACATCTTTCCGAAAGATGTAACAAAAAAAGTAAACAAGTTGAGCCCCTAAATAGAGCCGTTTGTTTTCACAGATTAGCGTTTGCCGATGGTGCTGTTACTTTTTAGCTCGACTTGTAACCCATTTACCGATTTCTATAATGGAGAACACTATAGCTCCAAACAGTGTTGCTATACCCCAATCGATTAACTCTGGCGTATGTACATTAAAGATAGACTGTAAACCCGGCGCATATAGAATTACCAACTGTAGCGCAAACGAGCCAAGTATTGCATACCATAAGTACTTGTTTTTGAAAACACCAACCTTGAACACAGGATACTTTAACGATCTCATGGAGAGCGCTATAACCAGCTCCATAACTATCATAGCAGTTAATAACTGAGTTCGGGCTGTGAGCAAAGCCATCTCGCCTATCCATGGCTTATGCATAAAGTATGCTGTTAGTAGCAACGTTGACATAATCACTGGCATGGCGGTGAGATAGACTTTGACTTCTTTGCTAAAGATGCTCTCTTTTGGTTTGCGCGGTTTGCGCTCCATCAAGTCAGGGTCTCCGGGATCCACGCCTAAAGCGATTGCGGGTAAGCCATCAGTAACTAGGTTCATCCATAACAACTGGACTGCAGTTAGTGCAATAGCCGCACTGCCTATGGCTTCTCTACCCTCCAAGGTAGCGCTTAGCCCTGGATTGAATATATTTGCCAGATAGGGCACAGCAAGGATCACTATTAGCATGACAATGATTTCCATGATGTTACATTGTAGTAGGTAGGTGAGATATTTTTTGATGTTCTCAAAAATTTCTCTACCTTCCCGTACCGCTTTGACGATGCTGACAAAATTATCATCAGCAAGAACAATATCTGCGGCTTCTTTGGAGACTTCTGTGCCACTGATACCCATCGCTATACCTATGTCACTCATTTTAAGTGCTGGCGCATCGTTGACTCCATCACCGGTCATCGCGACAACTTGATCTTTTTGTTTCCAGGCTTTGACAATACGCATCTTATCTTCCGGTGAAACCCGGGCATAAATTACCACTCCCTCTACGACATCTGCGAGTTGTTCATCAGTCATTTTTTCAAGTTCCTGACCGGTTAGCACTTGGTTGTCAGATGTGTTTTGGTCTAAAAGTCCGAGTTCTTTGCCCACTGCAGTAGCAGTGAGTTTATGGTCGCCTGTAATCATGACGACATGTATGCCTGCTTTTTTGCAGACTACTATGGCATCTTTGACCTCTGGGCGGGGCGGATCAATCATGCTTATGATGCCTACAAATACAAAGTCTTTTTCCATGTCTTCGGTGAATTTCGTATCGGTGGGGAATTCTTTGTAGGCAAATGCAAGGTTGCGCAATGCCTGTTGGGCTAGTTCTTCGGTTATCTTGAAGTATTTGGTGTAGTCTTCTTTGGCGAAGGGTTCTATTTTCCCGTTGAGTAAAATTTTGTTGCAACGTTCCATAATTATTTCGGGGGCGCCTTTCATGTAGACAATTTGTTTGTCTTCTTTGGTGTGGATGGTGGTCATGCGTTTGCGTTCCGAGGAAAAGGGTACTTCGTTTATGCGTGGTTGTTCTTTGTCAAGAGTTTCTTTTTGGATATTTGCTTTTTCGGCGGCGACAATCAATGCGCCTTCGGTGGGGTCGCCTTTAACTGTCCATTTGTTTGTTTGACTGTCTTGATTGAGTGCAGAGTCGTTACAGAGCACAGCAATTTTGAGTAGCTCTTCTATATCTTTGTGAGGTTCAATTTTTTTGTCGTCAACTTGGAATTCGCCTTCAGGAGTATAGCCAATACCTGTGACTTTGATGGACTGCTCATTGACATAGATGTTCTGAACAGTCATTTCGCCTTTGGTCATGGTGCCTGTTTTATCGCTGCAGATTACACTTGTGCTGCCCAATGTCTCAACAGCAGGCAGGCGTTTGACGATGGCATTGGATTTAGCCATGCGATACATACCGATTGCTAATGCGCCCGTGACGATGGCGGGCAGGGCTTCTGGAACAGCTGCAACTGCCAAGCTAATAGCCCACAAGACCATGTCTATTATGGGCCGTTGCTCAACAATGATGCCAATTATACCCACGCTTATAGCAACAGTTAGAGCCAAGATGCCTATTGTTTTGCCTACCCCTGTTAAGCGTTTCTCAAGGGGTGTCTGTTCCTGAGGGGCTGTTTGAACCATATCTGCGATTTTGCCAAATTCAGTATTCATGCCTGTGTCGGTTACGATTGCTCTACCCCTGCCATAGACAACAACGGTTCCAGTGAAAACCATGTTTTCCCGATCGTTTAGCTGGGCCTGCTCAGAAAGCGCTATGGTTGATTTCTGCACAGGCGCAGATTCACCCGTGAGGGATGCTTCGTCAGTTTTTAGGGCGAAGGCTTCTGTGAGCCTGCCATCTGCTGGAACCTTATCTCCCGCATAGAGCAAAATGATATCACCGGGCACCAGTTCAGAGGCTGGAATTCGAATTTCTTTGCCTTCGCGCAAAACACTGGCGGTTGGGGTTGTCATTTTTTTGAGGGCTTCAACAGCTTTTTCGCTGCGATACTCCTGAGTAAACCCCAAGGTTGCACTGACGATGACAATTATGAGAATAATTGCGGCATCTATCATTTCATTCATGGAGCCTTGGTAGATACCAACTCCTACAGAAAGCGCCACAGCAAAGAGCAAAATAAGCATAAGTATGTCTGTGAATTGTTCCAGCAGGATCTTGAGGGATGATTTGCGTTTTTCTTTTCTAAGCTCGTTAGGTCCATATGTTGTTAGGCGCTGTTTTGCCTCTTGAGACGTTAACCCGTTGCTGTCTGTTTTTAATTCATCCACTGTTGCTTCTACTGTTTTGCTGTGCCAGTGTTTAGCCAATTTTTCCCTTGCTTCCTGCGTTACTCAACATTTATGGCGTGATACTATTTAGGCTTTAATGCCTTTCAGTGTTAACGAATAAAATGGAAAATCAATTTAAAAAAAGATAAAAAATCATATTAAAACCTGGAATGCTAAAATATTTTCCTGCTTTATTATTAAAAAATCTTTGTGTTTTAAACCTTGTATCCTTTGTCTTCTTCTAAACCCTAAAATAAAAAATACTCTACTACGTCAATCAATCATCCTCTGGATGTCGTCGACGATAGTCTTTGCTGTGCACATAGAGTGAAACAACCCCAATTGCAAGCACAATAAGGCTTAATGCATAAAGTGTCCAAGCAAAAAATGATCCATAACTCACAATCTGTTTTTGCCACTCCCAAGGAAAATCAACCTTGTTCTGAGGTGGCCAAGCACCCACAACAACATAGGCAAACCCAAAAATCGTCAAAAATATGGCGGCATGGCGGCTCTCAGGGGTTAGAGCACGTAAACCGCATATGTCGACATTGCAGAGCAGAATAGTGCCAATCAAAAGCGCTGGAAGGCTTGTGACAAAAAATATGGGGTTGACTGCACTGCGAGGTATGAGTGCTTGGACAGTAAACGGTGCAATCTTGAATGTATCTATGCCCCAGTCTGCAGGAGTCCAACCGCTTGTTATAACAGTTGCAAGATAGAACGTGCCATAAGCTGCCAAAAGCAGACCCAGAGATAATCGCTGATCTGCTATATAGTCCACTATACGGTGCCGAAGCGTGGTTTGATTCATAAACAGACTGCCTTGCTATTCTAAGCGGTTTTTCCATATAATGTTTTTCAGCAAATAGCAAACTGATGACCTATACATAAAAAAAGAAGACACGGAGAAATGGCATAAAGAAATAACCACTGAAGGCTTGGTTGACAAAGGCAACCTTAAGACTCCTCATAACCGGAGATGAACATGTTTTCTATGGAGCTTTTAAACGCCAAGACCTAATGGTTGTAAGCATTCCACAGTTAATCGTTGACCTGCTTCAAGAAGGCTGGGTATGTACTATTTGGTTGGGCCTGTTTTGTAGTCGTGGGTTTCTAGGACGTGGTATTCACAGTTGCCGCATAAGGGGGTGGAGACAAAGAATGGCTGTCTTGATAGGTTCATGAGGGTTTGGTGGCTGTATTTTTTGGGGTAGACTTTCGCAAGAGTTAGAACAGTGTCTTCACTTACTCGAAAGGATGATGTTTCACAGGTCTGTGTGATGTCTTTTTGAATGTCTCTACGGTACTGTTCACTATATTGGCTTGCCAGTGTCATCCTTTCTACTAAAGGTTAAAATATTTAATTTTTGTGTGATTTAGCAATACACGGAGATTTAAACATGTCAAGAGCGGTGGGCGAAGAGTTAAAAATTTGCAGCTGTCCTTCGGTGTGTTGTGTTGGATTTTTAATGCAGGTGTATGTGAATGAGTAGTTTGGATGAGGATTTAGATGCGCAATTACGGCAATTAATGTATAGAATAGAGTTTATGGTTGGTAAAGTTGGCCGCTATGGCGCGTATTGTGTGGATGAATTTCGTAAAGTTGATAAAACGGATCTAGCTCCTGAACACATAGATGAAATCGATACAATAGTAAGCGGCTTGTCTGAGGTTTTTCCATCGTTTGATCCAACCTATGGACTTGTTGCCAACGTAACCTCAACAATATCTGATGTGCTCTATTTCCCAAAACGGGAGTTGAATGATGATTTAACTCCTGAGCAACATGCACGAAAACTAGGAGAATTCATTGCACTTATAAAAAAGATAAATAAATTTAATAAAATCATAAAATTCAAACTTTTAAAAATTACCGATGCCGCTGAAATATTTAATACCAAACTCCAAACCATACTTCCTGATGTTCAGGTGTTTGCCTATGAAGACCTGGCTTTCCACAACGTTGAATCTTTTGTAAATCAAATCGAGCAACAAATTGACGAACTGAGCCAAAAGCTTCATGAATTCCAAAATAAATTCGTTCCAAGCGAGTATACTGAAAAATTCGCTTTTGAGTTTGAGTTTGGACAAGTTTCTGTTATACTGCATGAATTATTTGAGGCTGAAAGCAAGGGCCGAGCGCGCTCAGGCAGTCCTAGTGCACTATATGGTCGAATTCAAGAATATTTAAAGACCCTACACGAAGACACTCTAGAAGTTTTGGCTGTAAAAAAGTTTGTAGGCGAAGCTAATAAAATCCATCTGGAAAAAACATTCGATGATCTTTGGAACTCACTAAGCGAAATACGAAACGAAGTAGCTAGTGCAGAAACTCTTTACCATGACAAAAAAAGCATCGATACGACATCAATTATCAAATCACTAACGATTGCAAACGATATCAGCGCCGAAATTTCCACCCAAGTACGCGACCTCAAAAAAATTGACCTCCAACTAAGACCCCCGCTCAAAGATATAAACCGTGGTTCAGATGTTGACGAAGCCCTCAAAAAAATCGATTCCCGCCTCTCTTCTGTTAGATCAGCCAATAATCTGATAAAAGATAATTTGGACGATATTGAAAAAATCGTACAGGGCTGGGCCACCAAATATCCAACCCCAGTCTAACAACCTCTGTCTCCCTTTCTTATAGCTTGTAATTCCAAATTGGTTTCTGCTTTATTGTCTTTTTACTGCTATATCGGGTGTTTTAATTATTGGCCATAGTCCAATAATGCCCGAAAAAGTGACTGGTTAGGGCTTGGAAAAGTTTTTATTGCCCCGTCTATAGTTTATGACCCGGTATCTCGATGTTCTCTTTAGTAGTGGTAATGTTGACGTTGCAAGAGATATTCAATAATTTCCTAAGTACGATCGCAGAATCGTTGCCTGGTATAATTGGGGCCATCATCATAGTTGTCATCGGCATTATCGTAGGCTGGTTCGTAGGTAAAGTAGTTAACAAAATAATTGATCAAACAGTAGAGCGCAACTTTGATAGAAGCGAAATAGGGCGAACTCTGAGAGGTTCAGGGTTTGATTTATCTAACTTTGTAGGTAACCTTCTCTACGCTTTTGTTATTGTTTTAGCTATAACTATCGCAATTGGTGTGATAAACCTCCCCGGTGCTACTGGTGAATTCATCTCTCAGATCGCAGCATATCTTCCTCGACTCATAGGCGGCATTCTTGTCATAGTTCTAGGTATCGTGCTTGTGGATTTCTTAGCTCAGCTTGTAGGCCGTATAATTCGACCTATGTTTGGACCAAGTAAAGCTGAAATCGCTGATATGCTCAAAAATCTCTTGTTCATCGGACTTGTTGCCATAATTTTAAACATAGCTTTCGAACTGTTGCTGTTTACCGCTGGAGACTTGGTGTACTCACTCATTATCGGCTTTGTCATTATCGGTGTAGGTATAATCCTAACTGACGGGCTGATTAAATCAATAACTGAGGAGCATCCAGAATTTCTCACTATTGCCGGCTATGCCAAATTTATCCTCTACACAATCTTCCTGCTCATCGGTACTGGCGCAATCTTTTCCACCTTTAGCGGAGTAACTGGTATAATCAGTACAATCGCTTGGGGTTTTGCAATCGCATTAGCAATCGTTTTGGTCCCAATTGTCTACGCTTTAGCTAAACGGATGCAATCAGCAGTTCAATAAATTTCTCTCTTTTTTTGATCTGATATTAGACCCGCTCATCGAAAGATTGTTTACATGTTTGCTTGTTCGATAGCATCTTACGCTGGATGGGTGGTGTATTTGCAAGTTCATCATTTGGAGTTCTTTAGACTATCCTAATGCTTAATCACCAATGCTATATTGAGGGTCGAGTAAGCATCTAAAATTGGAATAAATCACGCGGCAACGGCAAGTTTGACGGTAAGTTTGATTCCTTCTGGTGGGATTATTTTGTTGGTTTTTTGCCTCTAAAAGAGGGTAGTTTACTGCGGGTTTTGTTGATTATATCCGTTATTGCGTGACGTTGTTTTTTCATGAATGGAATGCCGTCAAGGTATATGCCGATTTCGCGTACTGCAGATGGTAGCAAGGTTGCGGCAAATACAATCAGCCAGTGGGCACCGCTAATGGCAGAAAGACCAAAGATCTCTCTAATTGGTAATATGACAAATATGGTAAATACTACAATCATAGCCGCCGCGCTTCCAAGCAGGGGTTTATTGTTTTTGATTGGGGTCTTAAAGGCTGATTTTGAGCTACGGACATGGAACACATGCACTATTGAGGTCAAGCCGGTAATCAGAAATGCCATAGTCTGACCTAGCGCATGCGAGGGTGTAGCTCCACCCGGTAGAACAACAAAGGCGCCTATGTAGTAGCCTATCAAGACAGCAATTGAGCAGGCAATGGTCTGACGAAGAATCAAATATAGTAACTCGTCGCTAAAGAAGCTCTCATTACGCTTTATGGGCTTTTTATCCATCAATTTAGGATCAAATTCTTCGCGGGAAAGATTAATCCCCGGAATACCATCACCCACCAAGTTAATCAACAACAACATAACTGGAGTTAACAAAATACCCCAGCCAGCTATCTGCGCAAAAATCATGATGATAATCTCACTCATGTTGCAGACTAGCAAAAAGTTGATTATTTTTTTGATGTTGGCATAGACATTTCGGCCCTCACCCACAGCCTCAACAATAGTCGCAAAATTATCATCAACTAGGATCATATCTGAGGCACTCTTAGCAACCTCAGTCCCGGTCTTGCCCATCGCAATTCCAATATCAGCCGCCTTCAACGCTGGAGCATCATTGACCCCATCACCCGTCATAGCCACAACCTCGCCGTTTGCCTGCCAAGCTTTTACAATGCGGATTTTATGCTCAGGGGTTACTCGGGCATAGACGGAGTAGTTTCTAACGGTGTCATTTAGTTCAGTATCTGACATTTTTGCAAGTTGGGCGCCGGTCATGATCTGGGTGCCTTCTTGGAGAATGCCCAAGTTGGTGGCAATTGCACCTGCGGTTGTGGCATGATCACCCGTAATCATTACGGTGCGAATACCTGCGGCTTTGGCCTTTGCTATAGCAACAGCGACTTCGGGGCGTGGCGGATCAATTAAGCCAATAAGACCCAAAAGCCTAGAATCGCTCTCCACTTCCTCTATGTGTCCATTATCGGGTAGTGTGTCAATGGTCTTAGAAGCTATACCAATAACACGTAAAGCTGCTTCCGCAAATTTATCATGTACCGCTCGAGCGGCTTTCAAATCATCTGCTGACTCTGTGGAGAGTGGCAGGTAGTCTAGTGCGCCTTTGGTTAGTACAAGGTAGCCGCCGGTTTTGATTTTGAAAATGACTGTCATGC
The DNA here is from genome assembly GCA_009783705.1 of Candidatus Bathycorpusculum hydrogenotrophicum. Taxonomy (GTDB): domain Archaea; phylum Thermoproteota; class Bathyarchaeia; order Bathyarchaeales; family Bathycorpusculaceae; genus Bathycorpusculum; species Bathycorpusculum hydrogenotrophicum. The sequence goes on along the minus strand of WRCX01000024.1, from coordinate 15,637 downwards.
GTTTGCGGTCTGAGGAGAAGGGAATTTCTTCGTCTCTGTGATAGGTTTCCTCGTCTATACTGTAGCCTTTTTCGTCTAAAAGTCTAAGTATGCCCACATCGGTGGCATTTCCCATGTATTCCTTGATTCCGTTTTCGTCTGTTTCATAGGCGGCATTGTTTGCCATGGCTAGATATTGGAGGAATTGGATTTGTTCTTCGGAGAAGGTTGCGTTGTCTGTGAAGGGTTCGCCGCCGCATACCCAGAGCTGTTTGACGGCCATGCGGTTTTGGGTAAGCGTTCCGGTTTTATCAGAGCAAATGACTGAGGTGTTGCCTAGGGTTTCTACGGCGGGGAGTTTTCGGATCAAGGCGTGTTTTTTAACCATTTTTTGAACGCCGTTTGTCAGCGTTAATGTAACGATCAAGGCCAGCATTTCAGGAACTGCCGCTACTGCTAAGGAGATAGCAACTAGAAGCATGGTGGGTAGGTCGGTGCCGCTTAGCAGACCTATTGCCATTAAGAAAAAGGCGGAGATGATGGCGATCCAGCAAATAGTTTTGTTGAGTTGATCTAGGCGTATTTGCAGAGGGGTTTTCATGCGTTTGCTGCCGCTTAGAAAACCAGCGATTTTGCCCATCTGGGTCTTCATACCTGTGGTGGTAATTACAGCGGTGCCGCGGCCTGCGGTGATCACACATCCTGTGAAGACCATGTTATGTTGGTCGCCTAATGCGGCATTACTTTGGGCTATGTCTTTTGCGTCTTTTTCTGCGGGTTCGCTCTCACCTGTTAGGGCGGATTCGTCAGAGAAAAGAGCGGTGGATTCAATTAATCTAGCATCTGCAGGAACAACGTTTCCAGTTTCCAAAATGACGATGTCACCGGGTACCAATTCGGTAGCGTCAATGCTTTTTCTAACTCCTTGGCGTATAACAACGCAGTAGGGTGCGCTTAGTTTTTCTAAGGCTTCCAGAGCTTTCTCAGCTTTACCCTCATGAGTAATTGCCAAAATTAGATTCAAAATCACAACTGATAGGATGACGATGGGTTCAACAAATCCCGAGTCCTCAAAGATAGCCATAGCAAAGGAGAGTACCACTGCAATCAGCAAATCAATGATGGCGACATCTTTTAGCTGGTTGAGGATTTTTTGAAGCAGACCTGATTTTTTGGGTGGCTGTAGTAAATTTTTTCCATCAATATCTTGGCGCTTCTTAACTTGTTCGTCAGATAAACCCTGATCAGGAGACACATCTAACTTTTCCAACACGGACTGAACGTCCAATTCGTACCAGTGGGTGTGGTCCTGATTTCTGCCCTCTATTGGTTATCTCCACCTTCGTTGCATATTCAATAGGTCGCTTGAAATATCCACAAATGAAATCTGCTTCAATAGACTGTTATAGCTATGTATTTAGCTTTTTGACCGGTAACTATACGATTTTACGTTATTTAGTCGTAAGTCTGCGTTATTGCACAGTAGTGTGGTTCATTACTTTTTGGGTAATTGGTTTTGTGAAGTGACTTGTATATGTGGTGGGCTGTTTTGTAGTAAACTATGTTTGTCTGCAGGTGATGGTGGGCAGTGTTGCGGTTGTTTTTGTGCCAAGCGTCATACGGATTTCTCCGTTTTGAAGCCGTTAAAACACTGGCACGTCTATACATGTTTTGCAGATTTCTGCTTGAAAACTGGGTGCTTAAAGTGTTGGAGAATAAGAATAAACGGTTACGGTTACTACAGACCTAACTTTTTTGGTCCACTAAAACCTGTTAAGCGGCCTAACTGCCCATGTGGCTTGTGAAAAAAGAAAAAGAACCTAACCCTGCTTTCCGGTTAGACGCTGTAGGTAAATAGTTTACCCTCATAGACTATGTCTATGCTTTTAGTGCATGATACTCCTAAATTAGTAATAATACCTGCCGGACAGTCAACTATGTTGTTGACGCCATCAATGTAGGTTTGAATCGAAATTGAAACAGGAGTGTATAGCGAGATGTTGTAGTGTTGAGTGTCACAAGTTACAACGATATATTCAACCTTAAGTGGTGTGCTTACATCAACATTTTTTGTGTGTATGCATTCAAACTTTTCAAAGATAACTTCACCGGGGAACACTATTTGCGGTACTGGGCCTTCTGGCGGAGGCGGTATGGTGACTTGTATGGTATAAATTGAACTGATGTTGTCGTTGGCTTCAGCATAGATGTCAAATGATGGCGCTATGTTCACAAAACATTGAAGTGTACTGATTTCTTTAACAATAAAGGGTATGGTTTCATTACCAAAGTATAGAATCGCCTCGGTACCTACAAGTTTTCCATCAAGATTCTCAACAACTACTGTTAAAGTATCACAGAGCATCACATTGCCATCAAAGGTGACTTCTCTACCCCTCGAATCATAAATGCTAATCTCAAACGCCTTGCTTATCAGCAGTTGTTAGTGGCGCCAACAAAGAAACAAACAAGACAATGGTAATACAAATTGCTAGAGCAATTAGACATTTTTTATTCAGGTTCATTCAACCACTTCCTGTCCAATAGTTCTACTGTTGAACGGTTGATATAAAAATTACACAAAACAAAAGAAGCCTAGCTGCTATGATGATGATGACACCAACTCTGTTGTGCAATTGTGTGTGGTTTGGTTGTCTTGTATTGATGGCAATGGATTTATCCTGCGAAAGAACAAGAGCATTTGTATGGTCCAAATACTAAAAGCCCAACTCGAAGACCTAAACACCATATTGCAGCTTCAATACCTTGCCTATCAAAGTGAAGCACTGCTTCACAATAACTTTACAATACACCCCCTAACCCAAACCTTCGACGAACTCATCAAAGAATACCACACAGGCATCATACTAAAAGCCGTAGAGAACAACGAAATTATCGGCTCTATTCGCGCACATGCAGATGACACAACCGTATATATCGCAAAACTAATGGTACACCCAACCCACCAAGGCAAAGGCATAGGCAAACGTCTCTTAACAGAAATCGAAAACACACTCCAGCGCAAACGATACGAACTCTTCACCAGCTACAAAAGCCAACGAAATCTACACATATACAAAACAGCCGGATACACCCAATTCCGCGAAGAAACAAACCTGGGCATAAAATTCCTCTACCTCGAAAAACAAACAAGGTAAACAACAACACAAACAACACCTTGTTCTATCTGCTAATCAACTATGACTCCAATAGCAACCAACCAATCCAACCTACATTTTAAACTCCCAGATAACAAGCTGACCGGATGCTCCAAAGTTAACCGTTAGGTGCCCTCTCTGGACTGTTGACTTGTGCATCTTTGCTGGATCCCGTAGAGAGACCAAGCAACGTGAAACAGCTAACCCGCCAGTCAAACCCTAAATCGATAGGCATTTAGGTTACAAGATCTGATATACCTGCAAAGTTGATGCGCATGACACTGGTGAAGATCAATCAAATCTTAGAGGGCAAATACACCGATCAAAAAGTTACCATACGCGGTTGGGTCTACCGCAAACGTGAAGGTAAAGAACTCATATTCATACTAATCCGAGACTCCACTGGAGTAATCCAATCTACCATCAAAAAAGACAACCCCAGCTGGAGTGAGGCACAAAAACTCACCATCGAATCCAGCCTCACCCTAGAAGGCAACGTTAAACCCGACACACGCGCCCCAGGCGGCTTTGAAATCGGAGCAGACAACCTCACCATAACCGGATTAGCCGAAACTTTTCCCATAAGCAAAGACAAAAGCGAAGAATTCATCCGCGACATGCGTCACCTATGGCTCCGAAGCCGCAAAATGAACCTAGTTATGAAAGTCCGCGCAGAAACCATGCAAGCCGCCAGAGACTACTTTAACAAACAAAACTACACCGAAGTCTCCCCACCCATGTTCATCTCCGCCGCAGTAGAGGGCGGATCCACATTGTTTGGCCTAAAATATTTCGACCAACAACTCTACCTAACCCAAAGTAGCCAACTCTACCTAGAAATTCTCATGTACTCCCTAGAAAACGTCTACTGCATAGCACCCTCCTTTAGAGCAGAAAAAAGCCGCACTATTCGCCACCTAACTGAATACTGGCACATGGAAGGCGAATGGGCATTTGCCAATATGGATGATCTCATGAAATTCGAAGAAGGCCTCATGACCTATATCTGCCAAACCATCGCCACAAAATGCGAAAAAGAATTCAAAGAACTCGGCGCAGACATCGAAAAACTCAAAACCATAAAAACCCCCTTCCCACGCATAACCTACAAAGAAGCCATAGAACGCCTCAAACCCAAAAACCCCCAACTCGACTGGGGAAGCGACCTAGGCTATGAAGATGAAAAAGTACTCGCCGAAGACTTTGGCACTCCCTTCTTTGTTTATGACTACCCAACAGCCATCAAAGCATTCTACTGTAAAACCTACAAAGACCACCCCGAAGTAGCCATGTCCGTAGACATGATGGTACCCCGCATCGGCGAAATAAGCACCGGCGGCGCAAGAGAAGACAACAAAGACCTTCTCATCGAACGCATGAAAGCACAAGGCCTAAAACCCGAAGACTACGAATGGTACCTAGACCTAAGACGCTACGGCACAGTACCCCATGTAGGCTTTGGCATGGGTCTAGAACGTCTACTAGTATGGATGCTAGACCTCGACAACATTATCGACGCCATCCCATTCCCACGAACAACCCGACGATTCTACCCCTAATCCCCTTTTATCCCTAAAACTCCTGAGAGCTCCTTCTCTTTCTATTCTTTGTCGCTATAATGTTATATGCTCTGTTGTCTGTCTATATTTAGCGAAAGCACTGTGAGATGGGTTAATGAACATTGAAATAATTAACAAAGAGACTGAAATTACAGTAGCGGTGAAATTTGAAGCTGTAGAATTTACTAAAATGGCTGAAATTATGACGGAAGGCTACCCAAAGCTTATGGCTTATGTGACTAAATGCGGTAAACAAATGGCAGGCGCGCCATATTGTAAATACACCAACGGCAGTGAGGATTTTATGAAGTGGGATATCGAATTAGGAGTGCCTGTTAGCGAACCTTTGCCGGAGCAGGGTGAATTTTACATGAGCAAAACCTGTGCTGGTAGGGCGATTACAGCAATGCACAAAGGCGCATACAAAGACATTGAAAAGACATATGCACCCATGATGCAATATCTTGCGAAAAACAAATTAGAATCAACGGGTGTGTATTACGATTACTATCTTAGCAATCCTGCGGATACACCCGAGAGCGAGTTACTTACAAAAGTGGTGTTTCCGTTAAAGTAGCGGTGATATTTTGTAGTAGCGGTGATATTTTGTAGTAGCGGTGATATTTTGTAGTAGCGGTGATATTTTGTAGTAGCGGTGATATTTTGTTGCCCGCTGGCGGCAAAATACCCTCCCGTAATGTCTATAAATTTAGTACAATGTCCCCTTTTTGCTCTGTAGTATGGGTAATTTCTGTTTAAACCACTGATAAACATGGCCACATCATCAAAATAGTGGGAACTCACGCAATTCTTAAATCGGCCTTGCAGTGAGCTTAGATAGACTAAAACAATGCACGGTAATGCTGAGGGTCAAACCAAGCTTCGGGCGCTAAAATTTTCTGCGATAGCTATTGCTAGTGTTGTAATTGTTGAGGTCACTGTGGGTTTACTTGTTAATAGTTTAGCTATAGTTAGTGATGGTTTGCATGCACTGCTTGATGCGTTTACCTGCATTATGTTGATTTTTACTGTGCGTGAATCGCTAAAGCCGCCTGATGCGGAGCATACTTATGGGCATGGCAAGTTTGAAGCTATAGGAGGTTTAATTGGTGGTATAATTCTTACCTTTGTGGCTGTTTTGATCTTCTATGAAGCAGCCCTTAGATTACTGGAGACTGCTTCGCTCTCAGGTGGTATAGAGTATGCTGGTTTTGGTGCCATCGGGTATGCTTTGTTTATTTCTATTATGCGGGTTACGGTTTTTAAGAAGTTTCGTCATGTTGAGGGTGCTTCTATGAAAGCGGGTTTTTATGATGCTATTGCTGATTTGGGGTCTACTCTTATTGCGTTGTTGGGTTTTGCTTTGGCGCTTTTGGGTTTTGCAAATGCTGATGCGTTTGCTTCTATTTTTCTTGGTGTGATGCTTACTTATCTAAGTATTAAATTGGCTAAATCTAGTATTATGGAGTTAAGTGATTCTGTTTCGCATGAGCTGGTTGAGACAACTCGTCGTGTTATCCAGTCATGTGAGGATGTGGTAAAGATTGAGAATCTCAAAGTCCGTAAAGTGGGTTCTAAACTATTTGTTGATGCTTCTGTGCAGGTTCCCAATGTTATGAGTCTTGAAGATGCTCATGCTTCAGCATCTAAAATCGAGATATGCCTGCAGGAGAGTTGTGGTGATGTTGATGTAACCATACATGTTGAACCTGCCAACAAAGAGCGCCAGATGGAGCAGTTAATTGAAAAACTGGCAACGGTTGAGGGTGTTAGGGCAGTTCATGAAATCGCCGTTAACTCTGTGGATGATAAACTCTACATTACCCTGCATGCCTACGTTAACCCTGAGGTATCTGTTGAGGCAGCTCATCGCTTAGCTGAGGTCATCGAACAACGGTTGTACCGTGAGATTGTGCCACTTGAAAATGTTACGGTACATATGGAACCTGCAAGTGTTCCTCTCTCCCCTGATCAAGTCGATGAAGTGCAACTGCAAAAAATTGTTGCCGATGCCGCTCTAAACATTGGCGGCAACCTCGAGATTAAACGGATAGTAACCTACACTGCTGAGAACAAATGCTACATCAACATAGACTGTTGCTTTAGCAAAAATGTTCAGATAACCAAAGCACATCATTTGGCTTCTTTGCTTGAGAAAGAAACCAAAGAACATTTTGCTAATGCAGTAGTAACGGTACACATTGAACCTATGAGCCAATAAATACTAACTATCTGTTCCAAAGTTAGAAGTTGCAGAAACTCTATTTAGGGGTAGCGGATTGCTTAAAGCAACAGACAAAAAAATATCCTAACGGGTTGATTGCCTGGGTCAAGATTTTGGTGCTGAATTGTTTGCGCGTTGTGGTATTAATTGTCGAATTTGTGTGGGTTTTTTTGGTTATACTCTTTCAGGTGAGCGGCAGTCTCCGTGTGGGGGTTGTCGAACAAGAGAAAAAACTTGTACCTTTTTTGAGAAAAACTGTGTGTACCCTGAGCAGAAAGCAAATTGAGTTTTGTTTTGATTGTGCTGTGTTTCCTTGTGAAAATTTGGAAAAAATTGATCGCTACTACCGCCAAAAATATGGTTCTGGTGTTATTGAAAACTTTGTGTTCATTAAAACTCATGGTATGGTTGCATTTCTAAAAAGTGAAAAGGAAAAATGGAAATGTCCTGCTTGTGGCGGAGTTCTCTGTATCCATACAGAACGGTGTTATGCCTGTAATCCTTAAACAGCATTTGCTGTTTTGTGCTAAAATACTGATTGGTCGCAAATAAGGTGATTTGCATCATAAGTTTTGTCTAACTTGAGTTGAGTATTGGTTTATTGCTTAAACATGTCTTAATTCAACCTGTGATTAACTTAAATTAAGTACAAATTTAAATAACTTGGTTGGCTAATCCATCCAAGATTCAAGCATTTGGAAACTAATTATATTGGCATGTGAGGAGGTGAAAAATTGGTTAAAAAAAGTATCATTGCTGTAATTCTTGTTGCCATACTTATAGTTGCATCCGTATATGTTGTCTACACACAATACTACACATCACTCGACTCGCCTTCATCACCCCGATCAAATTCACCTGCTGGCAATCCAGCTTCATCAGCAAATAATCCCCCAGATTCTTCAAACCCATCCGATGCTACAGCTTCTTCTGCTTCATCTTCTTCGTCTTCTTCATCTGATGAAAGCCTTTCTTCAAAAATCTCTTCACTTATTGACGGTGCTGGTTTTGTTGTTGAGGTGCCCTATTCAGTAAAGAGAATTGTTGTTTTGGATGGTAATCTTGCAGAACTGCTCTGTTTTATGGGTCTAAAAGATTCCATTGTGGGGCGAACTAATGCTCAATGCCCGTCACAACTCCTCAACGTGGCAAGTGTGGGTGAAGCCGCATATGCTCTGAGTGTAGAGGCAATCCTTGAACTAAAACCTGATATCATAATTGCTGATTCACTGTTGACCTATGATATGGATGGGTCGTATACAAAACTCAAAGCTACTAGTATACCCATTTATATTTCTCAGCCGCCTGTCTCTCCACAAAATCCGTTGCATATGACTGCTGATGAATTGTATAATGCACCCACAGGGATAGATATAGTCTGCTCTGTAATGGCCGATTTGGCTACAGTGGTGGGTAACAAAGAACGCGTAGCTGAATACATTACTTGGGCGCAGTCCTACAACACACTTGTAAAAGACCGCATAGCTACTTTGCCTCGTGAAAAACAAACAATGGCCTTTGTTGAATGGTATTCCTCTCCCTACCATACAACCAACGATCTAAAACTCTACCAAGCGGGCGGAATTAACATTGCAGAAAACAGTACTCTTGCTTCCCTTACATTGAGCCCTGAAACGGTTGTAGAGCAAAATCCTTCTGTAATTATTGAGCTAATTTCTAGCCCAACACATAATGTCGATGATTTTATTGCTGCCCGAAATGATATACTTAGTCGTCAAACGCTAAAAGATGTTGATGCTGTGAAAAATGGGCGTGTCTATGTATGCGACTTTCTTGCTTTAAACGGCATGCGTTCAATAGTTGGCTATCTATATTACGCTAAGTGGGTTCAGCCTGAACTCTTTTCAGATATAGACCCCGTAGCAGTAAACGCACACCTAAACCAGCAATATCTAGGTACCCCTGTGACAGACACTTATTGCTATCCACGATAGCAATCGCGTATTTGTCTTTCTTTTTTCTCTTTTTTGTGTCACCGCTCAAAATATTATCAATCAGACATTAACTTAAGTTGAACTATGGTTTATATGATTAGTTAGCCCTTCTATACTAACAAACAAAAATGGAGAACCCCTTTATGAAAAACAAATCTATAAACAAACTTTTTTTGTTTGCTCTATCGGTGCTCCTGCTGCTGGCATTAATGCCTGTTATAACCCTCCCCACACAAGCCGCAGAAAACACACCACCCTTGGAAATAACCAACCTATCAACAGTCACCGAAGAGACAATCATTCTTGAACAGAACTTTAATGGACTAACCGATCTCCCTGAAGGCTGGACGATCCACCATGGCGACTGGCGCATCTCCGATGGAAAACTATACCAAAGCTACAAACCCGCCGATATGTTTGATGACCTAGAACCAGCAATGCTCACTTTTAATGCAGGATATTTAGAGAATTTCCGTTTTGAAGCAAACCTTTGGTTTGAGGATTATCTTGTCTATTATAGCTGGATGGGCATAGGCTTTGATATGCACACACCTTACCCAAGTCCACTTACCTGTTCAGCATTTTATTGGCAAACAACCCACTCATCAGGAGCGGGTTTCTATGATTACCCCACATGGTTTCCATATCCCAATTTTGGACACCCCTCTGGTCCAGCACCAAAAGACATGTCCGACGGGTTGTCTGTCCATGTAATGATTGAAGTCTACGGTGAATATGGTGATATCTATTTCGATGGCACTCTTGTAGTTGCTAACGCTGAAATTCCACGCTGGGGTAATGATGGTTCCTTTGGTTTAATTATGGGCTTTGGTGCAGTCGGCTCTTATGACGATATCAAAATTACAGCTCTGCCCTATCGTTTGCCCTCTATCACTACTGACAATTTGTTGAGCGGTACTGTTGATTTACCCTACGTACAAAAACTCGTGTCTGAGGGTGACAAAATTACTTGGAGCAAAATTAGCGGCGACATCCCCGATGGATTAACGTTATCAAGCAACGGTGTTATAGCTGGTACACCAACAACCAGTGGACTTTTTATCTTCACTATTAAAGCAGAAAACGCTAAAGATGAATCGATTAAAGACTTTAGCATTACAATCAATACCGAATATGTAAGTTCATTTGCGGGCAGGGGGACTGATTTTTCTTCGGGAGATATTGAAATTGTTTCTACCAGTAAGATTCCTGAATCGCCAAAGACTTTTGAGGCTTGGGTGAAAATTCCAATAACCAGTTCCACGATAGGTGTAATTGCAGGTAATGGTGCAATTGATGGTTTTGGTTTAGCGGTCATCAATTTTGGTGTTACCTCTGATGGAAACCCTTGGTTGTATTGGAAGGAAACAAATGGAAATGAAGCAAACTATACTGCTTATGCAAATGTGAAACTGGGTGACTGGGTTCATGTTGCCATCGTTCAAGACAGCGAAAACCATATGCTCATATGTTACGTTAATGGTGTCAAGGCTGATGAGCAGACGTTTTCGATTATGGACAACACCATACCTATTCGTCCTCTAAAAATTGGTGGAGACTACATGTGGGCTAATCCCCGGTGTTTCTTTGGTGAGCTCGCAGATATTCGTATCTGGTCTATTGTGCGCACTGCATCTGAGATACAGCTAAATATGAACACACAACTTGCTGGCAACGAGGAGGGTCTTATGGCAAATTGGCTCCTTGATGGTGTCGTTGGAAGTGTTTATGAGGATAACTCTGTAGTGGGTAATGATGCTCGAGCGTGGAGTGAATGGTTAGCACCCGAGTTTGCTGTAGGTGATTACACTATTGCAGTTATTCCCGATATTCAATATTTAACCTTGTATTATCCTGATGTTTTGGAGGAACTGCTGGATTGGATACTAAATAGTGCTCAAGAAGGCAATATACACTTCATGATTCAAGTAGGTGATCTCACCGAGAAAAACACTGTAATTGAGTGGCAAATTGTCCAAGATAATTTTGCAAAGCTCGATGGTGTTGTACCATATATCTTTGTTCCGGGCAACCATGATTATGCGGGTATGCCCTACCTTAGAGATACGATGCTTTTTAATGAATATCTTCTCTTTAGCAAGTACTCCTCTTTCCCTATCTTTGGCGGCGCATATGAAGATAACAAACTAGATAACGCCTACTACTACTTCACTACCGATGATGCGACCTATTTGATGCTGTGTCTAGATTTTGTTCCCCGAGACCCTGTACTTGAGTGGGCTAATGATGTTGTGGAGGCCAATTTGGACTGTCGGGTGATTGTGGTAACTCATTCGTATCTGTCCTATGATGGTAGTTATGATGATTCAAGTGGTTATGATACTGCGGGTAACAATGGTCAAAATGTCTGGAATAAACTTGTAAGTCAACATGCAAATATCATTATGGTTTTGTGTGGTCATATTCACAATGATGATCTAGTTTTGCGGGTTGACAGAGGCATATATGGCAATGTGGTGCCACAGCTCTTAGTAGATGCCCAAGATATGGACTATTATAACAAGGGTGTAGGTATGGTTGCTTTGCTAACCTTTAGCAATAACGGATATGATGTTGCTGTTAACTGGTACAGCGTTAAGGAAGACAAACTGTTTCGAGATTGGAACCAATTCACCTTCTCAGTAGAACTGGGTACCCACACTATCACCTTTGACATTCAAGACGGCACTGATCTACCCGCACAGACCATTGAGCACGGTCGTTTGTTAGTTGAACCCAGTGATCCAACTCGTTTAGGCTACACCTTTGCAGGCTGGTTTTACGGTGAAAACAAGTTTGACCTAAACACTCCAATAACTTCTGACATCACCCTTATTGCAAAATGGGAAAAAATAAAACTAACCATAGACAGTGCAACACCAACAGCCTCAGTAAAACAGCTTACCGGAAATAAAAACGACCTTACGATTACCATTACCGAAAAGCTCTCCGATGGAACAACAAACAATATTTCACAAACTTTTAGCATCAACAATAACGCAGCAAACACCTACACTGTTGGTTCCTACAGAGTATATGTAGATACTAAAGGCAACACACAAATTCGCGACTGCCGCATAGTATAGTATCAACATAAAGTCTTGTTGATATCCCAAACAGCTGTCTATCAGCTGGTCCATCTTCTTTTTCACCCAACCACCCATTAGAAAATCGCCTTCTCAGTAGATTAAAAAATTTTACTCGTGCTCCCTTTTTTTTGGCATCATCTAAAATAATACGGCGGGTTGCACGGTAATGTTTTAATTCTTAGGGCTTCCTAAAGGGTTGAAGCAGGTAATCACATTGAGTAGCGAAGCTAAATGCACTAGATCAGAATGTGACAAGTTTGTTGCAGTCAACGAGTTAGCAAAACGTAGAGGTTTCTTTTGGAGTAGTTTTGAAATCTATGGCGGAAGCGGCGGCTTTGTCACTTATGGTCCACTGGGTGCTCGATTAAAACAAAACATCGAAGCCAAACTTCGCGAATTTATGGTTAAAAAAATTGGCATCTATGAAATCGAATCCTCAGTCATAGTGCCCGGCAAAGTTTTTGAAGCCTCCGGGCACGTAGCACACTTTAAAGAACCAATGGTAGAATGCCAAGCCTGCCATACACGCTTCCGTGCGGACCATCTTTTAGCCGACAAAGGCGTCAGCAGTGCTGAGGCTGAGAAAATGGATCTTGCCGAAATCAATGTCGAATTACAAAAACATGGAGTAATCTGTCCAGATTGCAAGGGTTGTTTTGGTGAACCCACCCGCTACTTAACCATGTTTGAAACCACCATTGGTCCCTATGCAGGTTCAGTGGGTTATGGACGGCCTGAAGCGGCACAAAACATCTTTGTCGAATTTAACCGCCTCTACAACGTTGCCCGTGAACGCTTGCCATTTGGATGTATAATCATCGGCAAAGCCCTTCGCAACGAAATCTCACCCCGACAAGGCTTAATTCGGCTTCGCGAATTTACCATTGCCGATTTAGAATTCTTCTTTGACTCCGAAGACGCCGCCTGTGATCGCCTAAACGAGGTTGAAAACGAAGTCCTGCCCCTACTGCTCTGCGATACACGTCTAAAAGATTGCGAGGACATAACCAACTTTACGGTACGCGAAGCCCTTGACAAGGGTATTATCCGCTGTGAGTGGCAAGCCTATTTTATGGCACAAGCAAAACAGCTCCTAAACGAGCTGGGTGTGCCCTCTGAGAAACAACGGTTTATAGAAAAACTGGCTTGGGAAAAAGCCCACTATAGCAGTCAAAGCTTTGATCAAGAAGTACTAGTTGATCGCTGGGGCTGGGTTGAGGTCTCTGGTCATGCATACCGTACCGACTACGACTTGAGCTGTCATATGAAAGCCAGTGGCGTTGATTTGACTGTTTACAAAGAATACCCCACACCGGTTGAAACCGAAGAATTTGTTGTAAAACCCCTAATGGCCAAATTGGGCCCAGTCTACAAAGATCAAGCCGGCAAAGTTGCGGTTGCACTTGCCAAAGTGCCTGCCCAACAAGTCGCAGATGCCATAGCAAAGGATGGCCGCTTTACAGTTGAGGGTTATGAGATCTTTAGTGAACACGTAGAGGTTGGCAAACAAAAAACTGTGGTGCGCGGTAAACGCTTTGTGCCCCATGTGGTAGAACCCAGTTTTGGATGCGACCGTCTATTCTATGTTGCCTTGGAGTATGCCTATGGCCTAAAAGATGATCGTGCGGTCCTTAATTTCCCAAGAAGCATTGCACCCATCCAAATTGGGGTTTATCCTCTGATGAGCAAAGATGGGTTAGATCTTAAGGCTAAAGAGATTCAGCGGATGCTTTTCTGTGAGGGATTTATGACTGATTTCGATGAGTCCGGCAGTATTGGCAGACGTTATGCGCGTGCTGACGAAGCAGGTATACCCATTGGGATAACCATTGACTACGATACTCTAAGTCAGGGAACAGTGACTCTTCGTGACCGAAACACTTGGAAGCAGATTCGTGTCGCCGTCGCTGATTTGCCTAAATTGCTTTGTAAGTACTTCGAGGGCAAGGCTGACTTTGAAGAGTTAGGGGGCAATACTTAGAACTTAAGTAGTTATCTTTTTAATGTAGGTCTGTAAACTAGGCTTGTACAGTTAGGTAGATACAGCGGGGGATAACGTAAAATGGTACTTCCATCAGAAACAGAAGAGCGCGTAAAGCGTAGAGCACTTAATGCTTGTCAGGATAACCTACGTAAAGTAGTTGATGTATCCAGAAAAATCCCGCAGCTTGTTGAGTGCTTTGCAAGCGGAGACAAAGAAAGTGTCCGCAGGCTCTTTAGTGAAATCAAAGCCGGCGAAGAAGAAGTCGTTAACTCGCGCCGTATGGTTAGTCAGGAACTTGCCGAAATAGGTGCAATTCTTTATGCACGCGAAGACTTTCTAAGATTTACCAATCTCTCAAGTGAGATTGCTGATTTCTCAGAGGGTATTGCGTACTATCTTGTAGAGATTATGGAGCATAATTGGGTTGTTCCGCCAGAAATCAAAAAAGATCTTCTAAAGCTCAGTTTGGCCGTGTTGGATTCAGTGCTTAAACTCCGTGAAACAATGCTGGTTCTCAACTATGGGTCACAAAAGGCTCTGGAGCGTGCCAAAGATGTTGAAATTGCTGAGCGTATTGTTGATGATCAATATCGGGCGATTACAATCAAGATTCTTAGTACCAAACTTGATGTTCCTGTGCTTATGCTCATGCGTGATGTATTGCAGCTTCTTGAAAATTCCGCGGATAAGGCTGAGGATGCAGCAGATATAGCTAGACTGATTTCATTTATCATGTGACCTTAATGGGTAAAATAAAGGTTGAACTTATAGAGAATTTTTTGGTTGTATGGAACCCTGCCGAGGGTACCCAACTCTATAAAACTGCTTACTATGGCAAGCCTGTGGGGATTCCTAAGCCCAAAGTTCCCGAGTTTGATGTGCCTCTGGTTTTGGATTTGATGGAGGGGCTCTATCTGGCAGAAACTAAGAAAATTGAAATTTTTGAAAATCCTGATGTGGTTGAGGTTAGTCTTAAAAAGTTGCGCCAGAAAGCCAAGCAGCTCTATGATGAGTTTGAAGAAAAATATGCGGTTTATCGGGATATGCGTGATAGTGGTTTGATTGTTACGCCGGGTATCAAGTTTGGTTGTGATTTTGCGGTTTACAAGCAAGGTCCTGGGATGGAGCATGCACCCTATATGGTGACTGTCAAAACATCGGGTTCAGATATTTCTGCTACTGAGATTGTTAAAAATGGCCGGCTTGCAACGACTGTACGTAAACGGTTTATTATAGCTGTCCCTGATTTAGCTTCTAAACAAATAAAATATCTTATGTTTAAATGGTTCAAAGCCTAGTTCATTAAGTACTAATTGATGCAGTTTTTTTACCGTTAAGTTTTTATCTCGCAAGACGTGGTATATCGGTTGGTGAGGAGAGCCTGTGACGCTGTCTCCAATTTGGACTTAACATACATCAATACACCGTAAGATATTGAGACTGCAGAGTAGGAACGGTCTCACCTCTTCTTTTAGTTGTCCTAACACACATCTACTATAAACCATGACAATGACGCTACTAAAATATTACCATACGCAACACAGTTATATTAAGCAAAAACACATACTACCCTAAAATCCCGTGTGTGTAACTATGTTTTTTGAGGGATGTTAAAGGCGTCTATTATTGTTCGTTGTAAGGGTCCAGTTTCAGAAATAGTAGAACCATATTTTTCTGAGTAGGTAATTT
>WRCX01000023.1 GCA_009783705.1 Candidatus Bathycorpusculum hydrogenotrophicum | reverse complement strand
GTGTGTGTGGTGTGTGTGTGTGTTTTTTGTGGGTGGTGTGTGTGTGTGTTGTGTGTGTGTGTGTTGTGTTGGGGTGTGGTGTGTGTGTGTGTGTGGTGTGTGTGTGTGGTGTGTGTGGGGTGGGGGGGGTGGGTGGGGGGGTGGGGGTGGGGGGGGGTGTGTGTGGGGGGGTGGGTGTGGGGGTGTGTTTGTGGGTGGGGGGGGGTGTGTGTTGGTGTGGGTGTGGGTGTGTGTGGGTGTGTGTGTGTGTGGGTGTGTGTGTGTGTGTGGGTGTGTGGGGTGTGTGGGTGTGTGTGGGTGTGTGGGTGGGGGGTGTGGGTGTGTGGGTGGGTGTGGGTGTGGGGGTGGGGGGGGGTGTGGGTGTGGGTGGGGGGGTGGGGGTGGGGGGGGGTGTTGGGGGGGGTGTGGGTGTTGGGGTGGGTGTGGGTGTTGGGGTGGGTGTGGGTGTGGGTGTTGGGGTGAGTGGTGGTAATGGCGGTGGGTTAATGTCGGCTGATTTCGAGATTGATGTTATGCTGTTCCAGTCGTTGCTAAATTGAATGTCATACACTCCGTTTTCAGGAAAATTTTGGGTGACTTTTTGTGTTCCAAAAATAAATGCAATATTTCCTTTGATTATGGGAATACGGATTGAGTGGTTTGGATAATTAAATTGCCATTGTTCTGTTTGGAAGCATGTTCGATAATCGTGATATCTCTCCTCACTGGCGGGTATGTATAAGCTTCCTGTTTGGGGTATTATGCCATAGAGAAAGAGGGTCATGGCACCCAGCAGAGAGGCTTCGTCGTTGTATGTGCCTGGTCTGCCTGCGCTGATATCCATAAAGCTGAATTTGTTGTTGCTAAACAAACTGCTGCTTATAAGCCCCTGCCAGCCTTGAGTTAGCATATTTTGAAAGTTTGTCTGGTTGCCTTCCGTAAACTGTGTATAGAGCATTTGTAATGCTATTAGGTTGCCCATGGTTTCGAAGAGTCTTAATTGATTGTTGGTATCAGCATGTTTAATGACGCCGATACTGCCCCATCCCGGAGAACTGTATTGGTTAGTCAATAGTTTATTCTCTAAATCTGAGATAACCCTGTCGAAGTAGGGAATTGTGCCTTGAGTGTTTTGGTATTGAGTGATTATCTGAGCGAAATTGCCCATTTCGCATTCTACATATGAATTTTTGCCTGCGTAACCGTAAATTTTGCCGCCCCAGTGGTCTTGCGTGTTTTCCCAGGCATGCTCAGCGTAGGTTGTGGCGTTAGGAACACCGTTTAGGGCAAAGAGCAGAAATATACTTAGAGTTTCTGCATGTTCATCATAGTAGCGCGAATTGTATGAGCGTGCTGTGTTTTGTTGGGGGTTTATCCAGAGCATTTCTCCGCTTGCGCTTCCGAGGGGCGGAGCATTGTATGCTTTTGTAAAGTCATTGTATGCCGCAGTTATGTTCCAGTGGGGTACGTCTAACACTTGAGCATATCTATAGCTGTTTATCATATAGCGGTCATAGACGATGAAGCTGTTTGGAAAATCTATGCCGGTGTAGGTGAGGGGGAAGCTGCCAGTCATTGGTATGTTCTCCAGTGCTGTCTTTACGCTGGCAGTTATGGTTTGGGAGCTATAGTCATTGAGTTCGGCGAGGCGGGCTATAAAGAGGACTTCTTGATAGTTTTCGTCGTCTAGGGCTTTAGTTATGGCGTTGTCATAAACGATGGTGTTTTGGCGACAGAAGATTTGGTCATAGATAACGTTCCAAGGTGAATTTTCTTCTTGAATACCGCTTAGAACTGTGTTTATGGTCTCTGCTAAAGTTTCATAGGTAGCGGTGGTGGTTTGAGCAGACCAACTGGCTGGAAGCTGGTAAGGGGTATGCTGACTAGAAGTATCAGAAGGACTGTTAGTACTGCTTGTTTTCTCATTTCTATCTGGAACTATGCGATTGAGTTGAATGCTAAAAACTTGTCGTTGTTCTATTGATTGAACGGTCCTGCAACTTTTTGGATTAGAGTTATTGGTGTAAGTTGTTTTGGGTCTAAGATGCACTGTATAACAGCAAGCTTTTTTATAGCCCGTTCCGTTTGGGTTAAAATTAGTGAATATTATGGTTGATTCAGTAGAGAAACGTGTTCAGCAGGCTCTAGAAGATATAAGACCTCAAATTCAAATGGACGGCGGCGACGTAGAGTTAGTTGCAGTCGAAGGATCAACTGTGAAGGTGCGCTTAGTCGGTCACTGTGCATGTTGTCCCATGTCACAGATAACACTTAAAAATGGAATCCAAGCGCACATCCAAGCAGTGGTTCCAGAAATCCAGAACGTAGAAGCCGTTTAGGGCCGCTACATATTTTTTTATTTTTTATAGCCCGATTTTTCAATACATTGTAGCTGTCGTAGTCAATTACTTGGTTTCTCACCACAAGCGGCTTTGTGTTCTCTATAGAAGGTTTGTATTGGTTTCTCTTTTATAGGAAACTCTGCCTGGGATCGTATTGGCGTTAATATCTGCTAAGAAACTTGCTGATTGTATGTGTGGTGATTGTAAAGTTGTCTTTCCGAAACCTAAAATAAGCCCCTGACAAAAATATAGCGTCTGAGGTTATAGTTGCGTGTCATCAATCATCGAGGACCTCATTGCTCGAAAAATCTTTAACAATCGTGGAGAAGAGACTATAGAGGTTGATGTTATCACCGCTGGCGGTTTTGGTCGTGCAGGTGCTCCTGCAGGTAAAAGCCGTGGTAAAACTGAAGTAGTTTACTATCCAACAGGTGGTGTGGAAGCGGCAATCAAAAAAGTCGATGAATTGATTGCCCCTGAACTTGCAGGGTTAAATGCTGATTTCCAAGAAGAAATTGATAACACACTCCACGAGATTGACGGTACTGAAGATTTCAAAAATATCGGTGGAAACACTGCTTTTGCTATCAGTCTTGCAAACGCAGAAGCTGCCGCGAACAGTCATGATCGGCTTCTGTTTGAGTTTCTAGGGGGTAATGTTGCAAACACTCTGCCCTATCCTTTGGGTAATTGTATAAGCGGTGGGCAACACGCACGAGGCAAAGTGCCCAGTATCCAAGAATATTTGGCTTTGCCCTATGGTGCAGAGAGTTTTGTGGAAGCTCAAACTGCTAATGCTCAAATTCATAAGCGCATTGGTGATGTTCTTAAAAAGAAATCAACTACCTTTAACGGCGGTAAAAGTGATGAGGGTGCATGGATAGCCAACATTACTACCGATGATGCATTTGAAGTCATGGCGCGGGCCTGTGAAGAAGTTGGTAATGAATTAGATTTTGAATGCCGATTTGGCATAGATGTTGCGGCTCCTTCATTTTGGAAATCTAAAGAAGAAAAATATGTCTATGAAAATGAGGGCATAAAGCGTGATACCGCAGAGCAACTTGAGTACTTGCTTAGCCTAGTTGAGAAGTATCATCTTGCGTATGTCGAAGATCCCTTCAGTGAGGATGATTTTGACAGCTTTGCAGAGCTCACTAATAAAGCGAAGAATTGCATGGTTTGCGGGGACGATTTGTTCACAACCAATACTGAAAGGTTAAATAATGGAATAAAGATTAACGCTGGAAATGCCATCATCATCAAAGTCAACCAGATAGGCACATTAACCGATGCAGCTGAAACAATCCAGGCTGCACAAAGCAACGGTTATGACGCCGTTATGTCTCACCGCAGCGGTGACACATGCGACTGGCACATTGCTCATTTGGCCGTAGCCTACCGATGCCCCGTCATAAAAACAGGCATAGTGGAAGGCACACGCATAGCCAAACTAAACGAGCTCATTCGCATCGAGCATTTCCTTGGCAGCCGCGCCCGAATGGCTGACTTAAACATACACTAAAGAGAAGATGAATAGAATGTCTGAAGACCAAGTTAAAGAAAACCTACCTGAAGAAACCATAGAGGAAACTGGCGAGGAACAAACAGAACCCTTTGAAACTGTTCCTCAAGAAGAAAGCATCGAACCCGCTGAGGATGTTTCCCACGAAGAAAGCATCGAACCAGATATCCCCGAATCCATCGATGAGGAAGAAGAAATTGAGGAAGACGATGATGAACCTCAGGAAACTCCACCCGAGGAAACTTTACTTCTGCCAAGAGACACCCTACTCTCAGCAGGTATTCACATTGGCACCCGAATGAAAACCCTAGATATGGAACCCTTCATCTACCGGGTTCGCCCAGACGGCTTATTCGTCTTAGACGTCAAAAAAACAGATGACCGCATCCGAACAATCGCCAAATTCCTCTCACGCTACGAACACGCCAAAGTCGCCGTAGCCGCAACACGCCTCTACGCACACGAACCAGTCAAAATGTTCTGCAAACTCACCGGAGCCACACCCATCATCGGTAGATTCATCCCCGGACAACTCAGCAACCCCCAATACCAAAACCGTATCGACCCCGAAGTCATCGTCGTATCTGACCCCCGCGCAGATGCACAAGCAGTCAAAGAAGCAAGCGACGTCGGCATACCCATCGTAGCATTATGTAGCACCGACAACGAATTCGCAGGCGTAGACCTAGTCATCCCAACCAACAACAAAGGCCGCCGCGCACTAGCAGTCATCTTCTGGCTACTAACACGCCAAGTCCTACGAGAAAGAGGCGAAATCGGCCCTGACAAAGACCCCTCGGTTAGCATCGAAGACTTCGAAGCTAAAGTCACACGTGACGACGAGGAGGACACCTAAAAGTTTGCCCAGCATTCGGCGTCCCATAGTTGCATCACAATTCTATGAAGGCAACGCCGAAGCGCTCCAAGCACAACTTACCTCCTGCTTTCTCCACAAACTTGGACCACAAAACCTCCCAACTATAAACAAAACAAACCACCCGCGAAAAATCGCGGGCTTAATTTGTCCACATGCCGGCTACATGTACAGCGGCCCCGTAGCCGCCTCAGCTTTTTATCAACTAGCCCAGGACGGCAAACCCGACACCATTATACTCCTAGGCCCTAACCATACCGGCTACGGCTCCGCCCTCTCCATAATGCGCCAAGGCCTCTGGCAAACACCCCTTGGCAACATAGAAATCGACACAACCACTGCCGATGCCCTGCTCAACAAAACCACCACCCTTGACATCGACGAACTCGCCCACCGCTTCGAACACTCCCTTGAAGTACAACTCCCTTTCCTCCAATTCCTCTACGGCAACACGTTTAAAATTGTACCCATATGCTTCCAAAGCCAAGACTACACAACAGCACTTGAAATCGGACACGCGCTCACTAAAACCATAGACACCACCAACACCCTTGTTATTGCCTCCTCTGACATGACCCACTACGAACCCGCAAAAACCGCAACCGCAAAAGACCAAGCCGCTCTAAAAAAAGTCACCGCTCTAGACGCCAAGGGCTTCTATGATATCATAGAAACCCAAAACATTACCGCCTGCGGATTTATGCCCATAACCAGTCTAATCACCTATGCTGCAGATATATGTGCAACTGCAGAACAACTCAGCTACCATAACAGCGGCGACATCACAGGTGACCCCTCAAACGTTGTTGGATATGCTGCCGTAAGCTTCAAAAAACAAAACTAATTACCTACCGTTTTACCCAACCCTTCGTACATGCACAACCAATCTACATCACACAGTTAGTCCTAACTTGATAGAAGTGTAATCGCTTAATACATAGCCTGACGGTGCTTCGTCGTTTCCTGCAGGTTATTTTTACGGTTCTCTCTTGTTGTTTTATGGGTGATATATGCTGTTTATTTTTTAGCTGTTTAGACGGTTATGTGGTGCCTGCCCAGAAGGGAATTTTTTTACGCATTAAATTCACGTATTCTTTGAGTATATCCTGTTCTTCTGAGGTTAGGTTCTCCAGTTGTGTTGTTAGCAGTGTTTGGGCATCTTTTTCAGAAACTTTGACATAGAGTATATCGCGCTCAAAGATGTGGCGTCCTGATATGGGTTTATCCATAGAGATTGCTACTTGTGCACCTTTTTTTGCTTCACCGATGGCTTTGCCTTTATCTTGGATTTGCTGAATTTCGCCAAGATCTGCGCCGTCTTCTGCTCGAATTAGTGAAACCTTGGGTTTTAGTCTCCCGCCTTGGATTTCAACACCTGCTACGAGAGGTTTAGCACGGCGGAATATGCAGTTGGGTAAAACCATGATTTTGCCGGGTTTGGTGAGAGCTTCAAATTCGGCTTCACTTTTGCTTTCACGTTTCTCTTTAACCCATTCTACATAGTTATCAATCAAGTTGTAGATAATGGGGTCGTTGAAGATTTTGATCCCGTTGGTTTCGGCTTCGATTTCTGCGTCTGGGAGCGTTTTTACGCCAAATGCTAAAATGGCGCCTACTAGGGGTTCTCGTTGTTTTACTACTGAGGCTTCTATGACGTCCCTTTTACTTATGTCGCCTATGTCGGCGCTTCGGACTTGTACGTTGTTGGCTTTGAGGATTTCTGCCATTGCCTCAAGTGAGCCCAAGGTGTCGGCTTTAACGATGACGCCGTCTGTTTCTGTGGTTATGCGGATTTTACCGATTTCTTCGGTTATGAGGCTGCAGTACTTCTCGGCTTCTTCACCCTCAGGTACTGCTAGTAAGGGTGCACCTGCTAAAGCGCCCTCTACGTCAGATGCAACGATTTTGACTCCTGCGCTGGCATAGACGGATTCAACACTTGTAAATTTGTCTCGTGGATCACGCATTTCATCTAATGGTTTGGGTACAAGTATGGTGCGGATACGTGTAGAGAGCGGGCCGTCTTTTCCGCCGACTACTATCATATCATCTTTGTGTAGGGTGCCATCGTAGATAATTGAGTTTAGGGTTAAACCTAAGCCGGGTTCTTCTTTTACTTCCAAAATGGCGCCCTTGGCGGGTCCATCAGTGGTTTGGAGGCGTTTTTTGAGGAATTGTTGGGTTAATCCAACCAGTACCATGATAAGTTCAGATAGGCCTTCGCCGGTTTTAGCGCTTGTAGGTACTAAGGCGATGTTTTGGGTGAAGTCGCGGATGTGGTCGAAGCGGTCGGTTTTAAATCCAAGCCGGCTAAAGTCGCCCATGACTTGGTAGAGGCGGTTGTTGAATTCTTCTTGGATGAAACTGGGTTGAGATGCATATGACTTTAGAAATGGTGTATTTTTCTGTGCTTTCCAGCCTGGGATGCGGTCAATTTGGTTAACTGCTACGATGAAGGGGGTTTTTCGAACTTTGAGGATTTCGATGCATTCAAAGGTTTGGGCCTCAAATCCTCGTATAGCGTTAACGACAAGTATGGCGATGTCAGCAACGCTTCCGCCTCTGCGGCGCAGATTTGTAAATGCTTCATGTCCCGGTGTATCTACTATGAGTAAACCTGGAATTTCAATTCCTGTTTTGAAACTGCCCATGTAGGGTCCGATGAGTTGCTTGAGTGTTTCCACAGGGAAAAAGCTGGCGCCTATATGCTGAGTCATGCCGCCTGCCTCACGGTACTGTACATTAGTTTTGCGCAGTTCATCAAGCAATGAAGTTTTGCCTGCATCTACATGTCCAAGAACACAAACTATCGGCTGGCGTATGGGCAAATCAGTTTCCTCCGGGTTTAAAGTTGATTGTATGCCTTTCGGCTTATAAATATCCTCATATACTTTTGTGTTTTAGCTCGCTTTTCAACCTTTGTTTACACGCAGGCTCCTTAACCGTTGAAGAAGGTGTGCGTCTAATGGTAACTTGAGTGGTGTACTGTTGTTGTTTGTAGAATCAGAAATGAAAAAAGAGAATAAGCCTTACTCAGCTGGCTTTATAAGAAGCAGAACGATGCCTGCTATCAGTAAAACAACGCTGAGGAATCCAAACAGCAAACCAAATCCGCCTATTGCACTTGTAGCTGTAAGGTAGAGTAGTACTGCGCCGATTATTATGAGGACTATTCCAAAGATCCTTTCATATAATGAAGCCCAGAATGGGTCGCCTTCTCCGCTCATGTCTTTTTGCTTCCTTGTCTATTCAGTTGTACGTTTCTCTGATATAAACAAGTGGGGTTATTTTAAATTATTCCATAAATACTTGTTCACCCCGTGGTTTTCTGTGGATTTATCGGTTGCTGCTAAACCGAGCTATAGCTTTTCTCGTTTTTTTCTCTTGTATCGCGGCGGATGATGTTTGATGTTCATATATTTTGCTTTTTTGTTTAAAGATGTTTTTATGGTTGGTTTGTAGGGAGGGTAAACTTGTTCTTTAGTTTGATAAGGTTTTTATGGATGTAGCGAGGAGATAGTGTTGCATCAATGGTTTGGGGCCTTCGGCTAGCTTGGTCTAGGCTTGTAGACTTGGGCTCTATAGACTCCGGTTCAAATCCGGGAGGCCTCACCATTTCATTTTACTCTGCGTGTTTGTTTTTTCTCATCTGTATATTTGAGAAAATCTTTATTGTTTTATTGTTCGCCTTTGATATGTGTGTTATATGCAAGTAGTTCAAACAACTCAACTGAAGCCAAATACATCTCGCGAAAAAATATGTAACGATCCGCTCTAAAACAATCAAAAAAGTGCTCAGAGAAGCCATTAAAAGCAAGGCGGAGGGTTGTGTTAACCCTAATGACCCAATTTTCACCCAACCCCAAGCGTAAGGCACACTGGAAAACAAGAAAACATTTCTGGAGAACACAAAAGATACCTCTACAGTTAACGTGTATAATTTTGGGTGGTTAGTAGGTACCTAGTAGTGTTGTGTAGTCCAATACGTATCCTACTATACCTGCTATATAGGACAGTATCCATAGAATTATCATCAGCTTTACTATCTTGTTGATTTTTGCTGAGTCAGTGGTTGCGTTGGGACGCCAAAGGGCGATAAACCAAACTCCGAGTGCGAGTGCTGGGAGTGAAAGTACGCCATGTGCAATAAATTCTGCGATTTTGAGCGGTGAGTTGACATAGGTTGACATTGAACTGCTGTCTGAGGGCGACCACATCGCGATAACTGAGGCAAAACTAATCAACGTGGCAATAATCACAGTAGCCATCAAAAGGCCATATATGAAATGTTTGCCGATTTTTCTAAATCCCAGGCTTACCAAAAGCAGGCTCAACCAGACACTTTGCATAATCATGTTGGTTTCTGTGGTACTCAAACCCATGTTCATCCAAATTGAGGGTACGACTATAGCGGAGAATACCACAACGCCCACAATTATGGCGGCCGAGATTATTCGTTTTGATAGCAGAGGGTAGCGTAAACTAAGTTTTGTTATTTTTTCTCGTTGCCAAATAATCAGAGCTGAAACTGAGGTCACAACCACAAAAACTAAACCTGAAATAACTAGCGCAAAAACTGATTGCTCCAAACCAAAAATCTGTCTGCCCCATAAGTTGGTGGCAGTGGCTTTGATGGTTGTTGTCAAGTTATCAAAGTACCATCCATCTGGGTTTGTATAGTTTTGAGCAACTTCAACTGATCCGATAAAGAAGCCTGTGGCTTTGTCCCATTCTTTGATCTGTCTTATTGAATCATTTCCGCACGTTATAGTCCGGGTTGCGCCCAGCACGGATTTTTGCTCTTCTCGCTGGATAGTTACGTTTTGGGGTTGTGAGTAGTCAAAGAACGTGTCGCCGGGGCTAAGATTGGCTGGGATGACTGTCCATCCGCCTGTATTTCCTTCCGTAAAGTTGAATTTCCAGACTGCGCTACCCCTTGTTTCGTTGGTGTATATGACGCTGACATTTATAGAAAACGCGGATCCATCAACCGATAAAACCTCCATTCGAGCCCATCGCACATCATGGGATGGCGGCACGTTGCCTGTTCCAGTGGTGGTGATGTCATATTCTATCCAGTCCCCTTCTTTAACACCCACTGATTGGTCTGTGTAGGCATTGGCTGTGAATAAAGCAAATAATGTAAGACAAAGTGTTAGGCTCGCAAACGCTAAGACTGTTGCTTTCTTCATCTTAATCAATAAACTGGGCTAAAGAAAGTTTAAAAACATTTTCGTCAAATAAATTAGAGTTTTAAACGAGATTGTCCCATAGTAATTAGAAATTGTGTCGTATATTTTGATGGCGTATGGAACGGTTCCTCTGAAACGGTATGTTTATATTGAATCTCCGAGTTTAGTGACTACGCAATTTAGTGGAAAGATGGTAGAATATGTCTACTCATAGTAGTTTACGTAAAAGGAAACTTTCAGGCGGCAAAAAACGCGTTTACCGCACCAAGAAAAAGTACGAAGCCGGCGGATACCCAGCAGAAACAGTGCTCGGCACACCTAAACGCAAAACTAGTCGCACTTTGGGCGGAAACACAAAAATCAAAGTTCTAACTGACAAATACGCCTCAGTAACTGACCCCAAAACCGGAACAACAGAAAAATCTGAAATCGTCCGCGTAGTTCGCAACGGAGCCAACGTAGACTATAACCGGCGCGGTGTCATCACAAAAGGCGCAGAAATCGAAACAGCCCTTGGCTTGGCAAAAGTTACCAGCCGGCCCGGAAGCGACGGCGTCATAAACGCCCTACTCATAGGCAAAGAAAAAGCCTAAATTTTTAATTTTTATTTTTGTCTAACTTTATTTTCGTTTAGTAGGTTGCTCTGATGCCTGCTGATTTTTAATCTTTATCAAATGCTTGGAGAGTTTCTTAATTATAGCTTCCTTGTTTTCTTGTTTCTCCACAATAAGCATACCCATTTTTGCCCAGGGCATTTTGGGATAATGCGCTTCAAGGTTAATCTCGTTTTTAAGCCCCACCCTATCCGCGGCTTCTTTAATTTCCACTATTTTAGGCAAAAGAACAGCTTGATTTTTAGCAATACGGCGGCCTTCTTTTCGGCTCCGGTTTTGGTCAAAGTATATCGGCCAGATAATGACTTTATTGTTGAGTTTGCGCATTTCTCTCACCTATTTCTGGGCATAGTATACGATTAGTTTTTCGCCGGCTTCGTTGATTCTCACAAAGCCATAGCGTTCAAACTGTATGATGTCGTCTGGCTTTAACTTTTTGCATGCAAACTCTGCAAAACCCTCTATTACTGAAGCATCCTGCTGAATAACCTGTGCTGGATATTCTGCGCCCATAGGTATCCACTGAATAAGTTGCGCTTTGAGTTTGCGTATTTCCTCATAGGATTCGCTGACATATGACGCAGTTATGCTGTTGGCTGTTTTTGCGTTAATTTCAATATTGAAGAGCTCCATAAGCCGTATCGTCTGATTTGTTTGCATCGCTTCAGCATCCTTTTTACTTATCCAAAACCTCGCCGTTGCGTTGTCACCTTCGGGTTTTATGGCGTATTCTCGCACACCCCGTTCAGGATGTTCTGGATGTAGTGGCAACTTTGCATCAAATGCTTTGGGTAGTCCAACAACTTTGAGTTCAACTGGGTCTGCAACAAAGAAGTAACGGTTGCTTGTAGAATCAAGAATTTTCCGATTATGCGCATAGAGCGTCTCCCAGCTCAAGGTGACATCGTTGGGTTTAACACCCACCTCAATAATCATTTTCTTGATCGCTTCAGGTTGAATACCTCGTTTTTTGAGTGCTGCAAAAGTGCCCAACCGTGGGTCATCAAAATCTGCATAATCACCCTCATTTATACCTGCAACAATCTTGGATTTTGATAAAGCGGCACCTGTAATTTTTAATCGCCCATAATGGATTGCTTGGGGGTACTCCCAGCCCAGATGCTGATACATGTATTTTTGACGAACCATGTTGGTGTAGTGTTCTTTACCCCGGATAATATGGGTCATGCCCATAAGATGATCATCAATACCCGCAGCAAGATTGTAGAGCGGCCAGAGATGATATTTGCTTCCCACACGGGGATGCGGATACTTTTTGGTGTCTATAATGCGCAGGGCCGGCCAATCACGGATTGCAGGATTGGGATGATCCAGCTCGGTTTTGACGCGGACCACTGCTTCGCCTTCCTGATAGGTGCCAGCGAGCATTTTTTGCCATCTCTGCAACTGATCACTGGGTGGCACATCGCGGCATGGACAGGCTTCTTTGCCTACGGTTTTCTCCCTAAACGCCTCAGGTGTGCATTCGCAAACATAGGCGTTGCCATCGCTGACCATTTTTCCAACAATATCATAATAAATCTCAAGGCGATCGCTTTGGATGTATTCTTCGTCCCAACTGCATCCCAGCCATTTTAGGTCTTGTCGGATGCTTTGATAGAATTCAAGTTGAGGCTTTTTGGTTTTAGGATCGGTGTCTTCAAAACGCAGAATAAACTTACCCTTGTATAGGCGTGCATACTCATGGCTCAACACTATCGCTCTGGCTGAACCCAAGTGAAGTACACAATCCGGATTAGGCGAAAAACGAGTCGTTATAACGCTATATTTGTCTGCATCTGGCAGAGGCGTTAACTTTTTCTCTTCAACTTCAGGTTTTTTCTGTGTCTCCGGCCAGTTCTTCTCCACAATTGCTTTCTGCTCAGAAAGCGCTAAACTGTTAACTTCGGCTACAACAGTATTAATGACTCCTGAGAGCTCCTTGATTTGGCTACGGTATTGAGCCTTTTCACCTAAAACTTTGCCGACTAATGCGCCTGCCTGAGCTTTTCCATCATGTCCCACCGCGTTTAGCAATGCGGCTCTACGAATAAATTCCCGTAATTCCGTATCATTTTCAAGTGCCAAATTCAGTACGCCCGTCTTTACTTATTGCGCCTAATCAAGAATTCAGCGAATGCTTTTAATTTTTCCTTAGCCTGGGGCGTTGGAAGTAGTCTGTCTACCTCACTCCAGCTCTCTATTAACATCTGCTCTGCGAGGGTTTTGACATGCTCAAAGGCACCATATTTTTTGATGATAGCAATGGCTTCGTTGCGCAGATTCTGATCAGTTGTGTGCATACCCAAAATTTCTAGGAGTCGCACTTTGTCGTCTGCATTTGCTTTTTGGAGTGCACATATAACCAGCAGGGAACGTTTGCCCTCTGTGATATCTCCCCCAATACAGCCCTTACTCTTAGCAAACTCTTCGCCAGTCAAATCCAAGATGTCATCTTGCATCTGGAAGGCAATTCCAATACATTCAGCTAAACAACCCAGTTTTTCAGTAAGTTCTTTGTTTGCTCCTGATAGAACAGCTGCCATCTTGGCTGCCATTCGCGCTAGTGTGCCTGTTTTGTAAGCGCACATCTGTAGATAATCCTGCTCACTCAAGATGTCAGCATTTGCTATGCCCCGATGCCATGCGATATCCATAGCTTGTCCCATGCTAAGGTTAATCATCTCTTGCACATACACCTCATACACATCACGTTGCATCTCAGCTGAAAAGGTTTCTCTATGTAGCATCAACGATAAAAGCGGCAAATAATACACCGCGTTTCCCGCGTTGACCGCTATATCAACACCAAAAGTTTTGTGCAAGCATGGCTTTCCCCTTCGCACATCTGAGGAATCCTCTATATCATCGATAACCAAGGTGCCGTTGTGGATAACTTCGGGAATGATTGCAAACTCTAAACAATCTGCCTTATTGTCCAAAGCTTCACAAATAAGCAGAAACAAAGCGGGGCGCCACCGTTTTCCTCCTCGGTCAAGTATGTCCCAAACGGGATCAGAAATGGCTTTGTTTAGGGGTTCAAGGTTGTAACTGTATCGGGGCGGGTTAACCCTGAAAAGCGCGGCGTCTTTGCTGATTTTTCTTGGTATGTATTTTTCGATGGCTTTATCGATTTGGGGTGCGGTTTGTTCGAGAAATTTTTCAATGTCCAATGTGGTCTGCTCCTTGTTTAGCGTATTTCTGTAGGCTTAAGCCGCGAGCGGTAAGCCACTGTGCGGTTTTACCCATAATCACAACCGGTTTTTTGGATAAATCTGTAACTGTTTGAGCCCCCGTTAGGAACATGACACTGCGTAACTCTTCAATTAGACCTTGAAGTTTTTGCTCGGTTTCTTTGGTGCCCTCTATGGCGGTTTGGAGAATCGGTTGAACGATACTGCTCAAACTGGCGCCTACTGCGAGGGCTTTAGCTATGTCAGTGCCGCTTCGTATTCCGCCTGCGGCAATCAGGGGTATCTTAACGCTTTGTGCGGTCTCGATTAAACTTATTGCAGTGGGTATGCCCCAGTCCCAGAGGGTATTGCCCAAATAATGCTGAACACCGCAATTGGGGTTTGCACGGTAGTATTCAACAGCGGCAAAGCTGGTTCCGCCCGCCCCCCCAACATCGATGGCTTTAACACCGGCGTATTCGAGAACTTTGGCGTCTTCTGCACAAATGCCTGCACCTGTCTCTTTAACGATAACAGGCTGATCAATTGCACCGGCAATTTCTGCAATCTTTGCAACCATACCCTTAAAGTTAGTTTGTCCCTCGGGCTGAATAATTTCTTGGAGCGCGTTTAAGTGAATCGCAACGGCATCCGCATCAATCATCTCGATAGTTTTTCTAACTTCTCGTATACCATATCCATGGACAAGTTGCACTCCGCCAATGTTGGCAATTAAAAATGCATGCGGTGCTTTATCACGGGCAACACGGTAAGTTTTTTCAAGGCTCTTGCTCTCAACAGCTGCCCGTTGACTTCCCAATCCCATGCCCAATCCAAGATTTTCAACGGCTTCAGCTATAGAGCTGTTAATTTTTGTTGCTTCTTCTGTTCCGCCTGTCATGGCACCCACAATTAGCGGGGCGTTAAACTTTTTACCTAAAAAGGTAGTTTGAAGATCAATTTGGGCTTTGTCAATTTCGGGTAAAGCGCGATGGATAAACTGCAAATCTTCAAAGCCGGTTGTTGCTTTTTTAGCTTGCGCTTTCTCATCAAGACATATACGAATATGATCGACTTTACGCTTACCCGTTTCTTCTGCCATTTTACGCCTACTCTATTTCAGTGCCCAAAACACTCTGGTCTGTTAAGGCTCTATAGATAGATAACCTTTTTGTCGCCCCAGTGACGGTTATGTGAATTCCCGCTTCAACTGCTGGAATAAGCTCCGCAATCTTACCTGCCATACCACCAGTAACATCTGTACCTTGAGCCTTACCTAGCTTAGGCTGAAGCTCTTTAAGTTCTTTCAAGTTGAGTGCTTTATAGGGCTTAGCATCAGGATTAGTTTTTGGATCACTATCAAAAAGACCATCCGTATCTACCCCAATAACAATTTTTTTAGCCTTGTATTTGAGTGCCAAATAAGCCACCAACTGATCACCACTTAAAATAGTGAAACCCATCTTGTCATCAAAGACGACATCCCCATAGAGCACCGGGGTATAGATTATTTTTGACATGGCTCTAAATACAGTATCATCAAAGGCCTTAACTTTGCCGTTCTCTGTAATAAAACACGATGAAGGCGCAATACTTAGTGCAGGGATTTCATGCCAAATTAACGAATCCATAACCAACCCATTGAGCACTGTCATCATGTGATGGGTTTCTGCAAAACCAAACCGTTGGGTAGGATCTTCTTTGTAGCCGTCTTTGATGGCGTACTTGGCTGCTGCTGGGTGACCAAAGCTTCCGCCCCCATGAACCACAATAAGATTGTCAAGGTCTGCACGCTTAATTTCCTCTGCAAGCTGATTTATGATTTCTGTTCTAGGGGTTGCCTCAGCTGTTTTGTCAGTGATGGCTGAACCACCGAGTTTAAGTATGATTGGGTTTGCGTCGTTCATCGCACATCGTACCTGATTATCTGTATCTATGTTCTGCTAATTTAACGTTACAGTCGCTCGCTTTTATTACAGGGCAATCTTAGACGCCAACGGATTAAAAATCAATCAACAAACAAAAAAAGAAGATAACTCACAGTAAATTCACCTGATGATGGCACAAATGTTTTGTCGACAAATCCTATAAAGCAAAGTACAAGCCTACAAAACAACTAAGCCAATCTGCCAGTCACATCTGAACAAGGGGATGTAGCCTGCATAATCTATTGATTCGTGGAAAATGTTGTTTCTATCGCCTGCATTTTGAATCAATGTTTTGTTGTAGATGATGGCTTTTGTCTCCAAGTTTGCGATTTTCTTTAAGACATCAATATTTTTATTTGCAGTAGCTAAACCACGGTTTAATGCGTCTATTTGAGCTCTTAGATCGTTAATTTGTGCCGTCTGATTCTTATACTGATTTTGATTCTGCATCAAAATAGCTATCATTTGTTAATTGGCTAATTGTGTATCAGCAGCTGTGTTTACGCTACCTTACGTCGCTTCCATGCGTTCCAACGCTTTTACAGTTTTCAATTACCACTGCAATCCAACCCTACTTTGCACTGTTGTTTTTTGTTGTTCCAAGTCCCTGATCTGTTCCATTGCTTGCTGTTCAGAAATTTTAGGTGATGATGGCTGTGTCGTTTTCTACGGTTACTTTGTCGCCTGTTTTAAACTTTGTAATATCTATTTTATCTATGCAGGGGATTTCGCTTATGATTGCTCCGACGGCGATGATAGTTTCGGTTTCTTTATTTATCAGAGCGGATGGTGCTGTACCGTTTTTTTTCATGCGGTAGAGTGTGTAGCTGCCAACAGTGCTACCTTTGCCCTGAGGAAATACGAGAATTTTATCTTTGAGGCTTTGGCCTTGGAGTTCATGGCCTTTTTCAAGTACTATACCTGTGTTGGGGTCAACGCCGCCATAGAAGCTAATTGGCATTGAAGTGACAAGTGCTTGACCTTGGATTTTGCCTTTGTAGATTATTCTGCCTTTTAATTCCATTTTCCACTCACCGCTGCATTAATACATTCTTTCATACTGCCCATCTTGGTTTTCATTAGATTCTGTCGTGAATAGAAACAACCCTTCGCTGATGTTGTTGCCAAGGCTTTAAATCTGCCTTTGAGAGGTGCGACTGCCATACAGGTGTCGCATGCAAATTTGCCGCCTGCGGCCTCTATAGTTGCTGTGTAGCCGCGTTTATCCGATAGTTGTTTTACCGTTCGCGAGGTTGCAACCCAGAGTTCAGTGCCCTCTTTTACTTTTTTATCTTTGAGTAATTCTGCAATTTCTTGGATTTCTTTTATACTGCAATGCGGACAACCAACACAAACAAAGTCAATGTCTGAAACATCATCGTTGATGTTGTCATAGGCGTTTTTGATGTCTGTATGTTCGATGGTTACGGTTTGATCTGGCTGTTTTTGGAGTTCTGCACCCGGAGTTATGCCCTTTATGTAGAAAAGCGGTTTAGTTCCATAAGTTACGCTGGAAGCGCAGAAGCTTTTAAGTTCATCTAGTTGGGCGTTTTTGATGTTTGTGATGTAGGGGATTTTGTTTTCAGCTTTTTTACCTATTGCATAGCCCAGAGCGCCCCAGTCCGAGAGTTTGTCCAACTCGGCGTTTACCTTGACATGGATATCTGCTATTCGGTTCTCCTCTAAATGTAGGCCATAGCAAGGGGTTTTGCCCACAAATGCGGTTGCCAAAGCCGATGGGCCACCTTCCCGGTTGGTTTTGGCACCTAAAACCGAGTTAGCAAACGTGACAGCGCTACTCTCTGACCATGCAAGGTGTTCGCCATAGATGGGAAGGTTACCAATTAAGTAGGGGGTGCAGGTACAGCTTACCAGAATACCCATTCGCTGGAAGGCATCGATGACTAAGTTTTGTTTTTCTGCAAAATCAGGCTCAATGCCTAATTGTTGCCAGTTCTCCAAGTCCATACCAGCAGGGTTGAGGGTAGTTAGCACTTTGACTCTACCATCCTCTGCTAATGAATTGAGAAACTCTAGTCCAGCATCGCCCAAGTTGTGGTAGGATACGCCTGCTACTTGTACACTTCCCACATCGATGAGATTTTTGGCGCCAAAAATCTCGCCTAGGGCAACCAAGATCTCCATGCTTTTGCGGACGGCATATCCTTCTTTGCCATCAAGCATTGATTGTTCTTGTTTAGTTAATTCCATCTACTAATCCCTCAGAGGTATTTGTTTAGATCCACTTTGATGTACTCTACTTTACTAAAGCCTTTACCTGTTGAGACCAGAGGTGCTGTGGCATCTAGACCTGCTTTGGCGGTTGTTGCCTTTTTGCCCTCTGACAGATCTCCCGATGGATCAAGTGATGAGCCAGGTTGATTGTTGAGGATGATTGTGTTTTTGTCGGCTTGGAAGCGGGTAGCGATTGCCCATTCCACATCATGAGAGTTGTAGATGTCTATATCTTCATCGACAACGATGCAGTGTTTTAATGAGCCATGCCCTTTAAAGGCGGATTCTATGGCGTTTTGTCCGTCTTGGGGGGTTTGTTTTTTGATTTGAACAATGGCGTGGAGCCAGCTGCATCCTCCGGGGGTGATGTAGACGTCTTTGACTTGGCAGATTTTTCCTACTTCTTTGTAGATGGTGGGTTCTTTGGGCATGCCCATGAGGAATTTGTGTTCATTTCTGCCTGCTAGGATGGTTTGATAGATGGGGTTTGCGCGGTGGGTTATGCATTTAATTTCGATGATGGGTTGCTGGCGGGTGCAATCCACAATACCTGTTAGATCCAAAAACGGTCCCTCGGTGGTTTTCTCTTTGGTGATTCTGCCTTCCAACACATATTCGGCGTCTGCTGGTACTTCCAAATCAACCGTTTTACATTTCACCAAGTCCGTTTTTTCTAATACGTTTGCCATGCCTAGCTCATCAGTGCCCATTGATAGTGAAGTTGCGGCCGAGAGCAAAACAGACATAGAGTTACCAATGCATATTGCCACATCTAGCTCTCCGCCGGCTTTTGTTAGTGCAGTATCGGTGCCCCGATTCTCAACAATACGCACCACTAGATGATTTTTGTCTTTAAGCATGAGCCGATGGAAACACATGTTTCGGACACCGGTTTGGAGATCTTTGATGATCGATACCGCTGAGGCGATGTATCTGCCTCCATCTTTGTCAGTGTAGCGCATGATAGGTAGCTTGGTTAGATCTACATCGGATTCGATAACTTCTTGACAGGGAGCATTTGTAACCAATTTAGGCGCAACAGGATGCTCGATGGCTTCTAATAGTTTGGGCAAGAGCTGCTCTTTGGTGATGCCCATGTTGCGGCAAATCAATTCTTTAGAGGAAACCAACCCCGCCACCACCGGCACCGTAGATTCTTTAATGTTCTCAAAAAAAACTGGCCGCTCGCCTAATGCCTCGATAATACCTGCTATCTCATACTCAACAGAGACAGGTTTTGTGATTGTAGTTAATTCGCCTGTTCTTTTTAATTCCTCAATAAAGCTTCTTAGACCCATTTGCTTCGCCTCAGTCCATTTAGCTATCACATCTTAAAAAGCAATCGCCAAATTCCCTTCCTTTTCTTGACTACAAACCAAAAAATGAAAATATAAAAATAAGATAACTTTGGCGAACTAGGTTTGAACGCCAATCTTTGTTGCCAAAAACTCGTAACCTGCGGTTTTAAACGCTGAGGCAACTTTACCTTGAACTTCTTTACCCGGAGTCAAGGCAACCATACAGCCTCCCCCTCCGCCACCGGTAAGTTTTGCACCAAATGCACCTTGTTTGCGTGCCATATCAACAAGAAGATCTAGTTCTTTACATGAGACGCCTATTTCTTGGAGAATCTGGTGATTTGCGTTCATGAGTTCTCCAACTTTCCTAAGATCACCCGCTTCTAGCGCTTTACGTCCCGCAACTGCTAAATTCTCAGCCTGTTTAAAGAGAGGATCATATTTTTTCGGATCTTTCTTTCTGCGTTCAGCAACACCTTCTACCATGAGTTTAGTGTTAGCGGTTTTACCCGTGCTTCCGATTACGATCTCAACAGGGCGGGTCATGTAAATTTTCTCGACGAGGTCTTGACCCTCGGTAGGATTTTTTTTAAACCACATCAAGCCGCCATAGGTGGCTGCGGTGTTATCGATGCCACTGGGGTTGCCTGCGTAGGCTTTTTCACCCTCGTAGGCGATGGTGTTAATTTTATCGTTAGATAAGTTTAGTCCTAACTCTTCGTTTATGGCGCGTGCGATAGCAACGCTAGAAGCTGCTGAAGCTCCCAAGCCGCTAAAACCTGGTAGTGACCCGCCAATCCAGATGTCAAGGGGCAGATTAGGTTCTAGTTGCATAGCTTTTAGCATACGTTCGATGGATTCGATTTGCTGGAGCCGCTTCTCTTCACCATAACCTTTGGAGGTTTTACGTTCATCACGGATGTTTAGTTTAGCTGATTTTTTAACTTCGGCATCGGTAGATGAATCGATAGCTGAAACAATGCCGGGAACACCATGAACCACAAAGTGTTCACCGAACAAAATAACTTTTCCATAACCTGACCCTTTACCCATGTAAATTCAACCTTGAAGCTAAAGTGTGCTCTTGGCAATAAAAACCTTGTTTACGCTAGTAACTGGGCGTTATTAGGATATGAGTAGCAAAAGTGCTACAATGGGTATCCATTCGCCGTCAACAATAACTTCGGCGTAGAACCGTTTGTCAGAATTTTTGGTGAAATACCAGATAAGCACATAACTGTAGATCATCCCAAAAACGGTTACCGGTAAATATTTTATGAATAAGCCATAAACAAAACAGATGCTGAACCAGATCAGCAACATGCTGTTAACTATGAATAGAAAATAAGCTGTTCTTTCTTTGCCAAGGAATTGCGGTATTGTTTTTGTGTTTGCCGCTTTATCGCCCGGTATATCTATAATGTCAAATATTGTGACATTTATAAACATCTGAATGAAGATGTATCCAAAGGCCAGCGCTACTTTTACTGGTTCTACTGTACCTATGAGTGATGGTAGAACAGCGCATATAAATGCCCAGCTGAACGTAACTGATATGCTCTTTACGCCTGTTATTTCTTTGAGTCTGGGTAGCGTTTTGGAAATTTTTACACTGTAAACAAACCCTATGAGTAGTGGAATTAAAGTTACCAGAAAGAAAAGAGGGCCCTCTATGATGCCTGTTATGAGTGTGATGATGTAGCAAATAGTTGCAGGGATGATAAAGTATGCTTGGAATTTTGTAGTTTGGTCGGGTTTGTTAATGTTATCTTCAGTTTGGTCGGTTACTTTGTTTAGACCATATACTGCAATGGTTGTCAAAAATGTTTGTAGCAGAATTATCGGGGGCACTTTAATTTCGTAGAAGCTGGCGCTGAAGTAAACTATTAGTGCACTATTTATTGCCAGAAACAGGGAGGATGTAACAAAAAAATGTGTTACTTTTCTGATATTAACTGTCAAGTTTTTGCTGTAGTTGTCCCATTTTTGTGCTCTCGGCGAGTACTTTTTTGAACAACTGGTTCCCCCACTCAAGACCTTCCTCTCCATGCCCTATTAAATCTGTGGTATAATCGTATTCTCCTGATGTGGCGTTGAACAATCCGAATGACCAAGTTTTTTCGGTTACAGTTAAAGCAACTCTTATATTATTATTTAAATATATCTGAAGACTTCCGTCATCAATGTATTTGGATGTATATTCGCCTTGTTGATCTCTTTTTTTAATCTCTTCTAAAACTTCGGTATTTACGATTAAGATGACGTTACCTCCCTGACTAAGAACTCCTAAAATTACATTCATAAAATCTAAGTGAAATATTGGCGAGACCCCTGCAATAACTCTTGAGGAAAGTAACATTTCTATAAAGGTTTCATGGACTTTTTGAAGTGCAGTACTTGTGGATTTAACTAACTCAGAATTGCCTAGATCTCCAATTTTCATCATTAAGGTTGGCGGTATACCGTCGACATCATGAGTTAACCAGAACTCTTTGTATTTTTTAAGAACCTCAAAGGACTGATAACTTCCTCTGCAGATTTGTGTTTCGAGAATTCCAAGCGTAGTTAGCTGATATACGCCGCCGGATTTTGTGGTCAGCTCAAGTTGCTCAAGTTCTTTTAAAACATGCAGAATTGTGGTTTCTCGTGTTTTAGTTTCCTTCCCCAAATCTGCTAGTTTCTTTTTACCCTCCAGAAGACTCAGGAGTATACTTAATTTTAAATCCGATCTTAGCGGCGTTAGATAGCTCAAGATTCAGCCCATTAGAAGGTTATTGTTTATGTATTTAAGGCTTTAAACCGCTGACTAATAATAATTCTGTATATCGGCCCTTTTTTTTGCTTAACTCGAGCAATATTGCCTGACTGTAGCAAAATATATATGCAATGGCAGTATTTACAAATAACAGCAAAAAAATTCGGCTACAAGCATAGAACACTACAATACCCCAACCCAACGGGATATTTTAAACCCCAAACTACCCTAACGCACGGCATTCCCTCAAAAAACAACACAGATCAAACGTACCTCCCGCAATTGAGAAGGTGGATAAAAAATGTGTGCAAATATTGTATCACCCATAGCTACCTCAAAACAAAAAAATCCGACCGCCTTAATTGTCGACGATGACAAGACCATTCTCCGAACGTTTAGCCTAATCCTCAAAAGAAAAGGCTATGCAACCGACACAGCCGAAACAGGCAAAGAAGCCCTAAATAAAATCAACTTCAACAATTATGACGTCGCATTAATCGACATGCGTCTCCCCGACATACAGGGCACCGATTTAATAACACAACTGCCCCAAAAATCCACCAAAATGGTCAAAATCATACTCACCGGCCTAATGCCTATAGACTCAAACCACCAAGACCCCCAAGTAGATGCCTACCTGCTCAAACCCATAAAACCCGACGATCTGCTCATCATCATAGAAACAAATCTCCAAAAACACCGATTAAAAAACACAGCATTTACATCACCACAACCCTAATACCCTGAAATCCAGCGTCAAAA
This sequence comes from Candidatus Bathycorpusculum hydrogenotrophicum, assembly GCA_009783705.1. Taxonomy (GTDB): domain Archaea; phylum Thermoproteota; class Bathyarchaeia; order Bathyarchaeales; family Bathycorpusculaceae; genus Bathycorpusculum; species Bathycorpusculum hydrogenotrophicum. Next base: position 7,420 of record WRCX01000023.1, on the reverse strand, counting down.
TCTCTGCTTGAAATTATTTTTAAACCCCATTTTCCAATGCAATTCTGCACTATCACCCTACAAAAAACAAAAACTCAAACATTCCTGTAACATATAGGTCTCTATTTTTGCTGTTAATTGGTGCAGTTTAGCTGTTGGATACTTGATGTGCTCTCAAATTGTGTTATGCTTATATTTGTCGTTTGCAGTAGTTGTTTTTAAGGAGAATAAAAATATGCCCGCCATTGAAGTCGGCAGAATATGCATAAAACAAGCTGGACGTGAATGCTGTACCCGATGCGTCATCGTAGACGTCATGGATAAAAGCTTCGTCTTAGTTACCGGACCCAAAAAACTCACTGGCGTCAAACGCAGACGCGTCAACATAAGCCACATCATGCCCATAGAAGAAAAAATCGATATCACACGGGGCGCATCTGATGACGAAGTATTCCAGGCAATAGAAGCCCAAGGCAAACTTGATGTCATGAAGGATTAAACCTGTGTTTTAACCTTTAATTACCTCATACTTCTTTTTCTTACATTTGTATAGGAGCAAAATAACAGAATGCCTAAAACGACTCCGCCATGGGAAATCAAACGTGAGCTTTTAACTAAAGCCGAAGACCACACTGATCCCAAATACGGTTACAAACCCAGCGAACGCCCACCAGAACAGTACATAAAATACGGCACCATAAACCTCGACAAACCCGCAGGACCAACAAGCCACGAAGTTGCGGCATGGGTAAAAAAAATCCTAAAACTCCAAACAATTGGACATGGCGGCACACTTGACCCCAAAGTCACCGGCGTCTTACCAGTCACCCTCGAGGAAGCTACCAAGATGGTACAGGCATTACTCTACAGCGGCAAAGAATACGTTTGCGTTCTCAAACTCCACGATGATGTGGACGAACCTCAGATTAAACAGGTCCTAAGTCTCTTTGAGGATGAAATTTATCAACGCCCTCCATTGCGCAGCTCAGTAAAACGTCAACTACGAACAAGACGCATCTACTACATTGACTACCTAGAACACAACGGTCGACATGTACTCTTTAAAGTCGGCTGTGAAGGCGGAACCTACATCCGCAAACTCTGCTATGACATCGGCGAAATCCTAGGCGTAGGCGGACATATGCAAGAACTCCGACGCTCCCGCGCAGGACCATTTCAAGAAACCAGCCCCAAATGCGTCACTCTCCATGATGTAGCCTACTGGTTTGGTGAATACGAACGCACCAAAGACCCTGCAAATCTTCACAAATTCATCGAACCCATGGAAACCGCACTTATGCAACTACCCCAAATCATAGTCCGTGACTCAGCCGTTGACGCCCTCTGCCATGGCGCCAGTTTGACCGCACCAGGCGTTCTACAGGTATCAACCGGCATCGAAAAAGGCAACGTAATCGCCATATATACCCTCAAAGGTGAAGCCATAGCACTTGGACGCGCAGAGGTTTCCACACAGGACATAGTGGATATGCGACATGGGACAGTGGCGACTTTGGCACGAGTGCTGATGCCGCGCAATGTTTACCCTAAGGTTTGGAAAACCGGGACTGGCGGCGATGAGCAGGAAAAATAACTCCCAAGAACACTATTTTTCTTCAGCGCCTAAGAGCAACGAATGCTTTGGTATAATTCGCGCTTCCCTTCGAGGCCGTAACTTTGAATTCATGACCTCCGCAAGCGTTTTTTCCAAAAAAAAAGTCGACCTAGGTACTCATGTACTTATCGACGCCATGGTTTTACCCTCAAAAGGCTCTGTGCTAGACATCGGTTGCGGATACGGTGTTGTAGGTATAGTCACAGCCGCATCTAGTCCTAAGCTACAGGTGGTTATGACAGATGTAAATATGCGCGCGGTACGGTTAGCAAGGAAAAACCTAGAAACTAATCATATCAATAATGCAGAAGTGCGCCATGGAGACCTCTATGAACCCGTCTTGGGCCTAACTTTTGATTGCGTACTTTCTAATCCACCCGTTAGCGCAGGTATGGACATCGTGAAAGCCCTCATAGAGGGCGCACCAAAAGTGATGGTGCCTGGTAGCAGTTTCCAGATGGTTATCCGAAGTAAAATCGGCGCAAAAATTCTCCCCGAAACTTTCTGTACCACATTTGGAAACTGTGAGGTATTAGCACGAGAAAGCGGATATCGCGTTCTTATAGGTAAACTTTCTGTATAGCTACAAATTAACTCGTTTATACCTCTGCTTGCAGAGTGCAGTAGTGACTTAGTTGCTGTTTAAGTTGTTGTAAGCTAAGCTGAAAAACCGTAATTTCACATGACTCTTCTCAGCCTTTGACCTATATCGGTCGCTTGAACTACCTGAACTACCGCAAAATACAAATGCCCAGTTGCCGCTTATAGTGAAACAAAACTATCATTGAGGTAGTATAGGTGAAACTGAATAAGACTGACGAAAAAGTCGTTGCAACACTACAAGCAGAAGGGAAAGAATTAACTCTCCAAGAACTTGTTGACAAAAGCGGAGAGCCTTCAAAAAAAGTTTTCCGTAGTCTGCGAAAACTCTTTGAACACGAAATCGTCTCAACCCAAGCCCGCAAATACAAACTTATGGTGCCCGACACCAAAGCAATCAAGGCAAAGCTTGCATCAAAGGGCGAAGAAGAACCAGAAACTTCAGATTAAAATATGTTTAGGCGTTCGAGCGGGTCTGCTGTGTTGCCTCATTAGATGTCATCATCTGACCAGTTTGAGCTGGCTGTCCGTATGTGGTTGATTTCGGGCTCTTTTTGCTCCTCTACGGGCGGACTTGGTTTTTTGTGTTATCCGTAAATTCCCTTAAGGACTTGCTTAGCCGATTATTGTGCTAATCTAATTGTGGTTTAATTTCGACATTGATCAACTAAACCTTGAAGAAGCGGCGGCTCTGACAAGTTTGTCTGTTTGGGAGAGTCTGTTTCTAAAAGCACGATTGATTTTTAGGTTCAAATTAAAAGGGCTGTAGTGGAAAAGGAATAACAAAATAAAACCATTTTGACTGTAAACACACCTATTTGACTGACCCTGCGCGTTCCCTCGGAGCTATGCATCGATATGTTGCGTACAATTTATGAAATATTTTCTCTAATTATCGCGAATACTTGTTGATCACCATTTGGAGAAAAAATAAGATGATAAAAAAATTAGATAATTTTGACTGCGAAACTATATGTAGCTGGCCATGGTGTAGTTCCGCGGCTATGATTATATATAGAGACAAGGCCTGAAAATGTGTCTGGTAATGGCAGTAGATCACTGTATACCTCGATGGAAAACCAAACATATGGTGACGGTTCATCAATTTCTAGAATTGTGGTTATTCCATGTGTTTTTACAAAAGTTGCAAACTCTTCTTTACTTTCAAAAATCACAGAACCCTTAATAATTAGCTGGTGGCGTGCCGGTTCGATTGTTAATCCCTGGTCTTTAAAGTAGTTGATGGTTTCTTGTAGTTCTTGCTGGGTTAGATTGGGATAATCTATGGTGAAGCTGGTGGTTTTGTGATCTATGATGTTTTCTTCAGCATCAAAAGCGTAAACGGTCAGGTTATACACTCCTATGTAGAGGTTGTCGATCATTTTTGTATTTTCGGTGTAAGTAGTGTTTTTAACGTAAGAAGTGCTTTCGCCTATCTTCCTATGTTGTAGATGACTTTTGTTGTTGCATTTTTTGTTGCTATATTGAGCGGGACATTGTATGTTTGGTATGTTGTGTTTTCTTGAGGAGAGAGAATTTGAATTGTGGGTTGTTCAGTAGTATTTTCTGTAGTATTCTCTATCGTTGTATCTTGTGTACCAAAGCCAATAATAATGCCATATCCAACTAAAATTAAACTCAACATGGCACTAACTGCAATCAGCCCAATTACGATTTTTGAAGGTTTCATTTTTTCTCACATTATATGATTTAAATCGTTATTAGTGTGAATAAATTGAAATATTCATCATACGATATTAAATTTACTCTGTAACTTTTTTGATGTTGTGCCGCAAGTATTATTCAATCTGTCAAGTATCTCTTCGAGTAAGGCCTGTCCGAACCAATGTTGCCTGCATTATGTGTGATGGGCGAGCTGTGGTGGTGATCGCTTCAAAAAGGGTTAAACTACAATGTCGGCTATGGTGTCGAGCAAAATATCGCGTTTAATTAGGTTTAGAAATTGTTGGGTGATTTCTCAGCTTGGCGTTGTTTTATGTTGTGTTGGTGTCTTGCGAGGTGTTGTTTGTAGTCGTAGATTGGTTTCTCTGTGGGTGTTTGGTTTTTTTTGTTTGAACACTTGAAATGGGGCGGGTTTGTATTTAAAAGGATGGAGCCTCGAGCGGGCCTTGCTCCCGCGGCCTGCTGCTTACAAGGCAGCCGCTCTACTGGGCTGAGCTATCGAGGCATCCAAATGCCCAGATTATACAGACACATAAAACTTTACCCAAATAAAGTTACTGCTTTATTTCATGGTCCTGGCACGAAAGTAGTGTGCGTAAATTCTAGCGGTCGGGGTTTTGTGCTGTTTATGGTTGTTTGTGTGCTGGTTGTTTTGATGTGTGCTTTTTTGTTTGTTTTTGTATCTGGTTAACAAGGCAATGTTTTTGTGGTTGGTGTATTTTTTGATGGTGAAAGTTGGTGCTGATGCCTTCTTAGGGTTATTTTGGTGGTGTTTGTGCAGGCGGATGTGTATCTGGGGTGGAAACTTGGGTGTTGTGGGTTTGTGCAGTGAGTTGTCTATTTTTTTTGTGTGTTGTGTTGGTGTATCTGTGTTTTTTAGATGTGTGGCGGCGGGTTAGTATGGGTGTTTTGTGTTTGTCTGTGTATTGTTTGGGTTGTTTATGTGTTGTTGGTCTTAAAATCGTGGTTTGTGTGGTGTTTGGGTGTGGTTTAGTGGGGTGAAATTAGATAATTCGCTTCTTTAACTGCCTTAAATTCCAACTTCTTGTTTGGTCTATTTGGAGCAAAAGTTGTCTGGGCTGTCCTGTATGATGCGGCAGGTTTATTTGAACGTGTGTAATTTAGATTGTTTCCCGATCGTTTCGGGGTACATCTTCAAGAAATTGATGGTGTATGCAGCTGAAGTAGTTGTCAAATGCCCTTTAGGGGGTATAAAGACAAGCGCGGTTGGAGTGTAGCGATACACTTATATTGGCCGGGTATGCTTCATATGCAATCCCAGTAACATGGGTTACACAAATAAACGATGCAGCTCCCCACCAGAAAACGATGGGGGGTGAAGCGGTGAATAGGCGCTACTGGCGCTTAAAATGACACCATGCACAGGTCAAGCATATACAACGACGCCAAAAACACTTAATTGAAATAATGTGTGTTTCACCAAACGCCAAACAGATACTACCATTGGCCCGTAACATGCCACGCTGTCTGGAGGATGGCTCGGCTTGAGAGCCGAAGAAGGGCGCGGCAAGCCGCGATACCGCCTCGGGTAAGCGCAAGCAGCCTTAGAACCGAGGATACCTGAATGAGACTTCTCAACAACCGCGAGGTTGTTGCTCCTTTATGGAGCGGGAACCCCCCGAACGGAAGCATCTTAGTAGGGGGAGGAAAAGAAACCAATAGGGATTCCCTTAGTAGCAGCGAGCGAAATGGGAACAGTCCAAACCGAATCCCACACAGAAATGTATGGGAGATGTAGGGTTAAGGGCCTTACGTTCTCTTCGTTGGTAAAGCTGAAGTGGCCTGAAAAGGCCCGCCACAGAGGGTGACAGCCCCCTAAGCGTAAACCAAAAAGAGTTGTGAGAGTCCCAGACTACCACTCCGTGGCTTCGGAGTGGAAAGTTGGAAGTCACCAACTTCCAAGACTAAATACGCCTCAAGACCGATAGCGCAATAGTACGGTGACGGAAAACTGAAAAGTACCCCGGAATGGGGGTGAAAAGTGCCTGAAACCAGACAGTTACAGACGTGCATGGCCCAGAAGAATAGAAGCCTTCTGAAGGAAACTATAGTGATATAGGTGTACGAAGAAGGTGGATCAGGGTTATGCGTTCCGTCTCGAAACACGGGCCGGGGAGTTTATAGCTATGGCAAGCCTAAAAGGTAATACTTGTAAGCAAAGGGAAACCAACAAGCACGCAGCTCGCAAGAGTCAGGTGCAGGGTCTGAAAGGGCCTGAAGTCATAACTATACATACTAGAAACCAGACGATCTAGCCCTGGGCAGGATGAAGCTAGGCGAAAGCCTAGTGGAGGTCCGAAAGGGTTCTGACGTGCAATTTGTTCCCCAGACCTGGGGCTAGGGGCTAAAGACCAATCTAGTCTGGTGATAGCTAGTTCCTTCCGAAGTGGGCCTGAGCCCAGTCCTGAGCGAGGCAGCTGGTGGGGTAGAGCACTGATTGGGAAACAAGGATCAGAAATGGTCCACTTTCCTTTCAAACTACGAATCCACCCGCACCGTATACCTCGGGAAGCGGGTTAGTGGGGGTAAGCTCCACGACCGAGAGGGGGACAACCCAGACTGAGGTTAAAGTCCCCAAATGCTGGCTAAATGTCAAACCAAAGGGCGTCGTCAGCCTCAGACAGCGGGGAGGTAGGCTTAGAAGCAGCCATCCTTCAAAGATAGCGTAACAGCTCACCCGCCGAGGCTGACGGCCCCGAAAATTGACGGGGCTAAGCCAGCTACTGATACCTCAGAACGCATCTTAAGATGCGCTGGTAGGAAGGCGTCCTAGTTGGGCAGAAGCTGGGCTGTGAGGTCCAGTGGACCGATTAGGATTGCGAATCCCGGTGGTAGTAACAGCAAAGAAAAGTGAGAATCTTTTCCGCCGAAGGGGCAAGGGTTCCCCGGCAACGATCGTCAGCCGGGGGTAAGTCGATCCTAAGGCATAACTTAACCGATTATGCCGAAAAAGGGAATCCGGCTAAAATTCCGGAACCATGCAGGTACGCGCGGTAACGCAAGCATAGTGTTAACGTTTCGGGGTAAGCTGAGCAAGGTCTTCGCCTTGTTTAACCGTATACATCCGGGGAGTGCCGTAATGACGAGAACCGGACGAAAATGGGAATAGCCACCCGTTTTAGGGAGGTTCAGCTCATCCCTGGAGCCACTGAAAAGCGCACTATGAAGGATCCTGTATGATCGTACCTAGAACCGACACAGGTGTCCCTAGGCGAGAAACCTAAGGCGTGTCGGGTATACACTAATGCGAGGGAACTCGGCAAATTAGCCCCGTACCTTTGGTATAAGGGGTGCCTGTTCTTCTAGCCTTGTGTTAGGAGAGCAGGTCGCAGTGACAAAGGGGTCTCGACTGTTTAATAAAAACACAGGAAGCCGCAAGAGCGAAAGCTTGTGAACGGCTTCTGAATCCTGGCCAGTACAGGTACCTGAAACCTGGGTCCAACTGGGCTAAGGGCCTGCAAACGCCGGGAGTAACTCTGACTCTCTCAAGGTAGCCAAATGCCTTGTCGGGTAAGTTCCGAC
>WRCX01000022.1 GCA_009783705.1 Candidatus Bathycorpusculum hydrogenotrophicum | reverse complement strand
TGATTGTTGAGCCAAACGGCCGCGAATACTTGTGTGCTCTTCCAAAGAAAACTGAGGAAATCTGGGAAGTATTCAAAGACCTAATACCCAAAACCTATGGGTAACAAAGCAAAGTTCCGGATAAAAAAGTAATTGGAGATTATAAAAAAGGGTTGGTTGTTTTGTTGTTAGGTTATAGTTGTGCGTCTTTGACTTCGTAGATTATGTTGCCGCCGGATTTCATGTTGATTTGATCGATTTCTTGGATCATGCGGTTAACCATTCGGCCTACTACTAGTACAAAGACGTTTAGACCTCTTGATGCAGCGATGGCTGCTGAGTGGCTGATTCCAAATTCAATGTCTGCTTTGCGTCCTAGTTTGTTGAGGACTGCTCGACCGACTGCTCCCATAACACCTATTCTATCGGGGTTGAACTCGTTATAGTATGCTTGTATTTTTGTCATGTCTGTTGCGTTGGAGCCGCCTTTGCGGATGCTGGGCAGTTTTACGATGAGGATTTTTCCTTGGTTAACGTGGAGTTTGCCGTGGAGTTCTTTTAAGCCCAAGTCTTCGCCTGGTTGTGCATCGGTGAGGGCTATGCCTCTGGCTTGGGTTTGTGGGTTGTTGATGGGCGAGGTGTACATAACGCCTTCTTTCATAATTAGTCCCACTTCTTCGCCAGCTTTGACGGGTTGGGTGGCTATAGCTGGCCAGGCATGTTCAATTTTTAGTTCCTGCTTGATTTCTTTAACATAGCTCTCTAGGCCTTGCATGTCTTCGCGAAGCTTAGTTACTCCTTTGGGGGTTAGGCGGTAGTCGGCACGTTCACTGCCTGACTCAAGGAGGCCTTCTTTGCTGAGTTTTTTAAAGTATTTGCTGATGGCTTGAATGGTTATACCTAGTTTGTCGCTTATGTCTTTTTGTTTGATGTGGGGTTGATTGCGCATGATTTCGAGAAGGATTTGGAATTTGGTGAATTCTCCTTTGTTTTGGAGTAGCCGGGTGTTGGTTGCTTGTTTCGCCATATTAATTCAACCTGTTGTTGAACTTAGGTTAAACGAAAGTTTATAAGTTTTCGGGTTGGTTGATATACCCAACCATCAAAAGAGAGGAAATTACACAATATGCACATAATGGAAGGTTTTCTGCCATCTCCATGGTGGCAAATATGGTGGGCAATATCTCTGCCTATAGTGGCCTATGGTATCTACAAAGTTGCCAAATTAACAAAAAAAATGCCTGAAATCAAACCGCTTTTGGCGCTAGTTGGAGCATTTGTCTTTGTAATCTCGGCCCTCAAGCTTCCATCTGTAACCGGAAGCAGTTCACACCCAACGGGCACTGGTTTTTCGTCCATTCTTTTCGGACCAGCAATAACCAGTGCCATTTCAGTAATAGTTCTGACATTTCAAGCCTTATTATTGGCTCACGGCGGCATAACGACCCTTGGAGCTAACATTTTCTCCATGGGTATTGTTGGACCCGCAATAGCATTTGCCATATGGTGGCTATTTAAAAAAACTCGCCTTAACCCCTCAATAGGCGTTTTTGTTGCAGTTGCAGCAGCCGATTTAATGACCTATATCACTACAGCTGTCCAACTTGGTCTTGCATTCCCAACCAACGGTAGCGTTTTTGCTTCCTTTGTAACCTTCTTTAGCATATATGCTATCACACAGATTCCACTAGCCATAGCAGAAGGGATCATTGCTGTTTTGCTCTTTAACTTCCTGGCAAAATACAAAGGCAGTATCCTCCAAAAATTAGGGGTATTAAAAATCCCTCTAACAAACACACAAAACGAGGCGGACTCACAAAATGCAGTATAAATATTACATAGCATTGGCCATAGCAACACCGCTGGCCCTATTTGCCTACATAGTGGCTCTAGGCTATACTCCTCTGTCTGAAGCGTTCATTTCGCTTCCAAATGAAACTGAGATATTGCTGTTCTCAGTTCAAGCAGGTATAATGGCTGCTACGCTAGGGCACTTCATTGGAACTAAAAAGGGCTTAAAATCCATCCGTGCCGCAGGCAAAGCCATTACTGCAAAGCAGCCAATCAAAATGAAGTATGTGTATGTACTGCTCATTGGGCTTGTTTTGGCTATATTCATATTGCCCTTTGTGATTAACGCCGGCGGAGATTTCAGTGGAACAGATGGTCAAGGTCCGGATGAAATTGCCTCAAGCGGTTATAAACCCTGGATTGACCCCTTGGGTTATGAACCTGATGAATTAGGTGAACGTGTCATCTTCTCAGCACAGGTAGCTATCGGAGCCTCAATACTGGGTTATTTCGTTGGATACATGCGGGCAAAACCTCACTAAACCCAACATAACCTGTTCCTCAAAAACATCCGATATCCTTCCTCTTTTTTGGGAAACACCTTCGGGTGTATGAGCAAAGTATAGATACCGCATAAAAGAAGTATGCTTAACTAAGTCAAAATCGGATGGAGTCACGAACTTAACTTGCCAAAAGAGAGGAGACGTACTTATTGAGCCATTCCGAACTTTATACTGAACTAGACCGGTCTGCTTATACTAACGCGTTAGCAAAAAGTAGTCCAATAACTAAAACTTTTTTTGCCCTCTCAGCACTTATAATAAGTGTTTCTGCACCAACTTTTGTTGTTCCTGTTGTAGTGTTTGTAATCTGTACAATTCTGGTCTTAAGCCTTGCTAAGGTTAGAGCTCGTCTTTACTTCAATTTGTTTGTTTATCCCACCTATATGCTTGCGCTTAGCTGTATTTTTTTAGCCCTATTCTTTGGATCTGGCGCAACTCTACTAGAAATCCAGTTTCCTTGGTTTACTTGGTCGATATTTAAAAGTGGCCTCTCTATGAGCATAACTACTTTTCTCAGAGTCGAGGGTGCTCTTTCTTGTCTTTTCTTTCTTGTACTCACTACCTCAATAACTGATCTTTGCGTTCTTCTCCGTCGTATTCGCATGCCCCAAGTTATGGTTGAGTTATCTATGATGATCTATCGCTACATTTTTTTATTTTTAGAAATCTCTGAGCAGATGAGTCTTGCCCAAACACTCCGCCTCAGACGATCCGGTTGGCTAAATCACATACGCGCCCTGTCTATGCTTATTGGTAGTCTTTTCATACGCGTCCTAGATCAGGGAGAGCGGACACTTGCCGCTATGAACGCCCGAGGGTACGATGGTGAAATTCGTATCCTTGAAGACTTTGCTTCTCCAAAAAAACTAGCGCTCTTGGGTATTGTGATCTTTGATGTCTTACTTGTCATCTTGCTATTTTTGACACTAAACATAGGAGTTATCTAAATGATATTTAGCTTAGAAAAATTATCCCATCGCTACTCAGATGGAACATTGGCCATAGATGAGATTTCTTTGAACTTTACCCGCGGCGAACGTGTTGCCTTTTTGGGTACAAATGGTTCTGGAAAAACAACTCTGCTTAACCATCTAAATGGTATTCTAAAGCCTACATCTGGCAACATATACTTTGAAGACAAACCCCTATCATACGATGCTAAATCTTTATTAAATCTACGCAAAAGAGTAGGTTTTGTCTTTCAAGATCCAAATGACCAGCTTTTTGCCTCGTCAGTAAAACAAGACGTAGCTTTTGGGCCTCTAAATCTAGGCTATACTCCTGAGCACGTCAAGCAGCTTGTGGATGATGCACTTACAACTGTTGGAATGACCGAGTTCGCAGACAAACCTCCGCATTTTCTAAGTGGCGGCCAGAAAAAACGAGTCGCACTAGCAGGGGTGCTTGCAATGCAACCCGAAGTTATCATAATGGATGAACCCACCTCAAGCCTTGACCCCATTGCCACAAGTGACATCCTGCATTTATTGCTCAAACTCAACAAAGAAAAGGGCATTACCCTACTATTGGCAACCCATGATGTAGACATGGTTCCTCTATTTGCAGACAAGTTATACATCTTAAATAAAGGCAAAATAGTCTCCGAAGGTACCCCCAAAACAAGCTTCTCAAACACTGAATTAATCCGCAAAGTAAACCTTCGCTCTCCTCGTATAGCGCACCTCTTTGAAGTCCTAAAGAAAGAAAATAATTTGCCCATAGCTGATGAGCTTCCTCTCACCATTAGTGAGGCCAGGCGGGAAATATTGCGCCTCATAGACCAAGCTGTTAAAGAGGCAAAAACTTCTAACTAGTTTTTTCTATTTTACCTTAGAAGCCTAAGTGAATTGGCCATAACGATTAGTGCGTTACTTTCATGAATTATGGCTGCTGTCAATGGCGTTATTAGCCCTTGACTGGATAGGGCTATACCAACAATGTTTACTGCCAGAGCAAATGCAATGTTCTGCTTGATAATTGACATTGTTGTTTTTCCTATTTTAAACATCTGTGGTAGCCTTGATAAATCATCTGAGGTTAACACTATGCCGGCTGTTTCAATAGACGCTTCGGTTCCAGTTAACCCCATGGCAACACCAACATCGGCTTCAGCAAGTGCGGGTGCATCGTTAATTCCATCTCCCACCATAGCAACCGTTAAACCCTTCTCTTTGAGATTTCTAATCTTGTTGACTTTGTCTGCAGGTATCAAGTCAGATAATGTTTCATCGATTGCACAGTTTTCTGCAACTGCTTGGGCAACGCTTTTGTTGTCCCCTGTTAGCATTATGACCTGTTTGACTCCGGTTTGTTTCACTTCTGATAGTATCTCTTTGATGTTTTCTCTGGGTTGATCTGTCAAAGTTATCGCGCCTATCAGATCTTTTTCTTTTGCAACAAGGACAACAGTTGATCGGTCTTGGTTTATCATGTAGTCATGTATGTCATGAGTCAACTGGATATCGTATTTCTGCATGAGTTGTTTATTTCCGGTGACTATACATGACCCGTTGTTGGTGATGCATACCCCTAAACCTGGATGATGCTCAAAGTATTCGGGATGTGAGATATCCATCCCTTTTTTGATTGCTTGCTCCAAGATGGCTTTGGCAAAGGGATGTTCGGAGCATTTTTCTGATGCGGCGGCAAACTGTAAAATTTGGTCAGGTGTGTATTGGCCGAAGCTTTTTATGCTTGTAACTTCGAGTTTGCCCTTGGTGATTGTTCCTGTTTTATCTACTACCAACACTTTGACCTTAGACATTTTCTCCAAGGTTTCTCCATTTCGTATGAGAATTCCTTTTTTTGCGGCGTTTCCAATGCTTGCCACAACAGCCGCAGGTGTTGATAGAATTAGTGCACATGGGCAGGCTATTACAAAGACGGCTGCTGTTCGTAAGATGTTTTGGGTTAACACAAAAATAATCAGGCCTATCACAAGTATGGTTGGTGTAAAGTATTTAGCATATTTATCGGCTGTTCGCTCTATTGGGGCCTTTTTTTCTTCTGCCTCCTTAACTAGGCTGATTATTTTGCCATAGGTGCTTTTTTCGCCAACAGCAGTTGTTGCTACGTATATGGCTCCATGTTGGACTATAGTTCCACTGTAGACCTCTGCGCCTTTTGATTTTTCAGCAGGTACTGATTCACCTGTTACTGAGGCTTGATTGATAGATGCATATCCTTTCTCGATGATGCCATCGACAGGAATCTTTGCGCCTGGCTTAACTAGGACTATTTCTCCGATTTGTACTTCTTCAGGTTTAACTTGACTCTCTTGTCCATCTCTTAGCACTATGGCTGTTTGTGGTTGGCCTTCGAGGAGTTTTTGTATGGATTTGGAGCTTTGTCCCTGGGCATAATCTTCGAGCATTTCTCCGCCTATGAGCAAAAGTGCTACCATGGTTGCTGGGAAATATTCTCCACTTATAATTGATGATAGTATGGCTATAGTTGCCAAGGCATCCATGCTAAAGACTCGATTGCGAAGTGACTTAGCGGCGCCATATCCAATGGTGCATAAGGCCATGACTGCTGCGGTAATTTGCATGTAGAAAACTATTGGTGCGGGTAGGATTTCGAAAACTGCTGTTAGCCAGCCTGCTAAACCCAGTATTGTAAAAATAGTTAGGAGCGCTTGTTTTGGTGTCATTGGGGTTCCTTTTTGGTTAGATGAGTTTGGATAGGGCATCTTTTAGTTCTTGGAGGGTTTGTTCTGTTTCGCCTGAGGTGGCTGCTTGTTTTAGGCAGGTTTCTACGTGGTCTTCGAGTACTATGCGGGCGGCTTTGTTTAGTGCGGCTCGTATGGCGATGAATTGTAGGAGAATTTCTGGGCAGGCTTTGTCTTCTTCAACCATTTTTTTGAGGCCGCGGACGTGACCTTCGATTCTGGATAGGCGATCTGATACTTCTTTTCTTTTTTTATGCTGGGCGTGTATATCCCATCCCTCACGAGGGGATAGGTGTGTTGTGTAGCTATTAATCTTTCTCTTTGTGACTGTTAGTGTTTGGTGTTTTAGCATTAAACCAGGCTTTATTTGGGTGTTGCAACTGCTGTTTTGGTTGAGGGTTGTGGTTTTGTTTGTGTTTTGGTTATATTTGTCAACTTGAGTTTATCAACTAATTATTAACTTATATTAAATAATGGTTTATATGGTTTATTGGTTATCCTTTACCCGGTAGAAAATAAGGAAATGCAATACCAAAACAAAATAGTTTACCCCTTCAGCGCTATTGTCGGCCAAGACAAAATGAAACTAGCGCTGATTCTAAATGTAATCAACCCAAAAATAGGCGGTGTCCTTCTAAGAGGCGAAAAAGGCACCGGCAAATCCTTAACTGTACGCGCCCTAGCAAACCTCCTGCCTGAAGTCGAGGTCATTACTAACTGTCCCTTCCATTGCGATCCAAAAAACCTCAAAGACCTCTGTGACGCATGCGCATCAAAAAATGCAACCAATACCAAATTACCCACCACCAAACGAGTCGTCTCTGTGGTCGAGTTGCCCGTTGGCGCTACAGAAGACCGCCTAGTTGGCACGATTGACATTGAAAAAGCCATAAAAACCGGTGAGAAACACTTCGACCCCGGAATTCTAGCCCAAGCTAACCGCAACCTCCTATACATCGACGAAGTCAATTTACTCGATGACCATTTAGTCGATGTCTTACTTGATGTAGCCGCAATGGGCGTAAACTTTGTTGAACGTGAAGGAGTCTCCTTTAGTCACCCCTCACATTTTGTCCTAATCGGAACAATGAACCCCGAAGAAGGTGAACTGCGCCCCCAACTCCTAGACCGCTTTGCCCTCTCAGTCGAAGTCAAAGGCATACCCTACAGAGAAGCCCGCGCAGAAATAATACGCCGCCGCATTGCATTTGAAAGCAACCCCTCTTCCTTTGTTGCCTCCACCACAGATAGCCAAGAAAGTATACGTCAAAAAATTCTATCCGCAACAGTACTTCTGCCAAAAGTAACCTTGAGCTCCGAACTACTTGATTTAATAACCCAAATTTGTACCGACTTTGCAGTGGATGGCCATCGTGCAGACATAGTTATGTACAAAACAGCCTGCACCATAGCTGCCTACAATGGACGCATAGAAGTTACCGAAGAAGACATAAAAGAAGCGGCCGAACTTGTGCTTCCCCATCGACAGCGACGCCAACCATTTGAAGAACCAAAAATGGAACAACAACAAATCAATGACAGCATCCAAAACTGGAATAATAACAAGCAAACTCAGCCACAAAATAACGATGGTGCTTCAAACAGTGATCCATCAGATAATGATTCATCAAACAATGATGCACCAGACAAACAAGATAAGCAAAATAACCCCGATGAACCCACAAAAGAACAGCTTTTCCAAGCCGATGAACCCTACACCGTAAAACCCCTATCGGCGCCTGTTCTTGATGAAATCGAGCGGCATGGATCAGGTCGCCGTTCAAAGATAATCAGTGATTCTAAACGTGGTCACTATGTTGCAAGTATGCTTCCTCGAGGTAAAGTTACTGATCTGGCTTTCGATGCAACTTTTCGAGCCGCCGCTCCATTCCAGAAGCGACGAAAAGAAGTTGCTGACGGCCCACAGAATGCCCTTCTAATCGAGCGCTGTGATATGCGAGAAAAAATTCGAGAAACAAAGATGGGCAATCTGATTATGTTTGTAGTCGATGCTAGCGGCTCTATGGCTGCCGAGGAACGTATGAGCGCAACTAAGGGTGCAGTTCTTTCACTTTTATTAGATGCCTATCAACGTAGAGATCGTGTAGGTATGGTCGTTTTCCGTAAAAACTCGGCAGAACTTGTTCTTCCGCCAACCAACAGTGTCGAGCTGGCCCAAAAACACTTAACCAATTTGCCAACTGGTGGCCGTACGCCCTTAGCTCATGGATTAAAACTCGGTCTAGGTGCTGTGGTCTCTTCCATTCGAACTGATGACATCCCTTTATTGGTACTAGTTTCAGACGGACGAGCAAACGTTAATCTCTACGGCGGCGACCCCGTTGAAGAAGCTAAAAATATTGCCTACGAAATTGCCTCCAAAGGTATACAATCAATCACTATAGATACCGAACAGGGCTTTCTTAACTTTGGATTAGTTAAACAGATTTCTGAAACTATGGGTAGCAAATATTTACGTTTAGACGAATTACGTGCCGCCCCTATAGCTTCTGCTGTTAGAACTCAACTAATTTCTGATCTCTCAAATATATCTACCAATAACTGACTGGAGGTAAAAAATTGAAAAAACCATCCGCTCTATGTTTGACAACATCTGCATTAGACTTGTCTGCATTGACTTATGGTATACCTGTCTGTTTTTTTACAACCGGATCCTCAGCACGGTTCTATCTATCTTCTTTACATGCCTCAATACACCAAACTCAAACACCTCTGACCAAAGCTATGGAATTAACCTCAGTAGGGCTGTTTGAGTATCCATGACTACGACAGCTGAGCTAAAAAAACTATACGGTAAAGGCAAAAAGAAAAAAATTCTTGTAATAATTTCTCTATTTTTAGCCCTAATGGCCACAGCCTTGTTCTCCCTTAGTTTTGGGGCTTCTTCTCCAGGCATAACTGAAGCCTTGAATGTCATAGTTTACAAAACTTTTCCTTTCCTCAACATCACACCCCCATCCGCTCTTGCTGAGACGATAATTTGGACTATCCGCTTACCCCGAATTGTTATGGCCATAATAGCAGGGGCTGGTTTGGCTGTTGCTGGCGCAACGATGCAAGGAATTCTGCGGAATCCTCTTGTTTCCTCTTATGTTTTGGGCATTTCTTCCGCGGCAGGGTTTGGTGCTGCCTTAGCTATAGTTTTTGGGATAAGTATTGCAACTTTGGGTGGATACCTTGTAATCGGTAACGCCTTTGTTTTTTGTTTACTGGCTATGGTTATCGTTTATTTTGTTGCACGTATACGCGGCATGGGTTCAGAGTCAGTGATATTGGCTGGTGTGGCCGTTGGTTTTCTTTTCTCTGCTCTGCTTTCCTTAGTACAATATATCTCTCCTGAACGAAACGCGGTTCAAGCCATTGTTTTTTGGCTCATGGGCGGACTCTATACGTCATCTTGGCAAAACATTTTGATTTGTTTACCCATTGTTGCAGTTGCAGTCATACTTATGACGTTTCAAGCGTGGAACATCAATATCTTAAGCATGGGCGAAGAAGTTGCTGTTAGTTTAGGCGTTAATTCTAAACGTGTTCTATCGTTTAACATGGTTTTGGAGACAATCGCCACTGCAAGCATAATAGCCTTCACAGGTATCATTGGTTTTGTAGATTTGATTGCTCCCCACATTGCCCGAATGTTGATTGGCAACGATTACCGCTACCTAATACCCTGTAGCATGCTTTTGGGCGCTTTTATGCTTCTTGCCGCAGATACCGTGGGACGACTGATTATAATGCCAACTGAACTTCCAGTAGGCATTGTAACTGCATTGCTCGGCGTTCCGTTTTTCATATATCTGTTAATATCTAAAAGGAGATGTAGTTTCAATTGAAAATGAATGTAAACAATCTTTCATTTAACTATGCCGGCGTTCCAATTCTAAACGATGTAGAATTCAACGTCGGCTTAGGCGAGTTAGTGGCTATTGTTGGTCCTAACGGTTCAGGAAAAAGTACTTTACTGAAGTGCATCAACCGAATTTTGAAACCTAAACAAAATAGTGTACTTATAAATGGTGTAGATAGCGGCAGACTATCTGTTAAGGAGCTATCTATGATGATGGGATATGTCCCTCAGACATCTGTTAGCGCTTTTCCTTTTACAGTATTTGATGTGGTGATGATGGGACGAAAACCCTATATCCACTGGAGCATAGGCGAGCGCGATAGCGAAATTGTTGCTTTAATGTTAGATTTTTTGGGTATTGGCCATTTAGCTCTGCGCCATTTCTCTGAACTTAGCGGAGGGGAACAACAAAAAGTCATTATTGCACGGGCTCTTGCACAACAACCTGAAATTTTGTTGCTTGATGAGCCTACAAGCTCTTTAGACATTCGCCATCAACTCGAAATCCTCTGTATTCTCCGCGGTCTTGCTCAAAGCGGAGGCCGTTCTGTTGTTGTAACTCTACATGATCTAAATTTGGCCAGTCGATTTTCTGATCGAATAATCATGCTCAAAAAAGGATGCGTTTTTGCAATAGGCAGTCCTAAAGAAGTGATAACTTCTCAAAATATTAAAACTGTCTATGGAATTTGTGCGGATGTATCAGCTTCAGTTATGGGCCGGCCCGTAGTTACACCTCTTGTTGATGATTTTGGAGATTTTACTTCTCGCGCAGCTGTTTTATTTGAAACAAAACTCCCCGAGTTGAAAACATGAAACCACTCAAAGTAGCCCTTGCAACCACAATCCCAACAGATATCCTCCCCGCGATAGCGGCAGCAAAAACAATAAACACAAAAAACCCAAATACTCTTGAGTTATGCCTACGTTCAGGTGGCGATTTCCGAGATTTTGGCACTTTAGATGCTTTCATCAACTTTTCTAAAACAGCCCATGTGGTCATCGTACACTTAATGGGCGATTTGCCAGACTTTGATAAAATAGTTGAAGCCTTAAAACCTCTAAAAATACCCCTCATGGTTTCTGCACCATTCTTTGGAGGCAAAGAACAAACTAAATACACAACCGTACAAACCGAAGACAAGCAAAAAATATATTTCTACCTAAACTATGGCGGCAAAAAAAACTTTGAAAACCTCTTCTACTACCTTACAAACCGATTCACAGGCACCAACTATGAATTTGAAGCTCCAACTAAACCCCTCTGGGAAGGCATCTACCATCCAAGCTTTGATACTGTTCCTACCTTAGAGGAATATCTAACAAAAAAAATTGATACTAACCGCCTAACTGTGGGGCTGTGGTTCCATCAAAGTAACTGGCAGGGCGAAACAACAACTTTTATCGATAATATAATCACTGAAATTGAAACTCAAAACGCTAATGTACTGCCCGTATTTTTCAGTGGCTCAAAAAATGAAAAACTAGGCACGAACGGGTTAGACTGGGTGGTTGATAATTACTTCTTAAACGAGAATGGCCAGTCGCGTGTAGATGTTGTAATCAGCTTGATTTCTTTTTCACTCTCAACTTGCCTCTCGGGTGTCGACGCAACCGCTACACTAAAAAAACTAGGCGTTCCAATTATCAAAGCTATACTCTCATGCAATACCTTTGAGGAGTGGCATGACAGCATGCAGGGCCTAAACATTATGGATATTCCTGCAAATGTTGCTATGCCCGAATTTGACGGCGCATTAATTACAGTGCCCGTCGCCACTATGAATTGCCGTCAAACTAATCCCACAACGGGCGCACGATTGATTACCTTTGAAGTTATTGTAGAACGAACTAGAAAAACGGTTAGTTTGGCTCTAAATTGGGGCCGGTTACGGAGGTTGTCTAATAGCCAAAAGAAGGTGGCTATTATTTTTCACAATTATCCACCCAGAAATGACACGATTGGCCATGCATTTGGATTGGATTCTTCGGCTTCGGTTATGAATATCCTTCAGGGGTTAAAGGCGCAGGGGTATGTTTTGGATGCGTTGCCTGAGAGCAGTCAAAAACTTATGGATACTATTGTTGCGGGGTTGACTAATGATCGCCGATGGGCTAGTCCTCAGGAGTTGAGTGAGCGTGCTTTAGACCGGATTTCTCTTGAGCAGTATGAGGTGTGGTTTGGCGGGTTGTCTTCTGGGGTTGCTGTTAAGATGGAGAAGGATTGGGAGAAACGTCCTGGAAAACTCTTCACTTATAATGGTGAGTTTTTGGTTGCTGGTATACAAAATGGTAATGTTTTTATTGGTTTGCAGCCTCCGCGTGGGTATTTAGAGACTTCGGCGAGTATTTATCATAGTCCTGATTTGTCTATGCCGCATCATTATCTTGCTTATTATCGTTGGGTGCGTGATGTTTTTGGTGCTCATGTTATTATGCACATAGGCACCCACGGTTCATTAGAATGGCTACCGGGAAAATCGGTGGGGCTGTCTGATGCGTGTTTTCCTGACATAGTTATCTCTGATTTGCCAAACATTTACCCCTATACTATAACTAATCCCGGTGAAGGTACTCAAGCTAAGCGCCGAAGCTACTGCTGTATAATCGAATATTTGGTACCTGTTATGCATAATGCGGATTCTTATGATGAGCTTGCAAAAATTGAGGTACAACTTCAAGAATACTACCACGCTAAAACCGCTGATCCTGACAAATTATCTGTTTTACGTAATCTAATCTGGGAAAATGTGATTGCTGCTAAACTTGACAAAGACCTAAACCTCACTCAAGATACTGCCTTTACCTCATTTGATGATTTTCTAGAGCAACTCCATGCATACATTAATGAGCTATCAGATGCCCAAATCCGTGATGGACTCCATATTTTAGGAGAAGCACCCAAAGATTTGCGCCTAGACAAATTCCTTGTCACATTGACGCGTCTTGCTAATGGTGAGGTGCCTTCGCTTAGGCAGTCTATTGCTGAGTTGTTGGGATTTGATTATGAGTTTCTTTTGGCGCATCGTGGCAGGCTGGGAAGTGATGGTAAAACTAATGGTGATCATCTAAATGAGATTGGTGCGCTTTCTCTTGAGCTTATTCAAAAATATCACTCAACTAATTTCAACAAAGAACAAATCCCTGCCCTAACAAAAGAAGTGTTAGGCGAAAGTAACCCCAAAATAGACCATTGCCTCTGCTATATCAGTGATTTTCTTGTTCCTGCACTTGCATCAACAACTGATGAACTAACCTACACCATCTCTGGCTGTCAAGGCAACTACATACCCCCCGGACCCTCCGGCTCTATAACCCGCGGCATGGCCGATATTTTACCAACCGGACGAAACTTTTACTCCCTTGACCCGCGTATGGTTCCAACGGCGGCTTCTTGGGAAGTTGGCGTTTCTATGGCTGATGTGTTGCTTGAACGTTACCTAAAAGATGAGGGTAAATACCCTGAATCTGTGGGTATTGTTATCTGGGCAACCGATACCATGAAAACCAAAGGTGATGACATCGCCGAGATTCTCTATTTATTGGGTGTCAAACCGGTTTGGGAACGTTCTAGTGGTCGAGTTATTGGCGTAGAAGCTATTCCTTTGGATGTGCTTAAGCGTCCTCGTATCGATGTAACTATGCGCATCAGTGGATTATTCCGAGACACCTTCCCAGTTGTAGTTAATCTTCTCGATACCGCTGTTGAATTGGTTGCTGGACTAAACGAGCCGCATGATCAAAACTTTATAGCCAAACATGTAGAAACCGACGTCACCGAAAAAACCGACCAAGGTATTGACACCATAAAAGCACGAGAGGAAGCCTGTTACCGCATTTTTGGTGACCAACCCGGAGGATATGGTTGTGGTGTAAGTGAAGTTATAGATTCTAAAAACTGGAAAGATCAAACTGATCTAAGCGACATCTACATTAACTGGGGCAGTTATGCCTACACCCGTAAAACCTACGGAGTACAAACGCCTGAGCAGTTTAAGCGGTGCCTAAAAAAAATCAATGTCACCGTCAAAAATCAAGATTCCCGGGAATATGATATCTTGGACGGTGATGACTGGTATGACTCCCACGGTGGTATGATAACTGCCATTAAAGTCGTAGGCGGTAAGGCACCCCGTTCGTATTGCGGCGATAGCTCTGATCCTAATCGAGTAAAAGTTCGAAGCACTGCAGAGGAAACCTGCCTTGTTTTCCGTTCAAGACTTCTTAACCCAAAATATATCGAGGGTATGAAACGCCACGGCTATCAGGGTGCTGCTGATTTGTCTAGGAATGTGGATTTTGTTTTTGGTTGGGATGCTACGGTTGAGGTTGTTGAGGATTGGATGTATGAGGGGTTGGCTCAGAAGTATGTTTTTGATGGTGGTATGCAGCAGTGGCTTAAAGATGTGAATCCTTATGCTTTGCAGAATATGGTTGAGCGGTTTTTGGAGGCTATTGAGCGTGGTTTGTGGCAGGCTTCTGATGAGATGAAAAAAGATTTGCAAAAACTCTACTTAAACATAGAGAGTCTGCTCGAAGACACTAATGAAAAGTAACAAAACAATGGAGAAAAAAACAAAAATGAGTAAATGTATCGAAGGTATAAAAGAAACCCCTATAGATCTTCAATTCAAAGAAGCAACCGCTCGAGTTGTTTATCAGCAATACGAAGATGTATTGCTCAACTTGACGCTTGTCTCTTTTAATGAACTGCGCACTGTACTATCAACCATGGATGGATTACAAAAAGTCCGCAACGTAGGTAATGTGTATGTTCCCGATCCTTTGTCAAAGCGCCATATGACTCTGCAGAGTTATGACCAATTTACGCAGAATTTACCTATCACTTTGGGTCTTTGTCATAGCGACTTTATTTTTCTAAGTACCGGTGTAAATATGGAGTGTGTGGCAGTATGCGAAAAGATCTATGGTGATTTCCATGTTTGTTGCATTGCAACTGGTGGCGCTCGTGATAATGCTCTGCGTATGGGTGTAGATGCTGGTAACTGGGTTGAAAATAAAACTCAGATGCAGTTGTCCTCAGGTACCATAAATATTATTTTGTTAACTAATGCGACTTTAACTTGTGGTGCTATGGCTAGAGCGATTATGACTGCTACTGAGGCTAAGTCTGCGGCATTGCAGGATCTTGGTTATATGAGTACATTTTTGCCTCAACTACAAGCTACTGGTACAGGAACTGATAGTATGATTGTTGTTTCCGGTGTAAACCCGGATGTAGTGGTAAAGCATACTGGCGGTCATACCAAGATGGGTGAGTTGATTGGGTTTACTGCCAAGACAGCTGTCACAGAAGCATTGAAAAAATTTGACAATATGTGAGGGTAGTGTTTGCAAGACTATATCTACACCGAAAATCTCTGCAAGAATTATGGTTCTGTTACGGCGATAAATAATTTGAATTTGAATGTCCGTGCTGGAGAGATCTTTGGATTTTTAGGGCCCAATGGTGCGGGGAAGACCACAACTATTCGCGTCCTAACAACTCTAACCCGTCCAACTTCGGGATACGTCTCTGTTGGCGGCTATGATATACACGATGAAATTGACAAAGTAAAAAAAGTGATTGGCGTTGTTCAACAACATTTGAGTTTAGACCGTGATTTGACTGTTCGAGAAAACATGGAATTTCATGCACGTATACAGCATTTAAGTTCCTCTAAACGTAAGCAACGTATTACTGAACTGTTAGAGTATGTCGAGCTTACCGAATATGCTGATAAAATGATTGACACGCTCTCAGGTGGAATGAAAAAGAAAGCATCTATTGTTTGCAGTCTTCTTCATGAGCCTAAATTGTTATTTTTAGATGAACCTACTGTTGGGTTAGATGCTCAGGCTAGACGACGCTTGTGGGACTTGGTACGCCGCTTAAACAAAGATGGCACCACAATTTTCCTCACCACACACTACATCGAGGAAGCAGAAGTTTTGTGTGATCGCGTTGGAATTATGCATCATGGCCAATTAATTGTAGTGGATGAGCCTGCTAATCTTCGTGAAAAAGTCGGATCCATAGTTGTTGAAACTCTTGTAGATAATAAAGATACACATTACCAGTTTTTTGCTAACCGCGAGGTAGCAACCAATTATGTTAAAAATTTACCCTCAGAAGTGAAAACCGTGATTATCCGTGAATCAAATTTGGAAGATGTCTTTATTGAGCAAACAGGCGAAAAAGTAGGTGACCCATAATGTCTGCTCTTGGTGATATCTATTCAGTTTTCTGGGTCGACTTACGCAATATGCGTCGTCATTGGAAAGCTACTATAGCTACAAGTCTTGTGCTTCCCTTGCTTTATTTGGTCGCTTTTGGCTATGGTTTGGGACGAGGGGTAAACGTGGGTGATCTTGATTATCTTTCCTTTGTTATTCCAGGTATTGTTGGATTAACCGCGTTTTCAACTAGCTTTAATGGTGCGGCATCAAAACTGCATGTGGACAAATTTTTCTATAAAAGCTTTGATGAACTCTTGATGTCTCCTGTACGTTCACATTCGATTATTATAGGTAAATCTCTGATCGGTGTAGTGAGAGGCTTCATTAGTGCTATTGCCATATATTTGGTAGGTTTGATTCTTGCACCAACGTTACTGTTTAGTCCAATATTCTTTTTGATGCTACTGCTATCCTGCTTTGTGTTTTCTTTATTTGGTGTACTCATAGCATTAGTTGTCCATACACACCATGGAATGGGCAACTTTACTACTCTGGTGATTTTACCTATGACTTTTCTGTGCGGTACCTTTTTTTCACTGGACCAATTACCTGCTGTAGCTAAGGCGGTATTGTATTTCCTGCCGCTAACTCACTCCGCTAATCTTTTACGTGCAACTGTATTGGGTTTGTCTTTTCCTTGGTTGTCCTTTGCGGGTCTTTTGATCTTTGGAGTGGTCTTCTTTATTGGCTGTATGGTTTCTTTAAAGAGATCAAGTGTGTGAGCAGGTTAGTCAAGTAAGGCTAACCTCCTCCTATTTTGTTTACTTTCTTTTTTTGTTGTTTTTTAGGGTTGTATTTGGCTTGACTTATTCAACCTAATATTAACTTGAGTTAAATTAAACCTTATTAGTGATTTAGTTGCTATCCAGTTAATAGGAGTAACTAAAATGCAAAACAACTTTGTCTTTTCTTTATTGTCGCTTTGTCCGCTGACCAAGAGCAAACCTCTGATAAATCGCGAGATGTTAACCCAAAAAAACTATGCTAAGGACGCGGATTTCAATGAATAAAAAATTTGTAATACTTGGTGTTGTTCTTGTAGTAATCATCTGCGTTTTGTGTGCTGGTGTATATACTCTGACATCTCCAAACACCTCGCCTTCACTAGATGCTGTCACAGTTATTGATGCCACCGGAGCAGAAGTAACTGTGCCCTATCCGGTGAATCGTATAGTTTGCCTTTCTGCAGTTGAAACAGTTTATGCACTAGGTGCTGGAGACAAAATAGTTGCTATAACTGGCATGTTGACTACTGATATTAAAGAGGTTCTTCCTTCACACATCTTGGATCTGCCAATTGTAGGCGATACAGACAGTGCACCTAATATCGAGAAAATAATCGAGCTGAGCCCTGACTTGATACTTGCCAGCGAAAGATTATCTGATGAAAATCGAAAAATGTTTGAAAATGCTGGTATTGCGGTAATCGAGGACTCATCAACAGGCAATAGACGAAACCAATACATCACAAATCTGGGATTAATCCTAAACGCAGAACAAAGAGCCGCTGATATTCTTAGTTACGAAGCATACTATTGGAATTTAGTCACTGAACGTGTAGCAAACCTGCCGCGAAACGAAAAACCGCTAGTCTACTTCGAATGGTACACTGAATGGTTCAGTACAGGTCCAGATGGTTCATATGCAAAACTAATCGAAGCGGCAGGCGGAATAAATCTCGGTGAAAACGCCACAGTTACAAATCCCCAACTAAACGCTGAATTGATAATTGAGCAAAGCCCTGACATTGTAATTCGTATGTTAGACTACACATCTGGTGAAACTTTGGATGCTTTCCAGAAGCTACATAATCAAGTGCTGAGTCGCCCTGGTTTGAGCAATTTGAAAGCCGTCAAAAACAATCAGGTTTACGTCATTAAAAGTACTTTACTGGTCGATCGTGATCTAGTGGGTTTGCTGTATTTTGCAAAATGGTTTGGTCCTGATTTATTTGTGGATATGGACCCTGAAGCTGTGCATGCAGAGATGGTGGAAAAATACTTTGGAACCACCATTTCAGGTGTCTATGTCTATCCATAAATTGTTTGCATAACCTATTCCTTCTTTTTTATTATTTTTTATAACTGTTTTTAATCAACTTGGATTAAACTTTAATTAAACTGAGGTTTATTAGCTCGGTGGCTGGATAATCCCCGTATAATGGTGGTCATACAATGAAACAATTAAATTACATCACCTTACACAAGATTCGCGTTAACTCTCGAATAAACCCTATACGAGCAACCCCCAAACTCCAAACAAACACACAAACAACTGCTAAAGGATTTAAGTTCCTATACCTGCTTATCGCTGTCATACTTATCATCGCCTCAACATACGTCGTCTACAGCCTGCTCTCCAATCCCGACACATCATCTTCCCCCTCGCCCTCACCCATGTCTCCCACTCCTTCCTGGCCAACCGCCACAACCACACCGCCTACCGTTACGGCTTCCTCATCTGATAAAACAACTCTCTCCACAAATACGCCCACACCAACTCCTGAACCCAAAAGCATCACTGTGATCGACGGCTTAGGCAGAAGTGTAACAATTAAACAACCCATTAACCGCATCGTTAGCATCAACTATGGTCTCACTGAAATCATCTGCGCCCTAGGTTGCCAAAACCTCATCGTTGGACGCGACAAATTATCTATAACTCCCCCCTCCGTTACCTCAATTCCCGTAGTTGCCTCATCATCAAATGACCCAAACCTGGAGTTATTGCTGGAATCTAAACCTGATCTGATCCTTGCAGACTCGATGATACGTACAAAAACACAGGTGCTGGCTATGATAGAAGATGCCGGTATCCCTATCTATATTGAGAGCACTGGCAACTTTTCACGCATCCTAGACTGCATACAATACATGGGCCGTATCTTAAACAAAGAACAAACAGCAAGTGAATTACACGATTTCTTAACCCGTTATCAAACCCTTGCTGCTGATCGCATTGCAAACGTATCACCAAACCAACGGCCCCGCGTTTATGTTGAATGGACAAATCCGTGGTATACAGCCACTCACACCTCAATTGTTGGTTTGATGACTGCTTCAGGGGGAATAAACATCGCTGAAGGCGGCCTAGGCACAATAACCATGGGTGATATAACCCTGAATATGTGGCAGAATCCAACCCCGATATTATCCTAAAAGTTGTGAGCGGCACAAACTATGGCGTTGGCCCGCTTAAAGCACAACGCGATGACGTTCTTGGTAGATCACTTTTGAGTGAAACAAACGCTGTCAAAAACCAAAAAGTCTACACATACTACAACATAATCACCCAAGGCATACGCTACCCCATCGGTTTGCTGTATTGTGAAAAATGGCTCTACCTGATTTGCTCTCAGACATCGACCCAGCCGCTGTGCAAGCTGAACTCTATCAGAAATTCTTTGGCATAACCTTGGAAGGCGTGTTTGTATATCCATGAGTAGCGTTGCCGACCTAAAACAGCTCTATAAAAAGGACAAGAAACGCAAAACTCTTGGTTTACTCTCCATTTTTATTTTCATAATTGTGGCTGTTGTGGTTTCGATTAGTTTTGGTGCTGGTTCACCTGGCTTTAGTGAAGCTGCGAATGTCGTTTTGTCTAACTTTTTCCTTTCCTAAATATTGCCCCTGAACCCATGTTGACTCAAAAAATAATTCTGGATTTGCGCCTTCCGCGTATTGTTCTTGCTTTAATTGCTGGTGCTGGTCTTGCCGCTTCAGGTGCAACAATGCAGGGTGTTTTGCGAAATCCTTTGGTTTCCTCCTATATTTTGGGTATTTCTGCGGCTGCCGGGTTTGGTGTTGCTTTGGCTATCGTTTTTGGTATAGGTGTTATAACTTCTGTCACTGGTTCTCTTGTTATCATTAATGCTTTTGTGTTTAGTATGCTTGCTATTTTGTTGGTATATGGTATTGCTCGTTTGCGCAGTATGAACACTGAAACCGTAATTTTGGGTGGTGTTGCTGTGGGATATTTGTTTTCGGCGTTGTTGTCTTTGATTCAATATATTGCGCCCGAACATCAGGCGGTGCGATCCGTTGTTTTCTGGCTCATGGGGGGACTTAACACTGCAACCTGGAATAGTATCATGTTTGTTCTGCCGGTGGTTGTGTTAACGTTTGTTTTTATGTTTTCGCAGTCTTGGAATATCAATGTCTTGAGTATGGGTGAAGATGTGGCAAAGAGTTTGGGTGTTAATTCTAAACGTATTTTGACAATAACTATGGTGCTGGAAGCCTTGGCAACCGCGGCTATAATAGCCTTTACCGGTGTAATTGGGTTTATCTGTTTAATCTCGCCGCATATTGCTCGATCATTTATTGGTAATGATCATAGGTTTCTTATTCCGGGTAGTGCTTTAGTTGGTGCTGGTTTACTTTTGTGTTCTGATACAGTAGCTCGGCTTGTGCTTGCCCCCACAGAACTTCCTGTCGGTATTATAACCTCGTTATTGAGTGTTCCTTTCTTTATCTATATACTTTTGACCCGAAGGAAGCAAAATTGACGTTGAAACTCAATGCGCTTCTACCTATCCCTTTTCTCATGAATTTGTGTTTAGTGGTTGTTGTTTTTTGTTTGTAGTCATTGCTGTTGGTTGTGGCGAAACTTTAGTTGATCAACTAGAGATTAATGGAGATTAACTTAAGGTTTATTAGGTTTTTAGTTGTTTTAGCGTTTAAACTTAACAGTTGGAGAGGCTTATGCAAAAAACAAAGTTATGGTTAATTATGGCAATACTTCTTGCAGTGATTGTAGTTTCAGCGGCTGTGGTATTTCTATATGCAGACCCGCAAAACAACGGTAGTGATGGTAAATCCGTAACTGTAATTGATGATGATGGCACTGAAGTAACTATTAGCTCAGTTCCTCAGCGTATTGTCTCTTTAGCACCCAGTATTACTGAGGTTTTGTTTGCTGTTGGTGCGGGTGATCAAGTTGTCGGTGTTACAGATTTTTGTGATTACCCATACGATTTTGTCGAATGGATTGCAGAGGGTAAAATGAGTTCTATTGGCAGTTATTGGCAACCTGCAATAGAGCCCATAATTGCACTAGAACCTGACTTGATTATTGCAAGTGGAGGCGGTGCAAGTGATGAAGCGGCAAGCAAACTGCGCAATATGGGCTATACTGTAATAGTGTTAAACCCTCAAACTATCAAGGATGTATTGGGTAACCTTGTTATCGTCGGTAAAGCAACCGGCCATGCTGATGAAGCCGCAGCAATAGTAGCTGATCTCACTACCAGCATCGATAATATAACAAATAAAGTTGCAGGCATAACTGATAAGCCCAAAGTTTACGTCGAAATATCTGATGACCCCTTAATGTCTGTGGGTCCAACCAGTTATATAAGCGATCTTGTTGCCTTAGCTGGCGGTGTGAGTATCTTTGATGACGCTGCAACCGCTTATCCAGTGATTGGCTCTGAAGCTGTTATAGCTAAAAATCCTGATATAATCCTCTCAAGCTATACCGCACTTAACAGTTTTAAGAATCGTCCTGGGTGGTCAAGTATTACTGCAGTTGCAAATACCCAAATCTATAACATAGGTCACGACAGCACCTTTTCGCGACCCGGACCACGGTCTATCAATGCTTTAGATGAGCTTTCCAAAATATTCCATCAGGAAATCTTTGACACTGCCTAAATCTTTCCCTTTCTTTTTTTAGAGGAGTCCACAAGGATGTTGAATAACCTTAAATCAATAATTGTAAAAAAATTAAATTCGCCTCAAAAAGCCAAAAACTGGCGTTTTATTGCTCTGGGGCTTTTTGGGCTATTGATATGTTCTATCATATTCTCCATAGGTGTAGGTTATGTCAACATTCCCGTTTCCAACATACTTGGTGTGTTTCTCGCCAATATCCCTGGACTTAACCGATTGGTTGATTTTCCAGTTTCACCCCTTGAAACCGCCCTGATTCTTCAAGTGCGCTTTCCAAGGGCTTTATGCGCCGCGCTTGTGGGCGCTGGCTTAGCTATTGCAGGTGCGGCTTATCAGGGTCTGTTTAGAAATCCAATGGCTGACCCCTATACAATCGGAGCCTCATCTGGAGCCGCTTTGGGTGCCACTACCTCTGTTATTCTCGGCGCCAGTATAACTGTATTGGGCATAAACACGATGCCGCTTTTTGCATTCGTAGGCTGTTTGTTAACAGTGTTTGGAGTATATGCCCTCTCAAGAGTAGGTAATAAAGTTCCAGTCCAAACTCTTCTTCTCTCAGGTATTGCTGTTAGTATTTTGTTTGGTGCAATTGTTAACGCTTATCATTCTCTGTTTCCTGATCAATTCCGTCAGACTTCTTTCTGGCTTATGGGTAGCTTCTCATATACAGAGTGGTCTGATTTTTGGAATGCTTTGCTCTTTATAGTCGTGGGTTCTGTGGTCATCTATATGTTTTCTCGTGACCTAAATCTGCTCGCACTTGGTGAATCTGAATCTACCCATTTAGGCGTAGATCTTGAAAGACTGAAGAAAATTCTCCTAGTAGCTAGTGCGTTTGTAACTGCGGCGGCTGTTTCAATTGGTGGATTAATTGCTTTTGTAGGTTTAATCATTCCCCACTTGGCCCGCTTGCTCTTTTCTCCTGACCACCGAATTCTAATAATCGCATCCGCTTTAATGGGTGCTACTTTTCTTGTGCTGTGTGACACTCTAGCACGAATTGTAATCGCCCCCTCAGAGTTGCCTGTTGGTGTAATAACTGCAGTTTGCGGCGGACCGTTTTTCCTCTATCTTATGCGAAGAAAGAAAAAAGTTGATGCTTCATAGGTGATAAACATGGTAGAATTAAAAGTTGACAATATTGATTGTTATTATGAGTCCACAAAAATAATTGAAAACATCAGCCTTCACACACAAACTGGACAGTTCGTAGGCATTCTTGGACCTAACGGGTCAGGGAAAACAACTCTGCTCAAAAGCATAAGTCATACCCTAAAACCCAAAGTAGGTACAATCATCCTAGGCGACCAATATATCTATACAATGAAAGCTATTGATGTAGCTAAGCAAATGGCCGTTGTCTCCCAAGGATCTACTGTTGCATTTAGCTTTACTGCACTTGATGTGGTATTGATGGGCCGCTCACCGCATCTTTCCCGCTTTGCTATAGAGAGTGAAAAAGACGTAGCTATCGCCAAAAACGCAATGGCTTATACCGGAACCTTGCATCTCCAAGATCGTTTAATAACTGAATTAAGCGGCGGCGAACGCCAGCGTATCATTATAAGCCGAGCCTTAGCCCAAGAACCCCAAGTTCTACTCCTTGATGAACCCACTACCTTTCTTGATGTAGCTAATCAACTTGAAATAATGGATTTGCTCAAGCGGTTATGTGATGATAAAAAACTTGTAGTTGTAGGCGTATTTCATGATTTCAACCTTGCCGCCCGTTACTGTGACTCTTTAATACTGTTAAAAAACGGAAAAATAGTCGCTACCGGAAATACCGATATCCTAACAAGCGAAAATATTAAAACAATTTTTAACATAGACACCATTGTAAAGCAAAATTCCATGACAAAAACCCCCTACATTATTCCTCTCTCAATTAGCCACGCAGCACCCAAACGCAGTTTAACTGTTCATATAATCTGCGGGGCAGGAAGCGGCAGTTCACTTATGAAACAATTAATTGATGATGGCTACAACGTAACTGCGGGAGTATTAAACTTGCTAGATAACGACCAAGAAACCGCAAGCTTTCTAAAAATACCCATAACAACCGAAGCTCCCATGTCTCCAATCAGTGAAGTCGCTCACAATAATAACTTACAATTAATAAAAAAAGCAGATTTCGTAATCGTAACATCTTTCCCATACGGCTACGGCAACATTAAAAATCTAGACGCCGCCCTCTATGCGGTAGATCAGGGTATCCCTACTTTTATGATAGATGAATATGCATATCTAATCGGGTTGCAAGATTACACAAAAGGCCAAGCACAAGAAAAACTACAACTCCTCAAAAACAAAGGCATCACATCCGTTAAAGATGAACCCGCCCTCTTAGCCGCCCTTAATTGTTTAGCCAAAAAACATGCAGGCCACAAAACAATTGCCCCTCAACCAGTAACAACAGTGATAGCTGAGCTACCCGAGGAGGTTAGTCCTTGAAAAGTATTGCATTTTATGGCAAAGGCGGCATAGGCAAATCCACAACCATATCAAATGTTATCGCCGCACTGTCTTTGAAGGGTAAAAAAATCCTCCAAATAGGCTGCGACCCTAAACACGACTCAACACGTCTGCTCCTAGGAGGATTCACCCAAACAACCGTACTTGAACAACTAAACCGCACCGGCACAGTCTCCCTTGATACAGTGATGCTAACTGGCTATAACCAAGTAAAATGCATCGAAGCAGGAGGCCCTGAACCCGGCGTAGGCTGTGCTGGCAGAGGAATAATTCAAACACTCCAACTCCTAAAAGACCAAGGCCTAGACACCAACCAATTTGATTACGTCTTTTTCGACGTCTTAGGTGATGTTGTCTGTGGTGGTTTTGCTGTTCCAATGCGTGATGGCTACGCCGACGAAATATACATCGTATCATCAGGTGAAATAGCCTCCATCTATGCCGCCAACAACATAGCAAAAGGCTTACAAAGATTCACATCCACCCATGGAAAACTCGGCGGCATAATAGGCAACCAACGAGGAACAAACAATGAACTCCAAGTGCTAGAAGAATTCGCTAAAAAAATTGGCACCCAACTAATCGCCGCTATCCCACGAAGTGAACTTATTCCCCAAGCAGAACTGAACTCTAAAACCATCATGGAATTTGCACCCAACACTGAACTAGCCCATATCTACTCAGAAATCGCCAACCACATCGAACAACACTCAAACCCTGTAATACCAACCCCTCTCTCAGACACAGAACTCGAAGCCTTCATCTATGAATTCTGCTACAACACAAAACCCCAAACAACCCCTCCCCAACTTCCCAAAACCCCCCAAAACAATAACCCCCCAAAACAAAAAACAAACCAAATCCCAACTAACTCTAAAAACATCATTCCAAACAAACCAAACATTCAAACCCCGACTCCAAAAGAACGCATACCCATATATGGATGCTCACTCACTGGCGCTTACAACATCATAAATCAAATTCAAGACGCAACCGCTCTTATGGATTCCCCC
Source organism: Candidatus Bathycorpusculum hydrogenotrophicum (assembly GCA_009783705.1). GTDB lineage: Archaea > Thermoproteota > Bathyarchaeia > Bathyarchaeales > Bathycorpusculaceae > Bathycorpusculum > Bathycorpusculum hydrogenotrophicum. The sequence goes on along the minus strand of WRCX01000022.1, from coordinate 4,839 downwards.
CAAGGCTGCGCCTACATCAGCTACTGTATACACCAAAAAGCCCCTCCCGACTTATACCCTCTGGATCTTCCCAATCTTCTCTGTACAAATATGCAAGAAACTGACGTGATATTTGGCGGCACAAAAAACATAGAAGACACCTTAATCTACATCAAAACAAAATTTCCCACCCAACCGATTTTTCTAATAACCTCCTGCACTGCAGGACTAATTGGAGATGACATTAACTCACTTATATCAAAATTAAACACCGATAACCAAAAAATACTCCACATTCCCTCCGACGGCGTAATGGGCGGCGACTTTTACTCAGGTATGCTTACTGCCTGCCAGTTAATCGCCGAACAATTCATAGATAAAACTATCAACCCAACCAATGACACCATAAACCTTATCAGCGAACAAAACCTCGCTACCACCGCTAACCCAAACTTCCAAACAATACAACACATCCTAACTGCTTTGGGCATAAAAATAAACTGCCGCTACATCAGACAAACCACCATAGACCAAATAAAAAACTTTAAAAAAGCAAAAATTAATTTGCCTGTAGCAAACGGACCCACCACCGATGCCCTCTGCGCATTTCTAGATAAGAACTTTGGAACCCAAACACTCCAAACCCCTGTGCCCATCGGATTTGAACAAACCGCCGAATTTACTCGTATAATCGCACAACAATTTGGCAAAGAAGCCTTAGCAGAAAAACTCATAACAGAAACCCAAACAAACTACAAAAAAGAGATCGAACAATTAAAACCCCATTTTACAGGAAAAAAAGCCCTAATCAACTCAAACGGAGCTAACATCGAATGGCTCCACTCCACCCTAACCGCTTTAGAGGTGGAAGTAAAACACATCAACGCCTTTAACATATTTGCCCCCGAAGAAAGAGCCCTGCCTAAACCTGAAGCAAACTATACAACAGACTACATAGAAGAAGCCATAAGTTTGAATCACCCAGATTTCGTTTTATCCGCCCGCCCTCTAATAACCACTGTTCCATGTGTCTCTTTTCCTGTACTTCCCCCCTATGGTTTTAACATTGGCTTAGACTATGCTAAAGCCCTTTGCTTAAAATTAAAAATCCCCTTTATCGAAGGCTGGCGATATGATGATGAATAATTCCTCAAAAGCTTCCCATAGACCCGACTCACTCATAGGCGCCATAGCTGCCTTTGAAGGCATTCAAGACGCCTGTACACTTCTAAACGGTCCCATAGGATGTAAGACATATCCTGCATACATGTCAAGCCTGATGACCTCACATCCCCAATCTGTTGATGTCAACTATTTTGCTGATTTTTATTTTGGCCAAACAAGAATCCCTTGCACCTACATAGATGAAACCGATTTCGTATATGGGAGTGAACCCAAAGTTACCCAAGCCCTAAAACAGCTCGAACAAAACAAACACGGACTCATAGGGGTCATCAATCATTCAGGTACCTCCATTATCGGTGATGACCTAACTCAAATCATCCAAAACGCAAACATTAAAACCCTATCTGTAGCCATCGACAGTACCGGCTTTACTGGAACATATGCCTCTGGATTTCAGGATGCGGTCATTAAAATTCTGGATCATATATTAATTAAACGTAATCAAAAAATTTCTCGTACCGTTAACATTATTGGCAGTACCATTTTTCATTATAACTGGGAAAATGACCTCACCGAAATTAAGCGGATGCTAAAACTTCTGGGTATCCACACAGTCTCTGTTATTTGTGCAGGCGAATCTATATCTAATCTGCAAAGAGCTAGTCAGGCTGAACTTAATCTAGTTCTCAACGAAGAATACGGTGACAAAATTGCTTCTTATCTAGAAAATAAGTGTGGCATTCCCCATATCGATTTAAATCTGCAGGCACCCTACGGTCTATCTGCCTCTGAAGCATGGTTTAAAGCAGTTGCCGACTTTTTTGATATCTCCAGTGAAACTATAACTCTTGAATCTAGTCGTGTTCGAAAGAAATGTTATCCAGCTCTTGCCCGAGTATCTTCTTTTACCAGTAGTCTTAGAGGTATGCCCTTTGCTGTTTTTGGTGATTCCTCCCAAGTTTATGCACTGACAACTTTTCTCTATGAATACTTGGGCATGTTACCGGTTGTTGTGGGAATTAAAGAATCAGGCCCCAAAAACTCTGAATCTATTAAAGCATATTTATCTCGTAATCTGCTAAATGCGCCTGTACTTGTTAACCCTGATCAGTATGAGTTAATGGATTATCTTAGAAAAACAACACCCAGCTTACTCTTAGGTAGTGGTATTGAAAAAAATATTTCTTTACTACTTCCAAGTCCGCCCCAATTTATCCCTATAACTTTTCCCTACCATGAAAGAGTTACCCTGACAACTCGTCCTTTAATGGGTTTTAATGGTGTTCTAACTCTTATTGAAGATATACTCAATGCAGTAAGGCATGTGAAATATTGGTGATTTGATTGTAAATTGATGCGTTTATTTTGTCAAGTGTTCTCTATCGTCTTTTTTAAATGTTGATTGGGTGTTTTCTGTTTGTTTTTGGTTGGGTGGTTTTTTGGTGTTTTGATGCTGGTGTTTGTTGTTTTTGTGTTTTGTTGTTTTGTATACCTTAAAGGTTATCAACTAAACATTAACTTAACTTGAACTAAAGTTTATATGCGTTGTTGGCTATTGACTGAAATGAGGGATAAGCCCAAGGCACATCGGTATCCCAAAATTGGGTGGACTCTCTCATGTGGTCGTGCGAAACCTGAATCTATCGTGGACCCGGTTACCCCCCGGGCAACCCACGTAGATTCATAAAGTTTTGATATTGTTGCTCTTTTGATCCTCATTTTTGATTTGGTTGCTTGTGTTGATGGCTGTTTGAAAAATTCTGCTGTGGTGTGCAGAGTGCTGGTGGTGTTGCTGTGGGCTTTTTTTGTTATCTTTATTTCTTAACTTATAAAGATCAACTTTACATTAACTTAAATTGAACTAAAGTTTATATGTGCGGTTGGGTACCTCCCTAAATGGGGTGAGTAGATAGAAGCCTGAGTCACACCAAACTCAACGATCTATCATAGATTACCGCCAAGATCTCTGGAATCTATCGTGGGTTCCGTTTCCTGACTTGGTAAACAACCCGCGATAGATTATCCAACACCTATCCTGCCTTGAGGATACTTACTTTTGGTTAACTAATGCAAAGTATTTGTCAATTAGCTCTTAGAATGTTTCACTTGTAACACTCCCGCCAGTCTGTCGCTATCTGAAAAACTCTTGTGTGTATGTATACGGTGGCGTAGCCATACACTTGCCTATACACAAGTTTCTGCTAACGCTCAAGGTGTTCTATCTATTAAATTGACTACCCTTTGTTTTTGAGGTATATTTCTGCAGGTGTTAACTATTTTATTCCTTCATGCGGTCCAAGTCCACCTGTCTGGCCTTTGGGTTTTTCCTGCAACCCACTCCACCCTTGGTTTGATAGCGGTTCCATCAACGATAGAACAACTTTCCATCAACCCGTATCTGAGCACATATGTCAGTAACAGCCACTCTTTCCAGCCGCTTATTAACAATCTATATTTTGAGTTTTTCCCAAGCCCTCCAACAAAGAGCCATTCTTCTAACTTTAAAAAGTGTGGCCCATTTAAAAGATAGAACAAGACAAGCCCTAAGACGAAAAAACCTTAATTAGAGCCTTGTGACTCAAAGTAACATTGGGTTGGACTGGGTTTTTACCAGTCTTGATATCCCAATTAAATAGGTGAATTTTTTTTGAGAAAATTCTTAATAGTGTCTCTATTGTGTTTAACAATACTTCTAAGTCCAATAGTTACCGCAATCGTTTTAGGTGAACCTGCTGGAAATTGTATAAAGTTTCATGAGGTCTGGGATCCTGATGGGTCGGTCCGCAATTGGGTGCCTGGTAATCCCAAGGGTTACACTGAAGGTGAAACAGTTCCTTTTAGAGTAACAATTGACGGCGTTACAGAAGGGCAGACGCTATGGTTTATAGTAGAACTTGCCCTTAACACTTCTGATGCTTATGGCTTTACCTGTATAGAACCTTGGGATACAACTTTTTATCAAGATGGAATCAATATGACTCCACCACCATTTGACCATGCCTTAACAGGTAACATGGATGGATTCAACGCGGAAGGAGCCAAAATTGACACCGTTAACTTTCTTGGCTACAACGATGGATATCAAAGATGGAATGTAACCTTTACAATAACTGATGACACACAACCAGTTTACGTTGTATACGGCGGCCATTTAGCGGCCACTGGTGACCCTATCGCTTCTGGCGGTATAGTCCCTCAAGGTCAAGGTGCCTCTCACGGGAATGGCGTTTTCCAAGCAAGAGTAACGTCACCTGGAACTGGCGACAAAACTGTCAACATTAACCCTAATAATATAACTGAAAGGGCTGCTGTTGTATCATCAATCAATGTCGCTAAAGTAACGGTTCCCTCTGGATCTTCAACGCCATTTACCTTCATCACAACCGCTCCAATTGGAACTTTCACACTAACTGATACCTCCATACCCTGGAATAGTGGAAACTTGTTACCTGGAACCTACTATATCACCGAATTACCTGTCGCGGGTTGGAGTCTTTCAAGTATTATTGTGAATGATCCAAATGGGGGATCTACTGTGGATTTGGTAACCGGTACAGCAACTATCAACCTGCAAGCTAATAATCATGTAACTGTTGTTTTTGTTAATGTTGAGGAGGAGGCGCCTTTGTTTGGTTCTATTAGTGTTGTTAAGTCGACTTGTCCTGCTGGTTCTTCGGCTGTCTTTGATTTCGTTACTTCTGTTGTGCCTCCTGGGTTCTTTACGTTGTCTGATGG
>WRCX01000021.1 GCA_009783705.1 Candidatus Bathycorpusculum hydrogenotrophicum | reverse complement strand
TTACGTACTAATATAACTATGTTTTGGTTTATGGGAAATGTCACTTTAAGGCGTAATTATAATTTAGACGGTTTTTTATGCCCCATTACAACGTCATAGTTACATTTCTCGGGATTTTAGGATACTACAAACAAAGCTTAGCATATCAGTCAAAACTATATGGAATATATAGTTAAGAACTGGAGTTTACAGTTTGATTTTGAAACTCGCCCCGGATATGCTGATGCGGATAAACCTTTGCATCCCTTAACATACAACCCTCTTCTAGGATAACATCATCTGCAACCACACTTACCGAATTTATCCAAGTAGGCTTATTACCGCTTGAATTAACCACAACATGCCGCCCAATAATACTGTCCTGAATTTCCGCACTATCCCCAACTATCACACGATCCATAACCGCCGAATTAGTTATCACCGCATTTTTACCAATCCGAGTAAAATTATCAATACAACTATTAACGATACGCGCACCATCTTCGATTTGACAGTGTTGCCCAATCAACACCGCACCCTCAATCTCAATCTTTCCACGCTTAACCTGATTGATGATTTCTTCCCGACATTTTTCTGAATCAGCACGATTTCCTTGCACCCAAATCATGCTATCCTCACTTAATCTACCACCAAAATCCTTAAGCGTAGACAACCCACCCTGCAACAAACTCTTCATGGCCTCAAGATAACTCCTAGGAGTGCCCACATCATACCAATTACTCTTCAACGTATACCCATACACCGGACGACCGGTTGAGATAACATACGGAATAAAATCATAACCAAAATCCAACCTATTTTTTTCCCTGATAAGTTGCTGTACGCCTTTTTCTTTAAAGATCTGCTGTATTTCAGGTGAGAGCACATAGAGCCCAGTATTGGCAAGATTACTTGGAGCATCTTTAGGTTGCGGTTTTTCAACAAATTCTTGAATACGCCCTGACTTGTCAATATTGGCTATCCCTAAACCTTCCACATTGTCAACTTCTCGAAGAACAATAGTTAGCACCGCCTCTTTTTCTTTGTGAAACTCGATGAGATTTTTGATGTTTATATCAAAAATGTTATCACCCTGAACCGCAAACACAGGGTTAGTTATCTCATAGTAATCCATATTTATACGCGCAGAATCAGCACTGCCTAAATCCGCCACATTTGGTTGATACTTTATATGAATCGGTGGATCGATACCATACCGTGCAGAGAAACCAGTTCCCGACTCAAAATAATCATAGAGATCACGATAGTTGGTGTAACCTTTGACACCAAAAATAAAGTTACGTATGCCCTGATTTGCCAGCGACAACAATGAAAACTCTACAAGCGGCCTATTAAGCAAGCGCAGACAAGCTTTACTGGTCTCAGATGTTAATGGCCAAAGCCGTGTAGCTTTCCCGCCTACCGGAATAATAACATGCAGTTTATCTGGCGTATAATTGTCTCTGACGGAAGATTCACAATGATTGCTCAAGCACTTCACCAAGACATATCTGTAGTTGTAGGTGCAGTACTGCTTTTAATATTTGTTGAACCCCCTATTTCTTGTTTTGTTTATTTGGGCGTCATGTTTGCTTTACGTTGGAGCTGTTTGGTTGACTACGCTTATTTCCCTATCCTGTTTCTGTTTGTACGCTTTTTTGTTAGCAGAAATGTGTTTTTGAGTCACGGTCTGGGTTATTTTTCCACGATAAATTTGCCTTAAGCGGCACAGACTTGTGCACGTTGACTACATTTTATGTATCGTATATTGTATTTAGTGCTTAATGTCCTGCGCATCTTCTATTTGCAGGCACAAGGATAATATAGATAAGCTTTGAATCATCTGAACGGATAGTGCCCAGGATGAAGAGTAGAGTCAGTAGTCTAGGTTATGTTAACCGCATACAAGAAAATGTTCTAGCGATCAAAAAGAAAGATCTCGCGGTCCTCTATGAGGATCTCAAAGCTGCTGACTGTGTGATTTGCGGCGGATCAGGACGATCTCTCTACTCGCTCAACGCTGCCATGAGCCAAAGTGCACTTGCAACTGCAGGATGGCGCAACAAAGTTGTTCTAACACCTGATGATCCTGGATTTCCCGGAAAAAGCATGTACGAAGCCGCCATGGAATTGGAACGGCGCTACAAAAAAACGCTACTTCTGATGAACTCAGGTAGCGGCTACAGTGACGACCCCTTGGTCATGGCCCAAGACCTCGCCAAATATATCGAAGACAAAAAATCAACCCGTTTCTCCATGGGTCTATTTACCTCAGCCCAAGAATCCCCCCTAGCCGATATCACCAGTAAATACGGCTCTGTTGTACAACTAAAAGGCCGAGGCAAACTCAAACCCAGCTTTGAATACTCCGAAACAGGCATGATGGGCGACATCTTTGAACTCGGCACACTTGAACTTCTCAACAGCATGGTAGAAGCGATATATCGCAACCTCGACGTTGACGAAGTCTACAAATTGTGCAACGAAGAATTCACAGAACTCGGCACCTTAATAGACAACAATGTTAACAGCGAAACCTATGTACGCCTTGTCGATTTACTTGAAAGACGCACCAACCTATTTCTAGGCGGAAAAGGCACCGCAAACGAAATCGCCAAAATGACCGGCGTCAGACTATTTCACCTAAAAAGCTTTCTAGGCGACAACGTCTATATCACCCGCGGCGTCAACACACCCCACCCAAGAGCAGGCGATTTAGAAATTCTACTTTCCTGCTCAGGCGAAACCCGCCCAGTAATCATATGGGCCGATGTACTCAAAAAATTCGCCGGAACAGTCTTTGCCATAACAAGCAATGAAGAATCCACCCTAGCCAAAAAAGCAGACCTCAAAATCATACTACCCGAAGAAGCACAAACCAACTCTCCCCGACGATTCTACACACGCGCCGCCTACGTCCTAAGCCCCCTGCCAATGAAGCTCGTAGAACGTCTCGGCGAACGAGGCCTAAACCTGCCTGAATACATCATCAGCTGGTACCACAGCGCCACCCAATAGACACAAAAAATAATTGCCAAACCAGTCGCCTGCAGTTACTGCAATAAGTGCGGCTGGTATGGATCCTGCAATTATAGGCAGAATAAGGTATACAGTATTTAATGTCAAAAACTTCTGTCTTTTTAGTATCTACTGCTTACTATGGGTACTGTTATATTGGTTCTAAGGTTTTTAGGTTACTAACCAAAATGGTTTGCCCGTCAGAAATTCAGTGAGAAAAACCGCAAAATCCGCGTTTTCCCTATAAATTTCAAGTATCTCGCCATCAACCATAACTTTGCAGTTCTGTTTTATGGCTTCTGCAACTAATTCTGCAATTCCCGCAGATTTGCCGCCATCTGCGAGTTTCTCTTGCAACAATATTGTGGCGTTGCTGTATCTGCGGGGCATCTCAACAACCCAGCGGTCATCCTCAATATAGGGACCCACATACACATTACTTTTATCCATATGCTTGGCCAGAAATCTCTCACATTCCCCTTGGCGCTCTAGTTGCGGTCCAAGATGCTTTTTCACACAGGACAACATCTGTTGCTTGAGCTCAAAAACAAACACACAAAGCGTTGATTCGTTACTCCAAACTGCGTCTCGCAGAATCTCAAAATCATGGGTTTCAAGTAATTTACGCAGAGATCGTTTGGTGCGATAGAGCTGTCCCCACAATACGTCTGGAACGGCCTCTATCCCGCCGATGACTACCCAAAGATGAGTCGTGGTTTGTGCAGCAAGGCGACACTCCACTATATCTGGATGAAATGCCTGAATGGGCGGTGGATAGAAAAAGTCTTGACTTGGCGCTTTTAGATACGCTCTTGTTGCTCCTATGAATTCATAGAGTTTTTGGGGTTGAACTGCCGAGGCAACATTTCTGTTCTTATCAACAGGATCCACAACGATTAGCGGCTCAACAAAAAGTAACTCTACCTCTTTTTTTGTACAATTAACATAAACGCCCTCGATGTCAACTATTACGCGTTTACTATAATCTGCAAATGTTCTAATGACGCCTTCAAAGGAACCATATTGCATAACCAAAAGCTCGCAGAGATACCCGCTAAAGCCGCCGACTTTGATTTCTGCACCATAAACCCCGATGCCTTGCATGAACTTTTTAAGTAGTCGTACTTCACCGGTGCGCTCTTGGCCTAAATGCGTCCGGATATAGTTGGTATGGTAGGGCGTGCGGTCCGTTGCACTTTGCCACTCACCGGGCTTGGCATCATAGCAGGGCACAATATCAATGCGGTAACCCTCCACAAAAATTTCGAGATACGGATGCTCCGCATATCGCTCAATTTGTTTGGCATCACCTGCGGCTTTTTTAGCGATGCGCAAACTGATCTCATTGAGATTTTTGCGCACAATAGCTGTAGGCAACCGCATAAAGATGTCTATGTCTTGATTTTCGCTTAACCACGTATCCTTAGCAACTGAACCCTCCACTCGGACAGTTGCATCTATACCCTCCAATCGGCAGACTTCTTGGATTTTTTGTTCAAATCTCTGGCTTAATGCGTTAACCTTTAGACGTTCTTCTGGGTTAGGTGTGATTTTCTGCAGTATCTGAGAGGTTAGCGCATCTTGGCTCATCTTGAGGCCTTAGGGGCAGTATTCTTTGAGGGTGGTATAAGCGGGGCCTTTGGGTGCGAGCTGGCTTTTTTTGAGGCGCAGACAACTGGCGCGTATGTTGCCAAACTCATAATTTTCTTGGCGCTCGGCAAAATCGACGAGGCGTTGTTTGTTAGCGCCTGAGCGGACCCGTGCGATGGTTAGATGGGGACTAAATCCGTTGGGGTCAGGTGCAAATCCTAAATCATGAATCTGGGGTTCTAGTTGCTCAAAGATGCTCTTTAGTTGGTCTGCACCATCTCGTATACCTGCCCAAACTACTCGGGGGTAGTTGATGGTGGGGAAAACTCCTAAACCTGATAGTTGAATGTTAAAGGGTGTAAATTTGACGTTTTGCATGGCTGCATATATTTTGTCTACCATGTCAGGGTTGATGGGTCCTAGAAAACGCACGGTGATGTGAATGTTTTTGGGTTCTACCATTTTGAGATCGGCGTTAGTTTGCAGAAGAGATTTTTGGATGCTTGCAATTCTGTTTGTGACACTGTCGTTTTCAAGGTCGAAAGCTATGAAGCTTCTAATCTGTTGCTCGGACATACTCATCTTCAATCTAAAAAACAGACAACCGAAATAAATGCTTTTAGAAGAATCACAACATTCAATGTTCATGATAGAGCAGGTTTTTGAAGCATGTGTTTGTTTTCTGTGAAAAACAGCGCTGTCTTTTGGGGTCTGCAGTTGGGTGGGACGTTTATGGTTTGGTAAATCTTACTTTTTGTTTTTTGCTTTTAGGTGTTCAAAGCGTTTTGTTATCTCTGCTCTTCGTTGCTCAGTTTTTGCAGTATCTACTGTGTAAAATGTTCCCTCGTTGCTGAGATCTATTAGCACATCGCCTTCACAAACCCCGGTGCTGATTTTTGACAGTGGTATGTCTGACATTACCCCGTCGATTTCGCAAACAGCTATTCCGTTCTCTATTCTATCAACAATTATCATCGTTTACTTGCCTCCAAGCCTGCAACCGGTGCATGTCGCATCTTGTTATATCTCACTGTATGTATAGTATCCATAAATCTGTTCTATTGTCTCTTTTTTGAGTATAGGCTTTGGAAACTTGAAAATAGCGCGGAAGTAAACGATTGGTGTTGCCGAAAGGACTTGAACCTTTGACCTGCTGATTAACAACATGATTTCACCGCTTACATTTTTGTATTGTATGCCTTTATGTTTTTGTATATTAGCAGTCAATAAATCATAAAACTGCTGATAACCAGACAGGTAAACATCATATGTTTGCACTATGGTTAGTATGGTGTCAGGTGTGAATGAGAAAATAACGCCACACATATACAAACTAAAATACCGATTGCTAATCTACACAATGGTGTGGTTTATAGGTTTACTCTTGTTGCATCTGAGCGTCTATGCGTATGCTTGGCTTGGTTTTGAAACAATGCTGAATGCACTTGGTTTGATACTGGTTGGTGCAGTTTTACTATCAGTTATACTGCTCTTTATTCCTGTGTTTGTGATGGGTGAGATGATAATGGGTATTTACATCAAGACAAATATATACAAACTGAAAAACAGATTGATAGTTTACACAATAGCCGGTTTGAGCAGTAGTTCGTTTTTGGGGCTTCTAAACTCTTATGAGTATATATTCAGAACTGATTTCTATAACACACTATTGTGGAATGAAAGGTCACTGATAATGTGGTTTGTGCTTATCTTTGTTCCCGTATTCGTAACAGGTGAGGTATTGCGATTCATAGTTAGAGGATGCACACAGAAATAACTTAATTTCTTTTATTATAACAGATGTGTCGAATGTATCTTCTTTATTTTTTATATGCTTAGAAAAATCTCTGTTTACTTTTCTTGTTGGAGTAAATTGAAGTAAAATGAGTGAAGTAAATCTGGTATTTCCTTGATTGGAATGGAGAATTGGCGCCGCCGAAAGGACTCGAACCTTTGACCTACTGATTAACAGTCAGTTGCACTACCGGGCTGTGCAACGGCGGCAAACCACCGGTATATCTGCCCTTCTCATTTCCACATAGGTATTTAAGCATAACACTATTATTTGTGGCAGTGTTTGTTTGATTTAGGTCATAAAAAAATGTTTCAGATAAAATATTGGCCAAGTAATTGCGTAAACATTTTTATTTACTAATCAGTAAAAAATGCTGTGAGTTATATACTCAAGTTTCACAACACCAACTCATAGCCTGTAAACTTTTGCATATTTAGCAAAGCCACTGCACAAAAGGCTTGACTGCACAATTATGTGGTGAACACTCGTATTTATCTCGGCCACTCAATTCATAACACTGTCATAACAAAATTATGTGGGGATCCCATTCCTTGTTACCGTAAACTAAATACCCACCCGAACATACCCAAATGGGGGAATGGTATGAAAAAGATCTTTGTTACATTCCTGTTTACCCTATTGGTTGCTGAATTAGTTTTTGCAAGCTTAGCCTGTATAGGTGAGTCGCAAGTTCAAACCCTGCCCTCGGCACCTCAAACAGCCAAAACAGCTCAGTTGATCGTTTGATGTCTGTTCAAACGATGGATCGGCCTGTTTTTGTGGTTAGACGTATTCGACCTGGCTCTAGGTGTGATCTTTGCGGGGTGTATGCTGTTTAGTATGAATTACTCACTCCGTTGCATGATACGATAACTCGTTGTCCAAGCTGTTATGAGAAACTTAGGCGGACATATGTTAATGCTGAGTTTAGAGTTGCTGAGCCGGAGATGCCGCTGTATCCAGAGAAACCAAGGAGACCTAACATGCCGCATCAAATAACGCGACAAACCATCCCCCCTCCCCCTTTATTGTTTGGCTGGGTGTTTTGGTGGGTTGTGGGTTTGGTTTTTGTGTTGTTTTAACCAAATTTTCCCTTGTGACAGGCAGGTTGATTATTCTGTCAGGCGGTTTACAGTGTAGTTCTTCGGGTTTATGTTGTTGTTAGTGTGAGTAAGCCCTCCAAAACTTTGTAAGCGCAAGATTCATGAACCATATCTGCTTTTCTTTTTTGGAATTAAACCTAATATGGCAGGGAAACATTATGGAAACTGACAGCAACATACCCGTATTGGAGGTTAGAAAACGTCTTTTTTTGTGTTTGGACGATGTTATTGGGTTTTCGAAGAAAAAAATCGGTACGCCTAAAAAGCTGGAGGCGGATTATCAGTCATATTTGCGTATTTTGGTCTCAGCAGTTTTGGCTTATGGAAAACTCAGAGTTAAATACGCTTGATTTGTTGGAGCGGCGTCTTGAGGTTTTAGAGCAAACAACAGGTGGTGCTGGTACGTCTTGAGTTTTAAAAGCCGTTTATCTCGTTTAGAGAAAAAGCTCTCAAATCCTGTTAGTCTTCTTTGTCTTTGAGGAGTGAGGTTTATTTTTTGTTGAGGTGTTATGAGTGTTTGCTTGATTTTGATCGGGCGGGGCCACGCAGGCGCAAAAAGAGGTGGTTTGGTGTCGATATGTTGAGGCGGTTGTGGAGTTTTGCAGAGCCTACCCAAATAACGGCATTTACTTGTTGCCGCCAAATAATTCTTTGGACACCCTTGAAGAACCCAAATTTATAGCCCCATACCGCGAAGTAAATCCAGCGCTTAAACCCTGCCTTCATTTGATAGAGGAAGTTGAGAGATAGGCTGAAGAAGCGCAATAACTGATGGGTGGTGTTGCCTTGTTTTGTGTTTGTGTGAATCTGCCATAGAAATGTTACGTAGTCCGTTTTTGCTCTAATATTCTGCTCTCATATGGTGTGCGGTTGCCTTTTTATGTTCCAAAGTTGTTTTTAGGAAAGCTTTAAATTTATTTTTATTCTAGTATATTAAGATAAGTGTAAGCATTAATGTTGAACTACATTTGCGATACTTCTTAATCTTATGTATAACTGAGTTGAATATCATGAACAAAAACAATAAAACTCCTCAAAAATGGTTGACTATACTTCTCTCTGTGATATTGGTTATAAGTGTTGTATGTGTTTTTATGCCCAGTGCTAAAGCTGCCGAGTTGACACCACAACAAAAAGCATTAACCCTAACCACTGAGGTGCTAAGGTTTGATACCACAAAATATGAGATACACGTCGAAAATTATGAACGCAGTGCAGAAATGGGATATCTTAGTGTTGTTCCACAACACATCGTAGCCTATACACTCACCTCAAATCACGAAAATGGTTTTCGATTATCCTATACATTTGCAAACAATAACCTGCAAATGATCACGATCTACAAAGATGGATCTGCACAAGCAAGATCTAATTATTTTATAGATGTTGATGTTGCCAAAGATTTCCTTGCGAAATACCAAAACTATGCCGGGAATTCTCTGTATAATCGACTGGGCTCTATAATACCTGTGGATAGTATTCCAGGTAACGTTACGGTGAGCTCGGAGGATATTGTTCTTGAGATTACACTCACTGAGGATTCTACTCTGTTTAAGTGGTACTATGCGGTTAATGGTGCTGAGGCGCCTTATTCCAAGTTTGTGTCTCTTGAAGTTGGGCGGGGAGTTTTGATTGCGTTTGTTGATAACTGGCATCTATACCCTGTGGGTAGTACTTGTGTGGGCCTTTCAAGAGATGAGGCGCTTGCTGTTGCGCTTGAGGCGGCTAGGAGTCATGTTTGGAGTTTAGATGTTGAGGCTTCTAGTTTGTCGGTGGATAATTTTAATGAGGATAGTGTGCGTTGGGAGGGTTTGGTTTTTATGGGTTCGTTGAATGCGGATAGCACTCGCAGTGAATATCTTTTAGAGCTTTATCCGGTTTGGCGGTTTGGTATCGCATTGGATAAGTGGTATGGGTATATGTATGGTGTGGAGGTGGATGTTTGGGCTGATACGGGTGAGGTTAGGCGGGTGCATGAGGCTTGGTCATCTATTCTTCCTGAAGAGGAGGAGGCGTTTTTTGCTGGTATGGAAGAGCAAACTGTGGTGTTTGATACTGGTTTGAGTTTGTCTGTGTTGGTTGTGTTCTCTGTTTGTGTTGCTATGGTGTCAGGATTTGCTGTTGTCTGTATGGGCGGAGCAAAAAAACTACACTATGCTGGCTTGTTTAAACGGCATGGTTTTAAAGTCAGCGGTGTATTGTTCTGTATTATCCTATCCTCAACCCTGTTTTTGGGTGCGCTTGAAACTGTCAACGCCACAACATCACGCGGTGCCGCAGTCTGGGGCTCAGAAAGCACATACGCCGGAGCATACAATCCCAATCCGAATAACTGGGTAAATTGGCGCAAGAGTTACACTGAAACTAACTATCAACGAAGTATTTGTGGGGATATTGGTGGTTTCTTTCAAAATGGAGGTTATACGGGTAATGGTGGAATTAATCATCAAGGCTTAACTGGTTTGGGGTCCGCTGCCAGTCAAATTAGAAGTGATATCTCGGCGTTGTATTATTCTAAGGATTATGTGGCTGTGGTTGATTTCGATCATGGTGTTGGAAGAACTGATGGCTATCCTGGATTAAACGAATTCCACTACATGTTTGAAGACAACAACGGAACCCTGAAGTTTCCCAATGATCCTCCGAGTGAGCGGCCGGGTAATGCGGTGTATGATTGGGAGGTTTATAACTGGGTAACTCAGAGTAAAACTGCTTTTGTGTTCATTAGCACTTGTCTGTCGGCGGAGACTGCGGGTCAGGGTATGTTGCCGCCTCATTTGCTGGTGTATCCTGAGCGAGCTGTGAGTATGCCGTTTGCTTGGACTGGGCGTAAGGTAGCTAGTCTGGGGGTTTCGGGTTTTGATATTAGTACGCATATTAGTGGTGATGGGTATGGTAGTCCGGATTGGGGTAATCAGGTGTATATGGGTTTTCGTGTGGGTGCGGCATCTTTGGAACAGTCTCTTTCCGGTCCTAAGGGAACATATACATATTTTGATTGGGTGAAGAGTTTTCTGCAGAATGCCTTGACGATGGATCAGTCGGTGAATAATGCTTTAGATGAGGCTTCGCGGGAGTGTACAGGTTTGTCTTTTGCCTCTTCTCCCTTGAAGAATGGGTTTGTTCCTTATTGGTGGAACATATATAATACTACGCCAAGTAAGTTGGAGGTGTATGGGAATGGTAATATCCATTTGAAGGATTTTGAGCCGCATACTGTTAGTTTGCCCTCTATTGGCGGTCCAACAAGCGGCGCTGTTGGTGTATCTCATAGTTTCACAGTATCTTCTTCGGTTGACTCGTTTGGTCATAGGGTACGCTATATTTTTGATTGGGCTGATGGCACAACGACAACAACGGGGTATGTTAATTCTGGAGCATCTGTTTCGGTATCTCATGCGTGGAGTACTGATGGTGTGTATGGCGTTAAGGTGTATGCACAATGTGAGGATGGAAGTCCTAGCAGTTTGTCTGGACCCTACAATGTTGCGATTGGAACTAATCCTTGGTTGATAATTGATGCGTGGGATGACTATGGAAACGAGTTGAATGTGGGGGTCTATATTGATGATCAGCTTGTGGGCGGTACTCCGGGGGCTTTTATGGTGACATCGGGTTGGCATACTCTTAATGTTGATTGGCAAATCTATATTTTTACAATCTTTGATTCGTTTAGCGATGGCAGTGATAATTGTGGATACCAATTGATAACTTCGAATACGACGTTAACTGCGAATTATCGTTGCACATAGCACCGTTGTAGTCAATCTTTTTTCTTTTTTGTTTTTGTTTGATGTGTTTCAGAATTAAAGAATGCTGATCAGTAAACGATATATGGTGTTTGTTGCTATCTTTATTGATATTACAAGGTAAAATATTGGGTGTGAAATAGTTGAGGTTTGTTTGCAGGGTTGTGGGGTTAGTTTTTGTGTTTTTGTTGGTTTGTGGTTTGTTTATTGAGGTTTCTGTTTTGGCGGCGACACTGCCTTTACCGGAGGCGAATACTTGGGTTGAGATGCCATCTATGCAACAGGCGCGATACGATTTATCTGTGACGGTTGTGGATGGTAATATCTATGCTATAGGTGGTCGTAATGATGAGTTAGTTGCTGTTGGTATTGTTGAGATGTATGATCCTGAGGTTAACAATTGGACCTACAGGGCATCGTTGCAGCAAGCGCGTTACAATTTGGGTGTGGTGGTGGTGGAGGGTAAGATCTATGCCATAGGCGGTGAAGTTAGAGTCTCAGGATCTGCTAAAAGTTATGCGGTGGACACTGTTGAAGTATATGATCCGGTTACTGACAACTGGACTTATAAGAACTCAATGCCCACTTCAGGCAGTACTAGTAATGCACCGCTACCTGCTTCAAGCAGTACTTTTGTTGTCACGGTTCTTGGGAATAAAATTTACTGTCTGAGCCCGGAATTTAATTTAGTTTATGATCCAGTATCGGATGTATGGGAAAATAAGCATACCCTGCCTATTGCGGCAGATTTTATGTATGCAAATGTTGTAAGTGGAAAAATAATCTGCTTAATCAGCGGGAATAGCGTCATTTCTTATTTGACTATGGTTTATGATCCGTTGACTGATAATTGGACACAAAAAGCTTCGTTGCCTGATGGCTTCTCTGCAGGTCCAACTGTTTATGACGATAAATTATATATGATTGGAGCTCAAACTGAACCAAAATATAATGGTTTACCCATTATCGGGAAGGTAATGCCCATGGTTCAAGTTTATGAGCCAGAAAAAGATACTTGGAGCGTGGTTGCATCAGGTGGTCCTGGTTTGTGCTATAGGCTTTTTTCTATGTCTACTTCGGGAGTTTATGCGCCTTCTATGCTTTATTGTCTATGTGGTTCGGCTTCTTTTGATATTTATGAGTTTATGGGGTTTGATTTGGCATCTAGTGTGTGGGTGTCTGCTGCGGAGTTGCCCACTCCTCGTACGGATGTTTCGGTGGTGGCTTTGAATGATTTAGTTTATGTTCTGGGGGGTTATACGGTTAGTGGTTTCAAGTATATGCGTGGTATTCCGATCAGTCCTATTCTTACTGCGTCGGCGTTGGTTGAGCGGTATACTCCGTTTGGTTGGGGTGAGGTTGCGCCTGTTGTTTCGATTGTGTCTTTGGAGGATGGGGTGGAGTATGGTCCTGGAGATGTACCGCTTGAGTTTAGTTTGGCTCGTCCGATGGTGTGGATGGGGTATAGTCTTGATGGCCAGGCAAACATAACAATTACGGGTAATGTTACTTTGTCAGGGTTATCAAGCGGGCAACATAGTGTGCGGGTGTTTGCGGAGGATGCATATGGTAATGTTGGTGTTTCTGATGCTGTGACGTTTAGTGTTGCTTCTGCACCGTTTCCCTTGTTGCCTGTTGTTGCTGTTGTTGTTTTGGGAGTTGTTGCTGTTTGTGTGGGTTTATTTTTGTTTTTGCGGAAACGCAGGCGTATTAAATTTTTGACGATGGGTTGAATTGAGTTTATTCCTGTTGCCGCTGTTTTGTGTAGTCAATAATTAAAAATAATATCACTTTTTCCATGCAACCGAAACCTTTATTCTTAAATATATGTGGCTAAATTTCTATTGATAAGTGTGGAGAATATGGAGCAAAAACTCCGGGCTACTCTAATTACTGGTAGAACTATTGAACAAGGCGTAGGCAAAGAGCTAGGTAAGGGCTCTGAGGAATACTATGTTGGTTGTGCCGTTTGTTTCTTTGATAAATCTGATATGGTGAAACTTGGCATAAAAAATGGTTCAATTGTTCGTGTAACATCCAAATATGGTTCAGTTATTGTTAAAGCCCAGAAATACCGTTGGGGCGTTATGCCGGGTATGGTGTTTATGCCTTGTGGTTCTTGGGCCAATGTTATCCGTGGTGATGAAACCTACACTATGGGTATGCCGCTCTACCGCGGGTTCCCAGTTGAGGTTGAAGCCGCCCCAGATCAAGCGGTACTTACATTAGAAGAACTTCTTATGCAACAATTCGGGAGGAATAGCGATGAGTAAAACAATAAACAATGTTGTTTGCCCCATATGTGGCTGTCTCTGCGACGACCTCGAAGTCACCGTAGAGAACAACGAAATAGTCAAAATGAAAAATGGCTGTGCAGTTTGTGAAGCAAAAATGGTGCACGGCTACAAAAGCGAAGAACGCATCCTAAAACCCATGATACGAAAAGACGGCAAACTTGTTTCTGTATCTATGGATGAAGCAGTTAAAAAAGCAGCCCAAATTCTAACAGATGCCAAGTATCCTTTGCTGTTTGGCTGGAGCAGCACCGTTGGCGAAGCACAGCGTATCGGTGTTGAATTAGCCGAAGAATTAGGCGCAACTTTGGACAACTGTTGTAGCGTATGCCACGGCCCCTCGGTTATGGCAACCCAGGAAATCGGTATCCCTGCTGCCACCTTGGGCCAAATTCGCCACCGTGCGGATTTGATTGTTTACTGGGCCTGCAACCCCTGGGCAAGCCACCCTCGCCATGTTGAGCGCTACACCGCCTTTACTGATGGACGTTTTGAGGGTAGTGAGTGGCAAAGTTATGTTAAAAAATTAAAGGCTGATTCAAACCGCAAAAAAATGGAAATGGCCTCTAAGCGAATCTCACGTGTGGAACCCCCCACTAAAGCGGCCTCTTTTACAGGTCCACCCCCACAGATGCTTGAGCACAAACCTGGACGTAAAATGATTGTGGTGGACGTACGCAAAACCATGACTGCTGAGGTGGCTGATTATTTCCTCCAGATCGAACCCAACCGTGACTATGATGTAATCGAGGCTCTGCGATGTCTAGTTACCGATCAAGAGCTTGATGTTGAAAAAGTCGGCGGTATCCCCCTTGATACTTTACGTGAGGTTGCAGATGCCATGATGAGTTGCGAGTTCGGTGTCATCTACTTTGGTTTAGGCATGACCCAGAGCTTGGGCCGTTTCCGAAACATTGAAATCGCCATCGCCTTAGCACGAGACCTAAACCGAAAAACCAAATTCGTTATCTCCCCTATGAGAGGACACTTTAACGTTACCGGCGCAAACAACGTGTTTGCCTGGCAAACCGGCTACCCCTTTGCTCTTGACTTCTCTCAGGGCTACCCCCAGTTTAACCCCGGAGAAAACACCGCAGTTGATCTGTTAAGACGCAACGACAACGACGCAACCTTGATTATCTCTGCCGATCCCGCCGCACACTTTCCAAGTGTTATCATGCAAAACATGATGAAACACCCCCTAATCACCATCAACCCAGATATGAATGCCATATCTCGGCTTGGCGATGTCGTGTTTCCCACCCAGTGGTGCGGTATAGAATACGCCGGCACAGCTTATCGCATGGACGCCGTTCCCATTACGCTCAAAAAAGTTGTTGAACCCCCACCAGGAATTCTAACTGATGAAGAACTCCTAGTTCGCATCCTTGAGGAGGTTCGAGCCATCAAAGCTAAACGCGGCGAACCTGTCGGGCAAGCTGAACCCAAAATTGCTCCCCACAAACCCACCAAAGCAACTAAGACATCCAGAGAATGCCCCATTCAGGAAAAACCTAAACGCGTAACAAAAAAGACAAAGAAGGTTGCTTAAATGACTGAAATCCTGATCAAAAACGGTTTTGTGGTTGACCCCAGAAACAAAATCAACTGCGAAAAAATGGATATAGCAATCAAAGATAATAAAATCGTTCAAAAAGTCAACGAAAAAACTGCCCAAATCATTGACGCATCCGGCTTAACCGTTATGGCGGGTGGAGTGGATATTCACAGCCACATCGCCGGGGCAGAAGTTAACACCGGACGCATAATCCGCCCCGAGGATCACTACAAAGACCCTGTCCGAAAAACCTCAATCACCCGCGGAGGCACAGGCTACTCTATCCCCTCAACATTTGTCACAGGTTATCGCTATTCTGCAATGGGTTACACCTCAGTATTTAACGGCTCCATCGCACCCATGAAAGCAAAACACGCCCATGAAGAATTAAACGACATACCCCTAATAGACAAAGGCACCTACATCCTGAGTGGTGACTGGTGGTTTGTTCTTGAAAACCTCGCAAAAGGCGACATAGACGAATGCGCCCGCCTAGTCTCATGGCTAATACATTCCACACGCGGCTATGCCATCAAAGTCGTCAACCCCGGAGGCTTAGAATCCTGGGGCTTTGGCCGCAACGTCCACAGTATAGACGACCAAGTTCCCAACTTTGACATCACCCCACGAGAAATCATGCGCGGTCTGATCAAAGTTAACAAAAAACTAAACATGCCCCACACAATACATCTCCACACAAACAATCTAGGAATCCCAGGCAACTACCAAACCACCCTTGACACCATGAACGCCCTCGAAGACCTCTCAACCGATGGCAAACCCGTAGCACACATCACCCACGTACAGTTTTGCGCCTTTAAAGGTGAAAACTGGCGCAAATTCAAATCCGGCGCTGAAGATATCGCCAAATACATGAACAACCACACCCACATGACCATGGACATGGGCCAAGTCACCTTTAGCGACACCACAACCATGACTGCCGATGGTCCCTTCGAATTTAGCCTCTACGAACTAGGCGGCCACCTAAAATGGGTAAACAGCGACGTAGAAACCGAGAGTAGCGGCGGCATTATCCCATTCCACTACAAACGCAACAGCCCCGTTAGCGCACTCCAATGGAGCATCGGCCTCGAACTCGCACTGCTCATCAAAGATCCATGGAAAATCTTTATGACCACCGACCACCCAAACGGTGGGCCCTTCTATGATTACCCCAAAGTGCTGGCCTGGCTATATAGCAAAAAAGCCCGCGAAGCCACACTCAAAAGATGCCACAAAAGCGCCCGCAAAAAGAGTTTGTTGCCCTCAATTGATCGCGAACTCAGTCTATATGAAATCGCCATCATGACCCGCGCAGGAACCGCTCAAGCCCTAGGGCTACCCAACAAAGGCCACCTAGGCATTGGTGCAGACGCAGATGTTGCAATCTTTAACATAAACCCCGAAACACTAGACATCGCCCAAAAATTCCGAACCGCCCGCAAAGCCTTTGCCAACGCCGCCTACACCCTAAAAGACGGCACCATAGTTGCCAAAGACGGCCAAGTCGTAAACAGCCAAATCCCAGGCCGAACCATCTGGGTAGATGCACAAACAAAAGACCCCTGCCGAATCGACGACGAAATGAAACGCAAATTCAAAGAATACTGGACCATCGAATACGAAAACTACCCAGTTACCGATCACTATGTAAAAGTTTCAGATAAATTAAGTGTAAAGGCAAGTGTATAGAAGATGATAACCCTAACTGCTCTAAGAGAATTCAGTGTTCCCATCCAAGCACCCTGCATAACCCCTGAAAACTTTAAAGACAAAACCCTAGCCGAGATCAAAAAACTACCCGCAACCGAAGGCAACCGCAACGTCACCCTAGCCGATCTTTTCAAAATCGAACAAAGCCCCCAAGAAACCCCCAACATCACCCTAAATGGTGATCTAAGCAAAGTCAAACGCGTCGGACAAGCCATGAAAACCGGCGAAATCGTCATAAACGGCAACATTGGCATGCACACAGGCGAAAAAATGGCCGGCGGCAAAATCACCATAAATGGCAACGCAGGTTGCTGGACCGGCAGCGAAATGAAAAAAGGCACCATCGAAATACACGGCGACGGCGGCGACTACCTAGCATCACCCTACCGAGGCAACGATTTAGGCATGAAAGGCGGCCTAATCACCGTTGATGGCAACGTCGGCACAGACGTTGGCTGTCACCTAAAAGGCGGCATTATAAAAATCAAAGGATCCGCAGGCCGATTCATAGGTTACCACATGACCGACGGCGCCATATATGTCGAAAAAGACTGCGACGTCCGAACCGGAGCCTGCATGAGCGGCGGCAAAATCGTCGTCGGAGGCACCCTTGAAATCCTACCCTCCTTTACCATAGACAGCATCAAACCCAAAGTCAAAGTTGACGACACCACAAACGTAGCTGGGCCCTTCTACGTATTCTTAGGCGACCGCTCCGAACATGGCACAGGAAAAATCTTTGCCAACAAAACCGCAAACCCCGCCCTGCAATTCTACGAAAAATACCTCTAACTTTCCTACTTTCTTAATCTTTTTAAATCAATCAAACAAACATCCAGTCAGCTGTTAATTAAACCGAAGTACTTATCAACCTATCACTACCTCCTCCCTAAAGTGAGGACATGTTGTTGCGCCGAGTTATCATGCTAAGAGTTGATACAGCCACAAACACAAGCAACCGAACCATCGACTGCATCGCCGAGGAAGTCCCTCTCCAAATCACCCTAAACAACCTCCACGCATTTGTTATTTGGTGTTCCCCCTCCCAGTTTGAAGAACTAGCCGTAGGCCACCTATTTGCCGAAGACCTCCTGCAATCTGTAGATGAAATCGAAAACATAACCGTCAACCCAACAAACAACACCTGCCAAGTAACCCTCAAAGCAAACATCAACCTAGAAGAGCGCATAAAAAACCAGCGAACCAGTACACGCATCGTTCCACTCATCAAAACCAGTACCTCAGCCTACCAAAAAGACGACAAACTAGCCACCGTACAATCAAACCTAACCATAAAAGCCCAAACCATAATAGATGCCATCAGCCAAATCAACCAAAAAGCTCACGGCTTCAAAGAAACCGGAGGCCTCCATGACAGCGCCATTTTCCAAGCAGACGGCACCATGGTCGCATTCTCAGAAGACGTAGGCAGACACAACACCGTCGACAAAGTCATAGGCGAAGGCGTCCTCAAAAAAATAGATTTCACCCAATGCTTCTTAATTATCACCGGACGCGTCCCAGGCGATATGATCTACAAAGCCGCCAAAGCAGGTCTACCCATTGTAGCCTCAGTCGCAGCCGTGCTCAACTCAGGCGTAGACTCAGCACAAAAAGCCAACATAACCCTAATCGGATTTGTTCGCAACAAACACATGAACATCTACACCTGCCCCCAAAGAATCACCCTCTAAACCTGATTACCCTGCTTTTGCAACTCTTTTTCTAAGAGACAAACAAGCTGGTCACCTTCCAAAGGTAACTTTACAACCGGTATTCCCTCAAAGACAGAACCCAAAGAACTCTGAGCCACCAAACCTGCAATGGCCGCTACTGGTTGTTTAATCAGCTCAAGTGTGATTTTTAGGTCCACTTGATCTTTAGCTGTAACTATCTTGACAACATCTTGCCGCGGCGCAATCAAACCATGAAAACCCTCAATGAAAACTAGATCAAGCGCCTCATCATCGAGAAACCCCAGGATTCTGTTGAGATCTTGGCTGTCTTGCGTTGTTTTTTTAATGATGTCAATTTCTCGGGGCGAAACCGCAACGACCACCCCTGCACCTGCCTGAGCAAACCGCCAAGTATTGGTACCTGTCGTATCCATCGAAAAATCTACATGATGAATATGCTTCACAGCACCAACACGATAACCCTTAACTGAAAACTTGCTGATTAAGTACTCAAGAGTAGTTGTTTTCCCCGAACCGCTAATACCCACTGCGGCAACGACTAAACCCATACTTCTCCCTGTCCTCTCAGAGCGCATCTGCTTATAATAAACTATACCATCCCCTAAAATAATTTAGTCATCGCTTCATCTATCACACTCAACTAACCGTCAAATAGTTTACACTTAAATCAGCTGTGGAAATGTTAATGTAGAGTTTAGGTATACAGAATAAGGTCTGGCGCTAAAATGAATAATCTGCTGTATTTGCTTATTGTTCTTTTCTGTGGTTGTGTCATAATTGCAGTGCTAAAGTTTTGGTCGAAAAAACAATCAAAACTCCAATCAGAACCAAATTTCTGTCATGAAACAAAAAAACCAAAACCAAATAGGCAAATTCAACACCCAAACGATCCACAGCAGGATTTAGATCGGATGTTTAATGAATGGGATGAATTTAATGATGATGAGGAACAATTACAGCAGGAAGAAGAAGCCAACGGTTGGTAATTGTTGTAGTTGCGTGAAGTATGGTGCTGTAATAGATATATATCAAAATTTGTAGCAGCGTTTTATATATTAAATATTGCTATATCCGTCTGATGTGAAGAATGATGACTAGATGCAGTTACTGTGGTAGCGTCGTAAACAAAAACATGGACAGATGCACATGCTGTAATGCCCCCATAACCCTATACAAAGAACAATACACAACACCTGAACCTCTAAATGCATCAACTACATTAAAACCAAATCAAGTTCCCGTATCAGTTGCGGATGTAAAATTCCCCCTAGTAACAGCATCATCAAGTTCCATGTTGTTCTTCTCATTATTTCTCGCACTACACTACACTGGACTACTAACTTTGCAGAGTAACCTGCATTTTGGTTTATGGGTACTCATAACGCTGTCACTGGGTGGGCTATTTTTAGTAGTACGTAACAGCAGAGCAACAAAAACTAAGCTATCCACCTTTGAAACTTATAGGCCATCCACAATCATAAGCCAATACCTCAACATGCAGGTAGCAACAGAAAAAAACAATATCAATGCACTTATGACCTACGACATAGCCCAAACTGCACTATAACTCTGATTAGCTAATTTTCTCTCTCTATGGTTGTGCACAGTAGTTATTATCATACTATTTCTATACCGCCAAAGAAACACACAAAACAGTGCACAGCCTAATCTCACATTCAATAATCATAAAACGTGAATAACTAACAATCAGCCCATCAGTAGAAACAGCAAATAAAAGTTGAACCTATCAGACATCCTACAGCATCTACCTTTTCATACAGATGTTATTCAATCATTAGATATCCTCTGGACAGTCTCTGTAGGAACATGTAATATTCTCAAAATTTTCATATCTCTTTATTTATTTGTATACGACATCAACAACTACTCTAAGATGACAGCGTTCAAAGAAATGCTCGATTAGGCTTCAAATTGAAGTATTACTTTTTCTAGAACTAAGTAAGTAGGTAAAAATCTTGTTGTATCTTAGTAAACCATTGAGTGTATCTCAGTGGATGTACTTACAGTTAACGTGTTAAGCAGTAAAATTGTTGTTAATCGCGAAGGTTTTATAAATAAGAGCCGAGTCTACAAGGAATATTCTATAGGTTTAAGGCCTAAGGAAATATGTGGACCGGTAGCTCAGCACGGCTTGAGCGTTCGACTGATAATCGAAAGGTCGCCAGTTCAAATCTGGCTCGGTCCACCAAATTTCTCTCTATATCTGAGGTGTATTTGTGCTTGTTTTGGCTATTAAGGTGATTTGCTTTGAGATTGATTTTGGTGTGGTTTAGGTTTTACTTTTTGGTTTACACCGCCGCTTTAAAGATTTAGACATGGGTATGTTATTGGTGTGTTGGTTGCGGGCAATTCTTGTGACAGTGTCGCATGGAATTTCAACATCAGGAAACAATTTGGCAAATTTAATCATACGCGTTTTTGTTTATTCAAAATGTTGTCCATATTTTTTGATTAATTGTTGTGACAATGTCGCAACAATCTGTTTGCCATACTTCGCGTGTTCACCGCCAAGTAAACCGAACCAACATGCTTCTCGATTTCACAATACGTCAACGTGATTGCTTAATTAGCAAAAGAACAAGTTTATTGAAAACAAATGCATTGCCTAGTTAAGCTGTAATAGCGTTTACACCGTTGAATGGTGGCAAGCATTTAAGTCAATGCAGATTATGGTGTATTGGTGAAGGATCTCTAAAATGTCGCTAATAGTGGTGGCTGGGATATGTGTGGCGGTGGCTGGTGTTTATGTTATTGTTAAAGTTAGCACACCAACTAAGGCTGAACGAGAAAAAGAAATAATCGCTCTAATAGAGCAATATCTGAATTCGGAGAAATCTGAGAAAAAAGACGGGATAGCTGGCGAAAAAAAACACATGATAGATGGTGTAGAGGTAGAAGTGGATAAAGATGGTTACATCAAAAAATCTTGGTGAGCTGGACTAATGGTTACGTTTTGATATCTGTTCTTTTTTCCTCCATCACTTCTGCTTGCTCGCTTATATACACCAATTGTTCCGCTCTTATATCTACAATACAAAATTGGACAGGCCTCTCTCAATCTGTGTGTTTGGACCGCCTGGTTCTGGAAAATCCTTTGCAGTTGAGCAAATTGCTGCCTCAATAGATGAGCTGGAAACTGAAAAAACCTTTAAGTTTAATAAAATTTTTAAGTTTAATGTATCCCAAATGAAGGGACCTGAAGAGCTTGTAACGGCTTTTCACCAAATCCGTGATGCAGGCCTAAAGGGTGAGTGCCCGATTGTTTTTTTTTGATGAATTCGATTCAAAACTTAACGATGAGTTGGGGTGGTTGAAGTATTTTTTGGCTCCTATGCAGGATGGTGAGTTTACTGAAGAAGGACACCCGCATTTTATTGGGCGTGCAATTTTTATATTTGCAGGTGGAACAAACGAGAGTATGTCTGTTTTTAAGAAAAAAGCAGAAAGTCGTGAGGTTGAAGCGCAAAAAGCGAAAGATTTTCTTAGTAGGTTAAAAGGGTACATTAATATTCTTGGACCAAATCGCCAGTGTCCACACGGTAAAGATTTATCCAAAAATACATCTGACAAAAACAGTACTTGTGATGTTAAAGAGTTTGAGACGACTGAGCAAGCCGGCAGAAAACTGCAAGATGTAGCGAAGCAAAAACAAGATGCTCAACAATGTGAAGCATGTGGTGATAAGACTCCATTTTGTGAGTTTGGATATATGCTAAGACGTGCTACCTTATGAGATCATTGCTAGAAAAGAAACTTAGTATAGATCAAAAAACAACACTCGAAATTGCTGATAATGTCTTAGAGGCCTTTATAAAAGTTGACAAGTATTCGCATGGATCTCGTTCATTAGAGGCAATTATACAAACAAGCGATATTGTACCGGGGAAAGCCTTTTCTGCATCATGTATTAACACCTCTTGTTTGGAAATGTATGTTGACAAAACCTTTAATGACTATTTAAGGGAAGAATATGAGAAGGGTGAATCAAACAAAGATTGATGAAGAAATCTAAAGAGTCATAAATGACATTTCGGCTGTAAGATGGTAATAATGCAACAAAAGCTCTATTGCTCTATAGCTTCCAATGAGTTAAATGTTACACTGTTATTTTTTCAAATAAGTTGCTGTATATGTTGCATTGTTTTTTTATTATGATTGCCTGAAATATGTCCCGTCTTCTACATTGAATAACGATGAATCAGCTGGCTGGAAACTTGTGTTGATTAGTGGCTGGAAAAGAACGTAGTTATCATATAGTGGCAGTAATGAAATCACTAATAGTTGGGATCGCTATTTCAAATCCGACTTGGCTCGCCATGTTTTCTAAATATTGTCTGATTTGGTTTTAGTTTCATTGGATGTGTTGTAGTTTATTGTAACCTATTCCCTTTGCTATTTGTAAGCCGCTATAATGTAGATGCCTAAAAACATATTGTTCTTGGGAAAGTTTTAAAGATGCGGCTGTATTTGTGTCCAATTGAAGACACTTCCTTAGGTGCTTTCTGGCTCTGTAGCGTCAAGTTGTGGTGACTGAGCGTTACAGAGCTTCCTGTTCTTGTTACTTTCTAACTTTTCATTGGGTTTGTGCGTATTTTGTCGTAATGTTTGTAGTGATGTGTCTTGCTGGTTTGTCTGTTTGGGTTTTTTCGTTTTCTTTTATATTTCCTGCTTTGTTCTTGTTGGCAGGGGTTGTTTGGTGTGTGAGTGGTGTTTTGGTTGTGGTTGTATTGCAATAGTGGTGTGTTGTGCGCACAAAGTATATTTAGTGCTGTTTTTATTTTTTGGATTTGTTTGTGGAGTGTGTGTTTGGTTCTGTGAAGTGTTTCTAAACAATATATAGTAAAAGATTGTTATATTGTTTGTAACTATTCGCTGAACTGGATATATACTTTATACAAAGTGGCTTAATATGTCAAATGCTAAAGAGAGATTGCTATGACCGAATACAATGGCTGTGTAACCTGTAAAAGTGCCGATAAGGTGCTGGAGAAATTTATTGCTCAATTACCTATGGAAACCTCACATCAGCGTGTAGAGTCTCAAAAACTAAAATGCGGGTTTGGTTTGCAGGGTGTTTGTTGTCGACTTTGCGCTAATGGCCCTTGTCGTATTACACCCAATTCACCTCGCGGAGTTTGCGGCGCTACTTCCGATGTTATGGTGGTGCGCAATTTCTTACGTGCTGTAGCGGCAGGTTCAGGTTGCTATATTCATGTGGTAGAAAATGTGGCTCGTCATCTAAAAAATACTGCCCAAGCTAAAGGACCCCTAAAAGGGTTGCAGACTCTTGATCGGCTATGTGAGATGATAGGTATTGCTGGTGCTGATAGTTATGAGAAAGCTATCAAAGTTGCTGATGCAGTGTTGGCTGATCTCTACAAGCCTGATTTTGAAAAGATGCAATTAGTGCAAAAATTGGCCTATGCCCCCCGTTATCAAACTTGGCAAAAACTGGGTATTCTACCCGGCGGCGCAAAATCTGAGGTCTTCAAAGGCGTAGTAAAAACCTCCACCAACCTATCCTCTGATCCAGTTGATATGCTGGTTGATTGTCTACGCTTAGGTATCTCTACAGGATTGTATGGGTTGTTGCTTACCAATTTACTAAATGATGTTTTGTTGGGCGAACCCAAAATCCGTATGGCACCAGTGGGATTGCGCGTTATCGATCCTGAGTACATAAACATCATGATTACCGGCCATCAACATGTCTTGTTTGCCCATCTACAAGAACAACTTGTCCAACCCGAAATAGTTAAACTCGCAAACGCCGCAGGCGCCAAAGGCTTCCGATTAGTCGGTTGCACCTGCGTAGGCCAAGAGCTGCAGCTAAGAGGCGTCCACTACACCGGCTTATTTGAGGGTCATGCAGGCAACAATTATGCCAGCGAAGCAATTCTAGCTACTGGCGCTATCGATGTGGTACTCTCTGAATTTAACTGCACCCTGCCCGGCATCGAACCCATATGTGACACCTTGAACATAAAGCAAATCTGTATAGATAACGTTGCCAAAAAAGCTAACGCCGAAATGAAACAATTTAGCTTCGAAGAAAAAGCACGCATAAGCACCGAAATCATCAACGAAACCATCGAAGCATACAAAACCCGCCGACCAAAAACCACTCTAAATCTGCTAAAAGAACACGGCAACGACAACACCCTAACCGGTGTCAGCGAAGTAACCCTGAAAGAATTCCTAGGTGGTAACTGGTCTCCTCTGATTGATCTGATTGTCTCAGGCCAAATCAAAGGCGTTGCCGCAGTCGTAGGTTGCTCAAACCTCACTGCTGGAGGCTACGATGTCTTAACAGTTGAGCTCACCAAAGAATTAATCGCCAAAGACATCATTGTTCTAACCGCGGGTTGCTCCTCAGGCGGCATTGAAAACTGCGGCCTTATGACCCCCCAAGCTGCCGAATTAGCCGGCCCCAAACTAAAAGCCATCTGCCAAAAACTAGGCATCCCCCCAGTTCTAAACTTCGGCCCCTGCCTAGCCATTGGACGCCTAGAAACCGTTGCCGTCGAGTTAGCCAAAGCCCTAAACATCGACCTACCCCAACTACCCCTAGTACTATCCGCACCACAGTGGCTAGAAGAACAAGCCCTAGCTGATGGAGCATTTGGCCTAGCCCTTGGCCTACCGCTACACTTAGGTCTGCCGCCCTTTATCACCGGAAGCAAAGTCGCAGTCAAAGTCCTAACCGAGGACATGAAACAACTAACCGGCGGCCAAGTTATCATAAACGCTGACGCCAAAGAATCCGCAAACATACTAGAACAAATCATAATGGACAAACGCAAAGCCCTAAAAATCTGAAGGTGAGTCAAATCCAACGCATAATGATCGATCACACAAAATGCAACGGTTGCAAAAGCTGCTCCCTAGCATGCATGCAAGCCCACCGACAAGATAGCGGAAGCCTCTACGATCTAGACCTAACCGATGGCACAAACGAATCAAGAAACTCGATACAAACAGATGCCAACGGCGTCTACTTCCCCCTATTTTGCAGACACTGTGACGATCCCCAATGCGTATCAGCCTGCATGAGCGGAGCCATGACAAAAAACCCAGAGAACAAACTGGTCCAATATGACGGCAAACAATGCGCCGCCTGCTTTATGTGCGTAATGAACTGCCCCTTTGGCATCATAAAACCCGACAACCCAACTAAAACCTACGTAATAAAATGCGACTTTTGCGCAAAAGACAAAAACGGCCCCAACTGCGTACGCGCCTGCCCAAACAAGGCCATCTATATCGAGGAAGTAGTATAGCATGAAACAAGTAATCATTGGAAGCGGCGCAGCAGGCATAGCCGCCGCAAAAACCATCCGAAACATAAACAAAAACAACGACATCACAATCGTATCCTCAGATGAGAGCATCTATTCCCGTTGTATGTTGCACAAATACACTGGACACGAAAGAGACCAAACAAGCCTAAGCTTTGTACCAAACGACTTTTTCACCACTAACAATATCACCTGGTACCCTGGAGAATCTGTTCTAAGCATTGACACAAAAAACAACCACATACAACTACAAAACAAAACCCTGCCCTACGATAACCTGCTAATAGCCACCGGCTCTGAAGCAGTTATTCCCAATATAGGCCAATTAAAAACTGCAACAAACGTATATGGCTACCGACACCTAACAGACGCAAAAACAATCCGCGAAAAAGCTCCTAACGTAAAAAAAATTCTCATAGTCGGCGCCGGACTAGTTGGCCTAGATGTTGCCTACGCCCTCTTAAAACTAAAAAAACCCGTCATCATTGTTGAAATGGCACCCCAAATCCTGTCTCTAAACATAGACTCTACAGCCGCGGCGGTGTATCAAAAATTATTCGAACAAAACGGCTGTACCTTTAGATTAAACAGCAAAATAACCAACACCCAAAGCAACCAAAACGGCGAGATAACCCACATCACCCTAGAAACAGGCGAAAACATAGCCTGCGATATGGTTATTGTAGCCGCTGGTGTTCGACCCTCCACTAAACTCTTAGAAGGTAGCGGAATCGAATATGACCGCGCCATAAAAGTAGACCCCTACCTAAAAACATCCTGCGCAAACGTTTACGCCGCAGGCAGCGTAACAGGCCTTGGCGAAATCTGGCAATCTGCTGTAAAACAAGGCGAAACAGCCGCAAAAAACATGTGCAATATAAAAACACAATTCACAGACACCTTTACAGCTAAAAACACCCTAAACTTTTTCGATCTACCCACCCTCTCAGTAGGCAACATTAACCCCGAAAGTGACGATACTGTTCACATTCAAACCATTCCTAATAGTTACAAAAAAATTATCATACGAAATAACATTGTTACCGGCATTATCCTACAAGGCAACCTCAACTATAGCGGTATATGGCAATATTTAATCAAAAACAAAATCGATGTAAGCCAACTAAAAAAATCCTTATGGTCCATCTCATTTGCAGACTTTTATGGCATTGACCCAGACGGTCAATACAAATATGACTGCCCAGCTGCAAACCAAAAATAGTCCTAACCATAAAACAACACATGCTGATAACTGATAAGGTTGTTAGTTTGATTGTAGCGTTTTTGGTTAGCTACGTATCTTTTTTTGTTCATGTTTTTTTAATGTTGTTCTGAGTGTGTCTCCGATAAAAGCTCCTGCAGCAAATAAGAGAATTAAAAACACCCAAAAATAGCTTGGTCGAGAATCCAAAAGAACAGTTACAACGACGCCTATGGTAAAGACCGCAAACAAACCTGAGAGAACGCTTATTAGTATTCTATCTATACCCTATTTACGGTTCTATTTTCGCTTTGAGGAAATTTAAAGCCCGTTTTATATAGAATGCCGCGCAATACCAAAATAAATCCGATATAAAACACCAAGCATGCAAGGGTTCCAAATAAATCATTAGCCCAGCGTACGGCCTTGGGACAAAAGTAGTTTGAGTTGTTTTTTCTTGGTTGCCCTTGTGCGTATGCATACTTTGAGAGCAGATATATTTTTTGAAAGATTCGTACTAGAGCATATTATGGCATATTTATAACCATATGCCGCAATGTTTTGCGTATGAAACGCCTAACGGTCAAAAGCACCAAAGAAATGCTCGAAGTCCTAGAAGAAACCCGCGAAACACTCTTCAAAGACCACAAAACAGACTACCCCTACAGCCAATGGGAACAAAAACGTGCACAAATAAAACAACGCCTAAACAACCTGCCCCAATACGTACATCAAGCCGTAGAAACCATAAACAAAGAAGACCAAAAAATGGGCCGACCCCCCAAAATAGACCTAGAAAAGAAAGCCAACTTGTTCATAATGGTGCGTTTCTTAAACAAATCCAACCGCGTGGCTGAGCAATCCCTCCACTACTTCCAGCCGCTCTTTGGAGTAGATGGAGCTACAAATACATTGAGCGCCTCTACAGCGATCCTGAGGTCAAACTGGTGTTGCACAATGTCTTTGTTTTGCTTCTAAAAGATGTGGGTGCAGTCAGCGGCGAGTTCTCTGGAGATGGCACAGGCTATGCTGTTAGTGTGGAGAACCACTACTGTACTGGTCTTCAGAAGTATGGGAAAAAGTTTGTTCATTTTTTCTCTTTGATTGATTTGTCGTCTGGTATGTATGTTGGGTGTGGGATGTCTAAAGTATCGGAGCTGGAGGCTTTCAAAAAGGCTTTGGCTATGTTGAGGCATTTAGGTATTGCCATTAAATTTTTGCGGCTGGATAAATATTTCAGTACCCGCTATGTTATCAAGCTTTTTGAGCGTAGTACTGCGTTGTATTTGATTCCTAAAAAGAGTATTAGGCGGATTGGTGTTTGGGCTAGTATTTTGGCTAAATTGGCTTCTTTCGGTTGATTTTTTGCGCAGTATTTTTATCGCAATCTTTCTGAGAGTGGTTTTTCGGCAGATAAGGGGCGATTTGGCGGCATCATCAAACAAAGAAGAACTGACCGGCAACAAACAACGCTTTTCTCAAATGCTCTTCTCCACAACATCTACACCATCCGAACTCACCCAAAATAGTTTTGTCCCAATGCCCCAGCGTACAAAATAGAAAATAGGTACAACAAGCACTGCCATGATTATTAACAGAAACACAGTGCTCTTGTGTATATTCATATTTTCAACTCTAACGCCGTATATTCCATATTTTTATAAATTTTTCCATAAACCAATTGGAACCTGAATTGGGCCCTCTTAACCTTGAGTCGTTTTGTTACTCTGTTGTTGTACACCGATCTTGTTTTGTTATTCTGTTTTTTTGGTTTTTTTCAATTCTGTGTTGCTCGAAGCCAAGGTAATAGTTATATATATTTAACGTCATAATTATATTACGTTATGTATATGTGACATTGGTGACGAATATGAAAAAGAACAACTTAGCTTACCTCGGTCTTCTGGGTTTAACAGGACTACTTGGCCTGTATAACACCTGGCTCTTCTCCCTATTCAGCCTCTTCACCCTCTTTATTTTCATTAAAGCTGACGAGAGATTTGAAAAAAACGTAGGCTTAGCAAGCAGAAACGCATTCCTTTTCTATGCACTACTCTCAACAACTCTTTTAGCCTACATCCTTGTAACAAAAACCTATGATACTTTACCCCTGATTTTTGTATCCCTATCCCAAGGGGTAACTATTTTCAGTGTTTCCTACGCATACTACAACAAAAGAGGCGACTGACCACATATGAAAACTCGCATGAAAGAATACCGAGAAAAAAATGGCATAACCCAAGAACAACTTGCAAAAAAAGTAGGCGTGGCCAGACAAACCATTCTTTTCATGGAGAAAGGCAAATACAACCCTTCATTACGCTTAGCCTATCAAATATCTCGAGAATTAAATGCCAAAATCGATGACCTCTTTTCATTTAACGACGAAAAATAACCTGAAACCAAAACCACAAACAAAATAACCATTCATATAAAAAAAATAAAAGGGTTGACCTTTTGTATTTGTAGTCTAAAAATAGGTGAGAAAAAGTTGGTGATATCCAACTTTATAGTTTGTGTGTATGGCTAAAGTTGGAGTTGTGGGGCCCTTTTTTTATGTGTTAGGTGTATTGCAGTTATTGCTAGTGCGGTTACGATAGCGCCAAACAGCACCACCAAAGCTGCACCTAACCAGCCTAAACCAAACATAACCGAACCCTCAGAAACAAACTGCGTAACAGAGGGCAAAGGATCCTTAGCCGCTGGAAGCACAGGAACAGGACTAGCTACAGGAATGTTTGTGACACCAGAATTAGAGGGAGCCGCATTAGACGTTGTTTTACTAGATGTAGACGTACTCGAAGAAGACGCGGTGGTGGAGCTTGAGGAGCCGCTGTTTGTAGACTTGTTTTCATCAGAGGGTGGTGGTGTGGAGCTGGGTGTGTCATCGGTTTCTTCTTGAGGATTAGTAGAGTTCTCCTCTATGGCTTTAGTATTGGGGTGTTTGGTATGGTGACTGTCGTTGCATGGATCATTTGGTTTATTGTGGTTGGGTTGTTTGTGGTCTTGATCTTTGCAGCTGTCTTGTGGTCTGCAGTCGGGTTTGGGTGTGCATGGGGGTGGGGTTGGGGAGCAGTCGGGTTTGGGTGTGCATGGGGGTGGGGTTGGGGAGCAGTCGGGTTTGGGTGTGCATGGGGGCGGGGTTGGAGAACAATCAGGCTTTTTTTGCTCAGTGTTCTGATAGATTATAGTTACATGACTGCCTGCTTGAAGA
>WRCX01000020.1 GCA_009783705.1 Candidatus Bathycorpusculum hydrogenotrophicum | reverse complement strand
TAACACTGTACTTTTTATTCATAACTAAGCACGTGTTAACATATACAATCAACACTTATTTATAATGCGGTCAAAGCAATATGCACATGACATAAATTTTGATAGTTAGTTCACAAAAGGGGGCAACTGCTAGTTAATAGCAGTCAGAAAATCAGCCGTCTGGGACTTCTAAGCCATTGTCACTACTACATAGTTTCACAAACAACCAATTTTGGTGGTTTGTTTGGAGAAGTTTGGTTAGCTTAGAACAGAAACTACGTTTAGGTTAAGTACGACCTCTGAGATGTCGCAGGCGTATTCTGCTGTGCGTCGAACGCTCTCGATGAGTAATCTTAGGTTGACGACTTCTTCGATTTTGATGTTTTGGGCTTGGAGGACGGCTTCTTTTTCGAGTTGTTGCACTTGTTCTATTTTTTCAATTACGGCTTCTGCTTGGTTGAAATCATGCTTAAAGAGAGCAGCCATTGCATCTTCAAACATTGTGTTGGCTAGTTCGCTTAGTTGGGCGATTTTGCTTAGCAATTCTTCGTTAACGGTTTCTTTTAGGAGTAGAGTGTTTTCTGCGATTTTTGTGGCATGATCGGCGCTACGTTCAACGGATTTAGCGATGAGGCGGTAGCCTAGGCAGTCTATTTGGCTACTTAAGCCGATGTCTTTGACGACTCTTTGGTTGGTAACGGCTATTTTTAGTAGTCGTACTATGTAGAGTCCAAAGCGGTTGACTTCGCGGTCTGTTTCGATGACTGCTTTTGCGTTGGAATGATCGAGGTTCATAAGTGATTGTATGGCTTCTTTATGCATTGAGGATGCGATAATTGCCATGCGGCTCAAAGCGGTTCTTATTGTAAGTTCGGGGTAGTTTAGTAATACTTGGAGGGTTAGGTTGGTTGCGGTGTCTGTGACGATTTCTGTGCCGACGAGATAGTTTCGGGCGAAAGTTTTGAGGTGATTTCTTAGCTTTGAGGATAGAACTTTTTGGTTTTGTGCTCTGATATGGATGACGTTATAACCATTTATGTATGCAGAGATTGCAGTTCTCATGATAGCATCTGGGTTGTCGTTTTGGGCAACTTTGATGAAGGCTTCGTCAGGTTTTCCTCTTTGGTGGAAGCTTGAGGGGGAGATGGATAGTGAGCCGTCATCTTCTTCGCGGACAATCATGGAGCTACCGCGTTTGAGCTCGTTTTTAGTTGCCCAGTCTTTTGGCAGTGAGAGGATAAATGTTGAACCACCGGTAACCTGGAGTTTACGTTGCTCTTCAGTTAATTTTTCGATTTCTTTAGTTGTCACGCTTGATTCACGCTTGATTCTAAACTACCTTTCGGGGTTTCTGCACTATATTAATCATACCTATATAATCAACATATTTTATATTGATTAACTATATAACAAAACTAAAAATAGTACAAAAATATAGTACAAAAACACAACACATAAACTTGATTCACCGATAACCCGGCAACTACATCGTCCTTCGGCTAATTTTTTGATTACTTTGGTTGTTGTCATGCTCAATTCCAAATTATTTCCCAAGGCTTTTACACTTTTTTACACTATATTAAGCATATCTATATAGTCTATGTATTTTATAAACATTCACTATATAACAGAATTAATGATAGTACAAAAAACACAGTATAAAAACTGGATGTAAAACCATGAAAACCACATACATAATAGGAATTGCAGTAATTGCAATAATCATCGGCGCAGTAGCCGCATACGCTTATCTGTCCGCTCCAGAGTCCATATCAATCACCGCTTCAGGTGCAACTTTTCCCCAACCCTTCCTAGCAGAGACAATAGCAGAATACTCACTGATAAAATCCAATGTGCAAATTAACTACCAAGGCGGAGGTAGCGGCAAAGGGGTCACAGACTTAACAAATAAAATCGTTGACTTTGCATGCTCAGACGCCCCCCTATCTAGCTCACAAAGAGCCGCCGCCCCCAATGTCGTACACATCCCAGAAACCATCGGCGCAATCACAATAGCTTACAACATACCCAACATCGGAACCGGCCTAAAACTCACAGGCCCAATAATAGCAGATATCTTTTTAGGAAAAATAACCATGTGGGATGATCCTGTTATAACAGCAATCAATCCAGATTTAACTTTGCCCCATAAAGCAATAACAGTCATCAACCGATCAGACGGTTCAGGAACAACGAACTGGTTCACAAAATACCTCTCCTCCGTCAGCGACACCTGGAAGAGTCAAGTCGGAGCAAATTCCACCGTCCAATGGCCAGTCGGAATAGGCCAAAGCGGCAACTCGGGAGTAGCAGGAACAGTCACCTCAACAGAGTACTCAATCGGCTACATTGAACTAGCCTATACATTAGAACACAATATACCAGTTGCAGCAATCAAAAACCCCGCAGGTAGCTATATTATCCCAACGCTTGCCAGCACAACCGCAGCCGCCAAAGCCCTGCCATCACCGCTTCCCTCAGGAAGTGACAGCTGGGAAAACATATCCATCCTCAACACCAGCGGTACAGATGCATACCCCATAGCCACTCCAACCTACATGCTTGTCTACAAAGACCTCAGTGTGATCCCAGAAATGACCAAGGAGAAAGCAACCGCAATCGTACAATACATCTGGTATGTTGTTCACGATGATCAACAACTAGGCAACAAACTACAGTATGCAACCCTGCCATCAAACCTAGTAGAAATCAACGAAACAACACTGAAGTCAATAACCTTCAACGGCGAAACTATACCAACACATTAAACGTGAAGCTATGACCATCCAAATCTTCCAAAACCTTTTTTTTCTTTGTATCTTTAGTTCAGGCAGATTAGCATGATCAAGCTGACAGGCGACAACATATTTAAGACCTTAATTGCCATAATCGCCGCATCAGCCATAATTATCATATTACTAAACACTTACGTTTTAGTCACTGGTTCAACAAACGTTCTTTCGACATCCGGAGTCGAGTTTATCACCGGAAAAAACTGGGATCCAGCCACATCATCATTTGGCGTTTTACCCTACATTCTTGGAACCCTGCTAACCTCAGCCATCGCCCTGCTGGTAGGTGTACCTCTGAGTTTGGGCATCGCAATCTTTATCGTAGAGATGGCCCCCAAACCCATACGCACAACTTTTTCCTACTTGGTAGAAATGTTAGCCGCTGTTCCCAGCGTAATCTATGGTCTTTGGGGCTTGTTTGTACTCCGCTTTTGGGTTCTAAACTACATAGAAATACCCCTAAACACCTACCTAGGCTGGATACCGCTATTTAGCGGAAACCCCACAGGCATCGATATTCTTACCGCTGGACTGATTCTTGCCATCATGATTATCCCAACCGTAGCATCGGTTTCAAGAGAAGTCATAAGCGCCGTACCAAACTCCATAAGAGAAGGCGCCTACGGCATCGGCGCCACAAAATGGGAAGTCATCCGCCACTGGGTCCTCAACTACGGACGCTCCGGCATATTTGGTGCAGTAATTTTGGGTCTAGGCAGAGCAATAGGCGAAACTATGGCAGTGACTATGGTCATAGGCAACGCTACTGGACCAAGAGCTATGCCCACCTCACTGTTTCAACAAGGTCAAACCCTACCTTCACTTATTGCCAACGGATTCTCCGACTCAACTACACCCCTCCAAAGCTCAGCCTACATCGGCGCAGGACTGGTTTTGCTCGCAATCAGTCTGCTCATAAACATAGTAGCACATGTTATGGTAACACGGGTTCTAAAAGTCAAAGGAGGCGCCGTTGAATAATGCCTCTATCTGAAAAGCTAAACCTACACAGTTATAGCCTGCGTAAATTCAAAAACAAATTCTTCTATGTCCTCTGCTTAATCTGTCTCATAATAGCTATTGTGCCCCTGCTAAGCATCCTCTTTGAAGTCATAGTACGAGGCGCCCCCGCTATAAACTGGCAGTTCTTAACTGGAAATGGCCTGCGCAACAACATTGGACCCGCCATACAAGGAACACTAATTCTAATTGGGTTAACAAGCGCCATAGGCATCCCAATTGGTATACTAACAGGAGTCTATCTTGCTGAATACGGAAATAACAAATATGCCACATGGATACGAACCATAAATGACATATTAACTGGATTTCCCTCCATAATTGTGGGAATAACCGCATATAGCCTAATTGTTGTCGGCTTAACCGGCACTTTCTCACCAATGGCGGGCGCAGTAGCATTAGCGTTTATAATGATCCCTATCGTTGCAAGAACAACCGAAGAATCACTTAAACTGGTACCAAATAGTGTTCGAGAGGCGTCTATGGCCTTGGGCATACATCGATGGAGAACAACCCTAAGCGTTATGTTACCCTCCGCAAAAGGCGGATTAATAACAGGCATTGTTCTTGCCATAGCACGCATAGCAGGCGAAACCGCACCCATCCTACTCACAATCCTTGGCAACTTTTACTTCTTCCAAGGACTAAACGCCC
This sequence comes from Candidatus Bathycorpusculum hydrogenotrophicum, assembly GCA_009783705.1. Classification (GTDB taxonomy): domain Archaea; phylum Thermoproteota; class Bathyarchaeia; order Bathyarchaeales; family Bathycorpusculaceae; genus Bathycorpusculum; species Bathycorpusculum hydrogenotrophicum. The sequence continues at coordinate 26,038 of WRCX01000020.1, read as the reverse complement.
CAATAGATGCACTGCCTCTGCGCATCTACCTAAGTTCTCGCTCACATCTCCAAATAGAACAAACACAAGCATGGGGTGCAGCTTTAGTGCTGATTTTAATAGTTTTAACCCTTAACATATGCGTCAGATTAGCCAGCAGAGGCCGAAACAAAGGAACAAGGTGAAAAAATGGATAATAACAACATAAAGATGCAAAGTGTAGATTTGAACGCATGGTTTGGCACTAAACAGGCATTAAAAGACATAAACATCTCAATGAAAGCAAACACTATCACAGCCATCATTGGACCCTCCGGATGTGGAAAATCTACATTCATTCGCACCCTCAACAGGATGCATGAATTAGCACCCACCGCCAAACTGACCGGCCAAATACTCCTTGAGGGCCAAAACATCTATGACCCAAACGTAGATCCAGTGATGATTCGCCGACGAGTCGGCATGGTTTTCCAAAAACCCAACCCCTTCCCCACCATGTCAATCTACGATAATGTTGCAGCAGGCCTAAAATTAACAGGCGCCCACAAAAACAAAAACCTCGATGAGATAGTCAAACACAGCCTACAACAAGCAACGCTCTGGGAGGAGGTAAAAGATGATTTAAAAAAGCCAGGTACAAGCATCTCAGGCGGACAACAACAAAGACTATGCATTGCACGAGCCATAGCACTAAAACCCGAAGTAATCTTCATGGATGAACCCACCTCAGCCTTAGATCCAATTGCATCAGCCAAGATCGAGAAACTGGTTGTGGAGTTGAAGAAAAACTATACCGTAGCCATTGTCACCCACAACATGCAACAAGCATCACGTGTATCAGACTACACTGCATTTATGTATCTGGGCAGCCTCATAGAATTTGGAGCAACCAAAGATATTTTTGAGTCGCCAAAGAACCAGTTAACAGAGAGATATATAACAGGAGAATTCGGATAGGAAAGCCATGAGCAGAATAATCGATCAGGGACTAGAAGAACAATCAGTACTACTAATTCGCATGGGCGAATTAGCCCATGAAACCATAACAACAGCCATACGCAACTACTTTGAGAACAAAAACGTACAACCACATGTCAAGGAAATATCAGATGTCATTATCGCCATGGCAGGAAAAGTCGAAGACCAAACATTTGAATTAATCGCACGATTCCAACCTGTCGCCTCAGATCTGCGAACCATCAAATCCCACATGAAAATCAGCAACGATTTTTCCCGCTACAGCAGATACGCCCTAGACATATCCAACATAACCCACCAACTACACGGCTTAGCGCCGTGTGAAGCATGGATACAAAACGACCTCGCCGAGATGGGAAATAAAGTTCTCTTCATGGTTAAAACCAGCATAGACGCACTTCGTAAACACGATGTAAACCTTGCCAAAACCATCTCGCCAATAGAACGCGAAATCGACCAAATGTATGAGGACGTTATCAACAAAATAATCAGCCAAGAGAAAACCAACAACAAATGCGTCGCCTCAAGCATATTGCTTACCCGATACTTTGAACGCATAGCAGACCATGCAGTCTATGCATGTGAATCCATAGTCTACATTGTAACCGGTGAAAAAATCAGCTTAGAATAATATTTGGACTCAGGAGGGGAAGCTCAACAATAAACGTTGTACCACAACCCACCTGAGTTTCAAAACAAACATTTCCACCCAAGGCCTCGGCGAGTTTTTTCACCACCGCTAAACCAAACCCCTGTCCTCTTGATTTTGTTGTAAACAAAGGCTTAAAGATTTTTTCTTTCACCTCATCAGATATACCAGTACCGGTGTCAGAAACACTAACTATGAGAAAATTATCCCGTAGAAAAGCACGCACCGTTAACTCACCACCATTGGTTTCCATGGCTTGGATACCGTTGCAGATAAGATTACTAAGAATACGTTTGATAAACAAAGGATCGGTCCTTAGCACCAAATAGGGCATAACCGACAAGTAGCTAATATGGACATTTGGGGGCACATCAAGAGGTAAACTAACATCTCGAATTGTTTCATCAAGATTAGTATCGATTATACAAGGAATCAGTGGCTTAGCAAAGTCTTGAAGATCAGCCACAATTTTGTTAATGTAGATTGTCTGCTCTTCAATATCAGCAACACATTCCATAAGACTCTGGGTAAGTTTTGTCTCAGGCAACTCGTTTAGCACATCTTTGGCTAAGAACAATTCACCAATAATACTCTGCAAAGGGTTGCGAATATCATGACCAATCATACCAGCCGTTTCTCCAATCGCAACTAACCGTTCAGCATTGTTGAGTTTTTCAGTACGAATCCGAACCAGCTCCTCTAATCGTTTAGTGTTTTCCTCCATGGAAACCTGCATTTTTTTGCGCATCGTTATATCCCTAGCTAAAACAGAGATACCATTACCTGTGGGGTATACCTCAATTTCAAAAAAGACAGCATCGGCACCTTTGGGCAACTTGCTACTAAATGCTCGAGGATATTTGGTTCGCATCACATCACGATAAATACCGGCAAATCTGCGAGACACCCGATTTTTTCCAAAAACAAAAAAGAAATGTTTTCCCAAAACATCGGCACAGTTTACACTTGTAAATTTTTCAATCGCCTTGTTCCAATAGTTAAATTTTAAGCAAGAATCCAGGGCAAAGAAAGGATCAGCTATACTGTTAGCGAGTTTTTTGTACTGCTTCTCGCTTAGTTTAAGGGCCTGCTCGGTTTTTCTACGGGTAGTGATGTCTTTAGCTATTATAGCCACATAACCTTTTTCGGGGCAGTAAACATCAGCTGAAAACCACCGATTCAGGGGTCTACAGTAACCCTCAACTATGGCACCCTGACCAGTTTTAGCGACTCTACCGCAGAGGTTTAACCAATCACCAAAGAGATCGCCTATCCAAGGAAACAACTCGGAGACTTTTTGTCCAACAACGGGTTTATTACCTAATTTGGTTATGTTTCGAAAGGATTGGTTTAAGTCACAAAAAACATAATCAACAACACCATCACCGGATTTGTCAAAGAGTATTTGGCAGTAAGCAAAACCATCACTTAAATGAGTAAATAGGCTTTGATAGATGAGCCGATTATTGGATAGTTTAGCGACGGATCGGGTGTTGTTTTGTTTTTTTTGTGTAATTAAAGCAGTTTCTACCAAATAAAATTCCCTCTATAAATGTGTTGTTGATAATCAGCAACAACACAGCTTTGTTGCTGTGCTCTCAATTAAGTTATAATCACTATTGTTTTTTAGCCTTTCTATGTATTTTCCACAGAAGTTATTAAGAACCCCCACTACATTCAAAGAGGCGATGTTATGTCTATAGGTACGCAAGACTTCATAGTGCCTGCAGGAAAAACCATACGTCTCAAAGATTATGATTCTAATTGGCTACCAAAATGGGCAAAGCAGGAAAAATATAAAAAAACACTAAAACAGCAAGCGATAGATCTGCTTGAAGAAAATCGGCAAAAACTTGTAAGCGAACAGGAACTACTCTGGGCAAGCGACAGCTATGCCATGCTGATTATTCTACAAGGTATGGATGCGGCAGGTAAAGACAGCACCATTCGCCATGTCATGTCAGGAGTTAACCCGCAGGGTTGTCGAGTTACCAGTTTTAAAACGCCCTCCACAGAAGAACTTAAACATGATTTTTTGTGGCGGCACATAAAAGCGCTTCCGGAACGAGGAAGCATCGGCATCTTTAACCGATCCTACTACGAAGACGTACTAATTGTCAAGGTTCGCCCCGAAGTCTTTGCCAAACAAAAACTACCACCAATACAAGATGAGACACTATTTTGGGAGCAACGCTACGAAGACATAACGCTTCTTGAACGCCACCTTGTTCGAGGAGGAACATTGGTTCTCAAGTTTTATCTCCATATCTCAAAAAAAGAACAGAAAAAACGTCTGCTAAAACGCCTCGAAGACCCAGATAAAGCCTGGAAGTTTTCCATAACCGATCTGGAGGAACGTTCCAAATGGTCAGAGTACGAAAAAGCCTACGAAGAAATGCTAAACAAAACCAGCACAAAATGGGCACCATGGTACGTTATACCAGCAGACAGAAAATGGGTAGCACACGCTTTGATCGCAGAAGTTATCGCCTCAGAAATCGAAAAACTAGACTTAACATATCCAGTACTGAACAAAACACAAAAAGAAGAGCTGACCAAAGCTAAAGCTGAACTCGAAAAAGACTAACCGCAGGTTTAGTGTTAAGATAGTTCCTTGCTAATTTAACATCCATGTTGTATTATTGATGGAAAATTGGGCAGACAGGTAACCTAAATGGAATTAGCATGCCGCTTTTAGTTGAGTTAACCGGTCACTATACGTTGCACACTTAGCATCTTCTCAAACGCACCATAGAATGCTGGTTGATTCTGAATTATGCTCCACTCCTCTAAGCTACAGTCACTATCTGAGTAGAATTGTAAAACAACGCGATTTTTGCCTTCCCTGACAAACTCGACCTTTTTAACCAGTCCACAGTGACTTCGGTCTAGTTTCTCGGCAAGTCTCAAAAACGTTGAAAGCACCACAATGATCTCTTTGCTTTTTTCATCCATCCCCTCGGCTTTTAGAACTTTTTTTGTGGGAACCTTTTTGCGATGAAACTTTGCAATGTTTGCCATCAACTGGATTTCAGTTTTGTCAAAACCCGCAAGACCTGCGTTACAGATGATGTAGTGAGAATGCATGTGGTGGTCATCAAAGGAAAGAAAGTCACCGATGTCATGGAGCGATGCAGCATGTCTTAGCAGGTCGCGTTCTTTTAAGCCTAGATTGTGGAGGGCTATTGTTTTGGCGCTGTCAAAAAGCTCCAATGATAAATCAGCGACAGTTTGGGCGTGTTTTTCATCAAAGTTGCATGATCGGCCCAGATGGAGGATACTTTGGTTTCGTATGGGTTCTTTTTGGAGTTCGCGAAAGCCCTCAAAATTGGAGAGGTAGTCTACAAGAAGACCGTCACGAAGTTCTCTGGTGCTTATGCAGATTTCTTCTAAACCAAGCTCTTCCATGACAGCTTCGATTATTGCAGCACCAGCAACAATGATGTCGGCACGTTCGGGGTTTATAGCAGGTAGTTTTCTTCGCGTCTCAAGGGGTAACAAACACAGAACAACCGCCAGTTTTTTGAGGTTCTTTCGGGTCAAACTCAGCGTTTGGGTGTTGGAATTGGTTTTCTTAAACAGTTTGTTTGCGACTTCGGCTAGGTTAGTTATTGTGCCCGAAGAACCCCAGCCTAGTCGGACGCCATATTCCAAGATTTGGGGTTTGATTATGTTGATTTTGCTACAAGCGTATTGTCTTATTTTTTTGTAGAGACCAAAGTTTATGGGTGCAGTCCAACCTTCACCTATGAATTGAGCGGTTAATCGGATTGCACCTAAGCGCAGACTGTTAATGTAGAAGCACTCATGCTGGTTTCCGATGATAATCTCGGTACTGCCGCCGCCTAAATCGACAAACAACTCTTTTTTAGAGCCTATATCTATGCCGCTTGAAACTCCCAACCAGATGAGACGCGCTTCTTCCTCCCCCGAAATAACCCTAACAGTTAAACCGGTTTTTGTTTTGAGGTTTTCGAGAAACTCTGCTTGGTTGGTGGCTTCACGGATCGCAGAGGTCCCCACCGATATGATTTCAGTAGCACCATAGGTTCGGGCTAGAGCAGCAAATTTTTCACAGACAAATATAGCACGTTCCATCGCATCGGGCTTTAGAGTTTGATCGCTAAATTCGCCCTCGCCTAGGCGAACAATTTCTTTTTCGCGGCTTATAGTGGTGTAGGAAAAGTTGGGGTGGATCCTTGCTACTAGAAGACGTATGGCGTTTGTGCCAATATCAATAAAACCCACTACGGTTTCTGCGGTTTTCACGGTTAATTCCATATCAGCACGATTTCCTTTTTAAAGATTTTTTCAAATAACCCCTTCTTTTCATTGAACCGCGAAAGCTCCAACAACAGATCCAGCTTAGATTGGCATTCCACAACTACCGCTTTTGCGCTGGTTTTAACACTGAGCAGTTTAACACAACTTTCATGACGGCAATCAAGACTATCAGCTAAACGTAAAAGCGCGGCCAACACGCAGATAACATACATTGATTGGGAATCCAAAGAGCCCAAGTTGTAGTGTTTGGGGTTAGGTAAACCGCCGCGGTGGTATCTTGCGATACTAGCTATAATACGCCGCTCTTTGGAGGGCAGGGGCAACTGGGTGTCGTTTAGGATGAGCTGCATTGAGGTCTTATGATGCTTCTTACGGTCATTGGATAAGCCCACATCATGGAGCACCGCGGCACATTCAAGCCAGCAACGTTCCCGCTTACCTAGTTTATGAATGCCCGCTAATTCATCAAACAAGGTTAAGGCAAGGTTTGTGACCTGATGGCAGTGTTTAGTATCGGGCCAAAGAGCCACAGAAAACTTTTCGCAAGCCGCAACCACAGCACCACAGTTGAGGTTCAATACGGCCTTTTTTGCTTTATCTGCTTTGACCACCGCATCTATGGGTATACCGCATAGAAGCATTTGTGCAAAACTCTCAGGCAACCCCTCTTTGCGCATATCAGAGGCAGCGGCTTCCACATCATAGGACAACCTGATTAGTTCAACTTTAAGGGGGTTAAAACTCAAAAGGGCATAAGCGGTTTTGGGGTTTTTATCACCTGGTCGTCCGACGCTACCCGGGTTCACAAAAACAGTTGAGTCCACTTCACGCTGGAACGGTATATGGGAATGGCCCACCACCACAATATCGACTTGGGCTATCTTGGCTATGTGTTGTAGTTTTTTTTGGGATGTGTTGTGGGGGTAGAGGTGTTCATCGATCGATTGGGGGCTTCCATGCACCACTAAGAGGTGCTTGTCGGCTACTTTTAATTGAAGTTTTTGGGGCAACAAATTCAAATAGTGCACAGAGGTTTTGGAGAGATGTTTTTTTGTGTATTTGAAAGTTGTTTTCTTTGGGCCCTTTGCATCACAGTGGTTCTTTAGCATTGCTACATCATAGTTGCCAGCGATGCTCAATATGCCCTTTTCAGAGAGTAACTCTACAACCTCGTTGGGGCAGGCACCAAGCCCAACAGAATCTCCGGCGTTAACAAAAATTTCGGCGCCCCGCATCTGGGCGTCTTGGATAACTTTTTGCAGTGCCTGCAGGTTAGCATGGATATCAGATATCACCGCGATTTTAACATCCGGATTGGTCAGGGCGTGATAGGTTTTTTTCTGGGAGGTTATAGAGGGGCTCAGGCGGGTTTGGTTGGTAAGCTGATCAAAAAAACCGTTTTTCATTGATTGCGTCCAACACTCTACAAACTGTTGGTAAGAGTTTTTTCTTTTGTTTAAGATATATGTGGCAAAGATTTCAAGGGATTTATCAGACTCTGTAGGGTTTTTTGTTGTTTTGACGGGTTTTTTGTAGAGTTTTCGGTTGAACTCTTGGAGGCAGTTAAGCCAAACGTCGCAGTCATGTATCTCGCCCAAAGTATCTTGAAAAGTCTTAATCTGCTGAATTTCTGATTTGAATCTGTTTTCATAGAAGGGCGCAAAACATTCTAGAGTGTAGCGAAGTTTTTTGGCGTATATGCGCATCTGGTGATGACAACGCGGTTTGTTGGCGAGATACACATAGCGTTTTAGGGAGAGAAGATCAGCTAATTTGCGGTTTATGTTGTAATGCGCTATTTGAAGTACCAGTTCAAAATCAAAGGGTTCATCAGTCTGCTGTTGAACAACTAAATTTTCACAGCTTCGCCTGATTTCAGTTAATGTTTGAGAGGCTATGAGTTCCTCTAATCCTTGGATAACAGGGGTCTGTATGTTTTTTCGATGGGTTTTGTGTTTTTTTAGTAGTGTATTTAAGTTAGTGCTATCTACGGCGCTATCAAGTGTTTTTAGGTAGTTCTCTACAAAGTTGATTTGTACATCGAGGTCTCGTGCTTTGGAAAGCAGGCGAGTGATTTTTTTTATTTTTTTGTTCCAGGGTTGGTATTGTTTTTTGGAGAAACAGAATTCAAAAAAGGGCAACATGACTCTTAGTCGCCTAGAGTCCACCCGTAGTTTGTGGACATATTCGATATTTTGGTTATCTATAACTCCTTTGATCAGGTCATCAAAGGTCTCTGTGAGGTTTAGCAGAGTTTGGGCGCCAAAGCGGCAATAACTTGAGTTAACTATATAGGTTTGGGATGTAGGCGGCGTATTCATGCCATATGCCTCGGTTTTGGATTAGCCAGAATTGGGAATTAAGGCTTGTTTCCTCTGGTTTGGGGGTGATTCTTTGATAGGTGCCATCGACGAGGAGTTTTCGGGCTTTGATGTTGTCTTTTAGATGGATTTTTAGCATGTAATCAAAGATTATACGGCGGATTTGGGGATCAGGAACGCTGAAGAGAACCTCGACGCGTTGGTTTAGGTTGCGGAACATCATATCGGAGCTACCAATTAGCAGATCGCTTTGGCCGCCGTTTTCAAAGTAGTAGATGCGAGCATGTTCTAAAAAGCGTCCGACAATAGAGATTACTGAGATGTTGTCACTTATCTGGGGTATACCTGGGCGTAGAACACACAGAGCTCTGACGTTTAGTTCTATCTTAATACCGGCCATAGATGCCCGATAGAGGGCGTTAATTATGTCCTTATCTTCCAAATTGTTGAGTTTAAAGGCTAAGTAGCCCTGGCCGGTTTTTTGGTGCACCGATATTTCGCGGTCGATGCGGGATAGAATTTCGTTTTTGAGGCTCTTAGGGGCGACTAGGAAGTATTTGAAGGTTTTTTCTTGTAATCCGTTAATAATGCTGTTGAAGAGCTCTTCGAGTTCTAATCCGACTTCAGGGTTAGCGGTCAAGTAGCCGGTATCGCCATAGATTTTAGCGGTTATTGCATTATAGTTGCCTGAACCAATATGGGAGTAGCGCATCAGCCCTGTTTTTTCATGGCGGGTTATGAGGCAGAGTTTAGCGTGGACTTTTAGGTTGGGGAAGTTATAGACGGTTGTGACTCCGGCTTGTCTGAGTTTTGAGACCAGTAAAATATTGTTTTCTTCGTCAAACTTGGCTTTTAACTCGACTATGGCGGTTACTTTTTTGCCGTTTTGTGCAGCTTCTATTAGGGCCCCTACGATGGGTGAGTGAGCATCTACACGGTACATAGTGATGCAGATGTTTTTGACCCAGGGGTCTTGGGCGGCTTCTTTGAGTAAATCTATGATTATTTCAAATCCGTCGTAGGGGTGATAGAGTACAATATCGCGTTTAGCAATTGTTGTAAAGAGGTTTTTCTCCGGAGTTAATAGGGGGAAAATGGAGGGGAGAAATGTTTTGTCTTTTAAGTCGGGGCGAGCGATTTTGTAGAGTCCCCAAAGGTCCACTAGTCCAAGTGGGACGTCGTTTGTGTAGGTTAGGTGGTTGGGGAGGTTAAAATAATTCATTAGGGCTGTTTTTAGGGTGTTAGGGGTGTGGGCGTCAAATTCGAGTCGGCTGGGAAAACCGGTTTTTCTTTTGGTGAGGCTTTTTTGTACTGAGCCTAAAAAATCAGAGGATTCATCCATTATGATATCTATTTCAGCATTGCGGGTTAGTCTAAAGGGGTAGGGGGTTAGGGTTTGTTCATTTGGGAAAATTAAATCAAGACAATTGGCAGTGAGATCTTCTATGAAGATAAAGTTGTGCTCCAAGTTGAGGAGTTCGCGGTAGGGGCTTTGGGGGATTTTTAGGAGGCGCCCAAACTTTTTGGATGGTAGGGCTATTATGGAGTGTAGAGAGTTGTTTGCTGACTCTATGCATAGATAAATTTGCAGGTTTTCAATTAGAGGTGCCGCAGAGACGTCTTTGAACATTTTTATTTTTGGCAGGAGGTTGGTTTTAAAGTATTCTCGCAGGCTTTCTTGGGTTTTGTTGGGTAGATCAACATATTTTTGGATGGTTATGTTCTCTTTGGCTAAGGCGGGCAACAATTCGTTTTTCCAGCAGGCGGCATGTTGCTCAATTAGGAGAAGGATTTCTTTGCGGGTTGCTAAAATCTGCTCGTTGGCGCTCATTCCGTCTACGGAGCGGTCTTGGGAATTTTTGGCGATTTTTTTAAGTAAGCGGGCAATTCGGGTCATGAAAAACTCATCGAGGTTGCTTCCACAGATTGCTAGGAATTTGACGCGTTCAAGAAGTGGATGCCATTGGTCACGTGCTTCTTCGAGGATACGGGCATTAAAACCTATCCAACTGAGTTCCATGTTGATGTAGTAACTCGGATCATCTACTAGTTTTTTTTCTTGAATTCTATTAATACTTGTTTGGGAGTAGCTTGTGGTATTTAACGCGAGTGATCCGTCCCCTGTGTTTATGTTCTGATCAGGGTTATAAATAATAGTGGAAAAAGCAGTACAACAGCGACCCAAAGATCTAAGTAAACGATGTTTTGAGGGGTTTATAAAAAAGCCCTCAGCGTTTATGTTTCTCTAACAAACTATCAATGCCAATACTTTTCACTTTTTTTACAGAAAAGTTTTCGAATTCAAACAATTGCACCTTTTTATTCATTTAAACACACCTAAAAGAATAACATATATAGAAACAGTTAAGGGCTTTGAAAATAAAAAACATAGCAGCACATAAAATACATAGGAAGAGTTAAATCAAGGCCGTTTCGTAATTAAATGACATGAACTCTCTCACCCTAAAAGAAAACGGGTTTAGCGGCTTCCTTCCCCTAAAAGAACTCCAACTAAGCAACCTCCCAAAAAACACAAACAGCATCATAGCCATAGCAGACACCGCCACAACAACAGACAAAACAAAACCAGACATCCTCTACATTGATAAAACCAAAAAACTCACAAAACGAATCTTTGGCGGTTACTTAGCAGGATATGGCGACAAAACAACCCGAAAAATACACACCACCCTCTTCAACGAAGGCTACATCGAAAAAACCGCCATAAGCTGGATGCTAACCGACAACCACAAAACCGCACAAAAAGCACTACTTGAAAACTTTAAAAAAGAACACGGAACCCTTCCCCCATGGAACACCGACAAAAAAACAACCAATGAACACAAAAAAAACACAAACCCCCAAATAAAAACAAAAACCCAAAAAACAAAACCCAACAAAACAAAAATCAAAAAAACACCACACACACTCAAATCCATAAAAAAAGCCACATAAAACTCAACTATAACCCAAATTTCAAACTAAATACCCGACTTTTCCCCTAATACTCAAAACTTTGCTAACAAGATTTAGTAGAATTTGGACACATCATTCATCTTGTGTAAAAACCAATGGCCAACTCAACAAACACTCAGCAACTTGGAAAACAGCATTATTTCTCCTTCAGCAACACATGACAGCTACAGACAAAAGAGAAACTAAACGCGTCCAAATTACCGAAATATAATGCAGTCAAAGTAGAGTCATATTTACATAAATATCTGTTAAGTACACTAACCACACAGGGTCAAAAACTACAAATCCATTGACACCCCTAACAACCGTCTAATCAGCTCAGAAAGCGCAACAACAAAACGTCAACCAATAACAATTCAGCCGCACTTAACAGTTGCAGTAGTCACTAAACTTGATAAAAATAAAAGGAGTAGGTGGTTTACCACACGATATTTTTGAGGATGAGAATCGAGTCTTCGATATCGATCCGGCCATCACCGTTAACATCAGCGCGTTTAGCAGTAGCCCAGTTAGCATCGCCTTCTTTTGCCATGAAGAACATTTGTGCAACAGTAAGATCGAGCTGATCCACAACACCATCGCGGTTAACATCATATACAGAGAAGTACTGACCAATCGTGGTTTGTACCAGATTGTTTACTATCAAAGAATCAATATAGACAGCCTTATCTGCATTATCATAACCGCTTAAGACAGCATCAACCAATCGAATCTCAGCAGTTCCAAGTAAATTGCTGTTTGATGCAAACACCATCTCAAATATATCTAAAGCACCAGTGCTACTTATGCCGCCATTAAGATTGACTAAAACAACGCGGCCCATCCAGACGTCATTGCCAAGAGAGGTCCATTCAACACCACCAAGAACCTCAAAACCATTAAGACCAGTGAAAGATTTACCGTTAAAGTATGCACCATCGACTTCAAATTTCAGGGTCACTGTAGCAAGTTTATCTACACCACTAACAGAAACAATATAGTCAGCATCATTACCAACTACAATATCTGCAACACCGCTTAGAGTAACAACTGCTGGTGCTGATTTTATAACGGTGTAGGTATCAAAAGATTCCATGGTGTCTGTGCGGTAGGTGTTAAAGGTTACACTATTAGCTGTAACATCGATCACAGTAAACTGTGGGACTTTGTATTGGATACCGATATTTGTGTACCAAGGTTTACCAGTTAAAGTGCCGCTAAAGGGTGTTGCTGCTTCATAGTACAGACCCTCAATACTTGTTACCCAAGCGGGGCTGGCGGGTGCACTTGTACGAAAGTCATAGTATTTCAAGCCGCTACCGGTGCTCATTGTGATGTAGAGGGTTCCTTGGGGGTTTGTGACGCTATTTGCTGAGTAGTCAACATCTTCTACTTTTGCGTGGTCTTGGATAAACCAGCTACGTGAGTATATGTGGTCATGCCCTGCTAGTACAAAGTCTACGTTGTATTTGTCCATTAGAGCCTCAATTTCAGGGGTCCAAACTAGTACATCGGAATCGGTTTGGTGGGAGGCTGGTGATGCGGTAGATTTGTGGTGTTGGACAAAAATCCAGCTAACATCGGGGTTGGCTTCGGTTGCTGCTTTTAGAGTAGCATCAAAAGCGGAAATATAGTTATTGATAGTTGATGCTGAAGGTGAGGGCGAGGTGTTTAGGACTACAAATAATGCGTTGTTGTAGGTGTACCAGTAATTACCAAAAGCGCTACCAGGGGTTTCGTTTGGTACGTTGAAGTGCCAGCCAAAGTTGCCAGCTGTGCCTTCATGGTTGCCTACTACGGGTGCAACTGGTAAACTGCTCAGGCAGTTAGGTTCAAAGTAGTAGGTGTATTGAATTTCGCTGTTGCTTGTGTCTATTTGGTCACCAGTGCCGGCCATGAAACTTACGTCAGGGAAGTATTGGCTTATGAGGTCTAAGGTGTTTGCCCAGCCTGCGCGTGTGGTTGTTGTGCGATCAGCGGAGTGGATGCTGTCTGAGTCTTGGTTACCGGTGGTGAGTTGTGGATCACCCACAGCGATGAACTGGAAGTCGTCGGTTCCACCCGTTTTAAAGGTGTAAATTTTGCTATATGTTGTGGCGTCGTTGGATACACGATGAACATATTGAGTGTTAGGTTCAAGGCCTGTGACACCGGCTTTGTGGTAGCTTTTACCAGCAGAAGCATCTCCAACAGTACCATAGACAGTTATGGCTTTGTCTTCAGGAAAATTACCGTTGATCATGTCAACTTTTTTGGCTATCTGTACAGTAGATGCGGCATTATCTGTTTGATCGCTGTACCAGTTAAAATTGATATCACGTGCAGTTGAGCCGGGTTGCAGAGTAATTGTTTCTGCTACAAAACCAGGTTCAGCTGCAACGACCATATTGACTGACAATATGCTAAAAACAATGCACAAAGTCAATGCAATAGATACAAATTTTTTATAGTTTGCATAGTTAGTCATTTTTAGCTTACCCATTACATTTTAAGAAAGCAAACGCTTTCTAAGGAGCAGAACCAAAATCCAAGATATAAAAAACACGCCAATAAACCAAATAGCAATATAATCTCCATAGTAACCTATCAAAAATATATAGATAATAAGTAAAATAAACAAAACAACACCCACACACATACAACCAATATAATCAACCAAAAACAGATATGTACTCAACAACTATATATCAAGTTTTAATTACAAAAAGCAAGAGACGGTTATTTAAGAACTCACTCAGCCACACAGAGAGAAATTCAAACAACAAAACAAAATCACCCCCTCCTGTAAAGGCACAACCAACTCATGAAAACAAAAACCAACTCCCTTAAAACTAAGCAACGCACATAACCAACAACAACAGAACGCCACCGCCAACACCACAACACCACCACACAAGACAAAAAAAACAGCCACCAACCAAAATAACCAAAAAGATTATGGGTTAGCTTATTTGAGGACGCTCCGCTTTTTCATAATAACAAAAACACCAGCACCAAAAGCCACAACAAACAAACACACAAGAACAACCCAAAAACCAACTGGCAACCAAGAACCCTCAGAAGCACCTCTCAACAAATTCTGGGCACCACCTAACGAAGCATCAGCAACATCACCTACCGACGAAACCTTATCATCAACCAACAAAGCACCACCACTACCACCATCACTAACATCACCTACCGACGAAACCTTATCATCAACCAACAAAGCACCACCACTACCACCATCACCACCGCCTACCGACGAAACTTCAAGGACCTTTCCAGAAGATACTTTGATTTCAACAGGGGCAAGAAACTCGTTACGTGTCGCACCACCATCATCAACAATTTGTACCAATTTGATCTCGGTCAGGGTTATTTGTTGAGGATCATCAGTTAAACAATTAAAAACAAGATAGCCCACATCCAGTTTGCCATCTTTTGGTACATACAAATTATCTGCATTATAAAAGCCCAAACAGGCATAGCCATTTTTTACCACCACAGGCGTAGTTAAAGCAGAATAAACCGTTGCTGATTTTTCGTAAGAAACAAATTCGAGACCAGCAGAATATTCAAAAACAAACTGGGCCCCCGCAATAACATAAGACAAATCAACAACTAAAGGCACACGTACTTGACAATCATTAAGAACAGCCCCAAACGAAACAGGAACAACAACCAGTGACAAAAAAACAGCCAACACCAAAACAATAGACACTACTTGACCGACATTTTTTTTATAGTTTTTCATATTCTATCTCCTTTGCAAGAATAACCTACATTTTTGATATTTGAGCGGGCGAACTTTTGGCAAAGTACAACCACTCAAAATGTTCTCACTAAAAAGCAAACTATAAATATTAAGCCAATAGAATCAATATCAATACTTCTACTATATATACTACATAAAAAACAGATAAACTAAATAAATTAAAAATAAACCATTCAGACCACTATCAGGCAGATACACAGTTAAAAACAAGAAATAGCGATGGACCACTCCGGTTTGTCGCCCAGACTCCGCCTGAATACCTCAAACCCTACACTCTTACCCGCACCCCTTTGAGCGCATAACGTCCAAACTTAGGTTGCTCTCTCCCGAGCCTAGCCGGGTTCGCCTGCTAAACAACGAAACAGTTCCCCTACGGAAACCGCCCGTTGACCGCCAGCCCCAAAGGACGGATAGTCACTGGTTCGGAAATGAAGATCCAAGCGGCCTTTGACGCCTCAGCCGTAGATGTCGGCCCGTCATGTAGGGGATTTACGGTACAATGGACCCCTAACCCACCGCCTAAGATCCATCGCCGCAGATAGGAAGACATATCCAACTATAAAACTTATCCAAAAAAGAAGAGAAAAAATTAGAATTTCGTCGCAGATTTCAATTCCACAGCAACTCTTTGAAGCTCTACAAGAGCAACAGAAAAGTTTTGGGTGTTAGCCTTGATGATATTTATGAAGGCACTCCCCACAATCGCAGCATCCGCACCCGCCGCAATAACTTGGCGGACATGCTCAGGTTTAGATATACCAAACCCCACTGCCAACGGAACCTTATTTGCGGTATAGGGTTGCACATGTTTAATGAGCTGAACGGTGGAATCAGTTACGGCACTTTGGGCACCTGTAACGCCAAACCGCGATACCAAGTAGAGAAAACCCGAAGAAGCAACAACAATTTTTTTGAGACGCTCATCCGATGTGGCTGGTGCCGCAAGAAAAATTGTATCTAAGTCATGGGTTTTTGCAACGGTTTGGTAGTCAGTAGCTTCTTCAACAGGCAAGTCAGGCACGATAAAGCCATCTATACCGGCTGTTTTAGCTTGACTAAGAAAACTATCAACCCCTAAATGAAACACGGGGTTGTAGTAGGTCATCACAACTATGGGTGTGTTGGTGTGTTCTGATTTGATTTGCCGTGCTATATCTATCACTTTTAGGGGAGTGGTACCGGCGTTGAGTGCTCGAAGACTTGCTTCTTGGATGGTGGGTCCATCAGCGATGGGATCAGAGAAGGGTAAACCCAGTTCAAGTATGTCTACACCGCCCCGGATCAATGCATCTGCAATTTTGGGGGTCTGTTCGGGTGTTGGGTCGCCTGCGGTGATGTAGCCGATGAGTAGGCCTTCATGGTTTTCTTTTGCCTTTTGGAACTTTTCTTTTATGGCGGTCATATTGGTACACCTGTGTATTTTGCGATTGTTTCTACGTCTTTGTCTCCTCGTCCGGAGAGGGTGACAATAATTGTTTGATCTTTGCTCATTTGGGGAGCTAGTTTCATAGCATAGGCCACCGCATGGGAAGACTCCAATGCTGGGAGAATGCCTTCGGTTTTGCTGAGCATCAAAAATGCGTCAACGGCTTCTTTGTCATTGACGGCAACATATTCGGCTCGTTTAATGGTTTTAAGAAATGAATGCTCAGGTCCAACGCCGGGGTAGTCAAGTCCAGCTGAGATGCTTGTGGTGTTTTCGATTTGGCCGTTTTTGTCTTGGATGATGTAGGTGTACATGCCATGGAAGATGCCTTCTTGGCCGGCGGATAGTGTTGCGGCATGTTTACCTGATGCAATGCCTTCGCCTGCGGCTTCGACACCGTAGAGTTTTACGTCGGGGTCATCTTCGAAGGGGTAGAATGTGCCCATTGCATTAGAACCTCCGCCTACACATGCAACCAGTGCGTCGGGTAATTTGCCTGTGGTGGTTGTGAATTGTTGTTTGATTTCTTTGCCAATCACGCTTTGGAAGTCTCGTACCATCATGGGGTAGGGGTGGGGTCCCATGGTGGAGCCTATGAGGTAGTATGTGGATTTGAGGTTGGTTACCCAGTCGCGAAATGCTTCATTTATGGCGTCTTTGAGGGTTTTGGAGCCTGATTCGACTGGGTGAACTTCGGCGTCGAGGAGTTTCATGCGAAATACGTTTAGCCTTTGGCGTTCACAATCATCTGTGCCCATGTACACAATGGCTTTGAGTCCCAGTGCGGCACATGCGATGGCGGTGGCAACGCCGTGCTGTCCTGCGCCGGTTTCTGCGATGACGCGTGTTTTGCCCATTTGTTTTGCTAGGAGGGCTTGTCCTAGGGTATTGTTGATTTTGTGGGCGCCGCCATGGGCGAGGTCTTCGCGTTTAAGATAGATTTTTGCTCCGCCCATTTTGCGGGTAAGGTTTTCTGCATAGTAGAGTGCTGTGGGTCGGCCGGCAAATGTTGTTAGGTAGTAGTCGAGTTGGCTCTGAAATGTGGGATCGGTTTTGGCCTTGTTGTAGGCTTTTTCAAGTTCTACTATGGCTTCCATTAGGACTTCGGGAACGAATTGTCCACCGTATTTACCGTATTTTCCGTCCACGGGGTAGTTGCTTAATTTCATGCTTTAACAAACTCCTTAACTTTGGATTTGACATCGTTGGTTAACATGATGCTTGAGCCTATCAGGAAAGCATCTGCACCGTAGCTGCGCAGAAACTGCAGATCAGCAACGGTTTGGATTCCGCTTTCACTTATGATTGGCTTTTGGGGTTTTTTATGTTTTTCAAGAATTTGCTGGGTGACCTCTAGGTTGATTTTTAGGGTTGCGAGGTCACGGTTATTTATGCCGATGAGATCGGCTTGGGTTTGGGTTGCACGGAGAAACTCAGCTTCGCTATGTGTCTCTAGCAGAACCTCAAGATCCTTAGCATGGGCATATTCTATAAGTTCGTGAATAGTTATTTGGCCGTATCCTCGCTCAAGAAGGGCTTGAATTAACAAAATGGCGTCAGCGCCTAGGTTTGCGGCGGCGTCAATTTGGAGGGGGCTTAAAATGATGTCTTTCATGAGCAGGGGTAACTTTGTGGCTTGGCGGGTTTGGGTGTGATTAGTTAGGGTGCCGTGGAAGTGTTTGGGTTCAGTTAGAATGGATATACCCACTGCGCCGCCTTGTTGCATGTCTTGTGCGAGTTGGGTTGCATCGATGTTGGTTCGTATGATTCCTGCGGAGGGGGAAGCGGGTTTGATTTCGGTTATAATGGGGTTGGTTTTGCAGGTTTGGATTGCGTTTTTTAGGCTGATTTTTTGGTGGTTTTGGTTGTTGGGTAAATTTTGATAGCTGTAAGAGTAGTATCCGCTTTTTATGGTGGTTTTTGCGTCTTTTGCGAGGGTGTCAAAAAAGTCGGTCATTGTTGGTTTGTCTCCAGGGTTTCGAGGGGTTCTAAATTGCCGCCGGATGTTTTTATCAGTTCTCTGAGTTTTTTGTAGGCGGCACCGCTCTCTATGGAGGTGTTGGCTAATTCAAGGGCTTCTTGGAAGCTGTTGGCTTTGCCTCCGATTAAAATGCCGGCGGCACTGTTAACCAAAACAACATCGCGTTTGGCATCTGTTGTTTTGTTGTTTAGAATGTTAAAGAGAATT
Source organism: Candidatus Bathycorpusculum hydrogenotrophicum (assembly GCA_009783705.1). Taxonomy (GTDB): domain Archaea; phylum Thermoproteota; class Bathyarchaeia; order Bathyarchaeales; family Bathycorpusculaceae; genus Bathycorpusculum; species Bathycorpusculum hydrogenotrophicum. Next base: position 7,501 of record WRCX01000020.1, on the reverse strand, counting down.
TCTGCGTTTTCCTTAACTGAGGGACAATACAGTTCAGTTATATCTGCTTTTTTGACTCCAAAGTCAGAGGGAGAAAATATAGTTTGGGTTGTTTGTTTGTTTTTTAGGTGAACGATGAGAGTTTTGCCTATGGTGGAGATTTCGTCAAGGCCGTCTATTCCATGTACGACCATTGCTTCATCACAGCCCAGTTTTTGCAGGGCATGGGTTATGGGAGTTACTAGTTTTTGGTCATAGACACCTAGTAGTTGTGCGCTGGCGCTGGCGGGGTTTGTTAGGGGGCCTAGAAGGTTGAAGACTGTGCGGACGCCGATTTCGCGGCGGGTTTCCATGGCGTATTTCATGGCGGGGTGAAAGGCGGGTGCGAACATGAAGCCCACTCCTATTTGTTCGATGAGGGTTTGAACGGTTTGGGGTTCGGTTGTGAGGTTTAGGCCTAGTTTTTCAAGTACATCGGCGCTACCGCTTTTGCTTGTGACTGAACGGTTGCCATGTTTTGCTACTGCAACCCCTGCACCTGCGATAACAAATGCGGCGGTGGTGCTGACGTTGAAGGTTTTGAGTGTGTCGCCACCGGTGCCGCAGGTATCGACTAATCGACCCTGTACTTTGGGGTGGATTTGGTGGCAGTGATTGCGCATAACGGATGCAAATGCGATGAGTTCTTCAACTGATTCGCCTTTTATGCGCAGGCCAGTTAGAAATGCGGCTGTTTGGGCGTTGGTGGCTTTGCCGGACATAACCTCGGTCATAACGGTGCAGGATTCTTCGTAGGTGAGATTGGTGCCGTCGATGAGTTTTTGGATGCCTTCTCGGATCATGGGTTAGTAGTCTCCAAAAAATTTTGGATGATTTGTTTCCCATCTTTTGAGAGGATGCTCTCAGGGTGGAATTGGACGCCATAGATGGGGTATTGTTTGTGGCGTATGCCCATGATTTCTCCGTCGTCAAGGGCTTCGGCAGTGATTTGCAAACACTCAGGGAGGGAGCATCGTTCGCCTGCTAGTGAGTGGTAGCGGGTAGCGCTGAAGGGGTTTTGGCTGTTTCTGAAGAGGTTTTTTTCGTTGTGGTGTATGGGGCAGGTTTTGCCGTGCATTAGTTTTTTGGCGGGAACCACTTTGCCGCCATAGACAGAGATGATACCTTGATGGCCTAGACATACACCTAAGGTAGGGATGGTGGGGCTGAGGTTTAGCAGAATAGCTTTGCATACGCCAAAGAATTTTTCGTCTTGGGGGTTGCCGGGTCCGGGTGAGAGGACGACGCGATCGGGTTTGAGGTCAGCAACCTGTTTGAGGGTGATTTGGTCGTTTCGATAAACCACTACTTCTGCGCCCAGCTCGCCTATGTATTGGACAAGGTTGTAGACAAAACTGTCATAGTTATCAATTATTAAGACCTTCATTTTGTTCGCTCTCCAGTAGCAGTGGCGGCATGTTCGAGGGCTTTTATGAGGGCTTTGGCTTTGTGGTCAGTTTCAAACCACTCTTTTTCAGGATCAGAATCGGCGACTATGCCGGCGCCGGATTGAATATAGGCGGTGTTACCCTCTGCAAAGAGGGTTCGAATGGTTATGGCAAAATCGGCGTTGCCGTTACAGCTAAAGTAGCCTACTGCGCCGGCGTAGGGTCCGCGATGTGAGGGTTCGAGTTCTTCAATGATTTCCATGGCTCTGACTTTGGGTGCGCCTGAAACTGTGCCGGCGGGGAATACGGCTTTTAGGGCCTCAAAGCTGTCCAGGTTATCTTTTAATTCGCCTGTTACTTGGGAGACGATATGTTGGACATGGCTGAATTGGTGGATTTGCATAAATTCGGGCACCTCTACGGTGCCGTATTTGCTGATTTTTCCGATGTCGTTTCGTGCTAGATCGACTAGCATTATGTGTTCAGCATGTTCTTTGGGGTCGGAGAGGAGTTCTTGGCCTAGGCGTTTGTTCTCTTCAGGGTTTGGGGTGTAGGGGGTAGTTCCGGCGATGGGAAAGGTTATGACTTTGCGATTATCGATGCGGACCAGCATCTCAGGGCTGGCGCCGATGATTTGGCGGTTACCTGTTTTGTAGTAGAACATATAGGGGGAGGGGTTGATTTGGCGCAGGCTTCTATAGAAGCCCAGCAGACTACCGCTGTATTGGAATTTGAAGCGTTTGGAGAGAACTACTTGGAAGATGTCGCCGTTGGTAATGTATTGTTTGGCTTTTTTGACGGCTTGCTCAAAATTTGCTTTGGAGGTTTCAGCTATGGGTTCAGTATAGCTGAAGGTTTCCTCTTCTTCTTTTTGGGTTGGTTGTTTTAGTAGGGTTTCGATTTCGTTTAGGCGGGTTTGGTTTCGGTAGTAATAGTAGGCTTGGTTTATGGTGTGGTCAAATACGATGCCGTCTTCGAAAATGCCTAGTTCTATGTCAGGGAAATTTAGGGTGTCAGGTTTTGTGCTGGGCAGGTTTTCGATGTAGCGTATGGCATCGTAGCTGATGTAGCCTAATGCTCCGCCGACGAATCGGAAATTTACCATGTCGTTTTGGTAGGGTAGGAGGTGTTGATAGATAAGGTTGAGGGGGTCTGGGGTTTGGTGTGTGGTGACTTTTTGGGTTTGGGTGTTGGTGATGGTTACGGTTTTGTTTTTGGCGGTTATGGTTGTTTTTGGGTCAAATCCTAGGAAGCTAAATTGGGCGAGTTTTTGTGGACCTTGGATGGATTCGAGGATGTAGGCGGTCGGGTATTTTTGGTGGAGTTTTGCGTAGATTTCTATAGGCTGGTTTGTGTAGTTGAATTTAACATAGTTGAGTGGTTTGATGGTTGTGGTGTCGGTTTTTTGTGTGCCAAAGGCGATTCCCCATTTTTATCATTCTCCAACAGTTCACAACCATACAATAATGCAATATTTAAGGCTTATCTGTACATAAATGTACAAGAAGTCAGGGAAACAACAACAACCCAACAAATAAAAACCAAACACACAATACACATATCACCAACAACAACCCGCATAATACCAAACAACAAACAATACAGCACCTAAATGCCTGCTGTGCAACAAAGAGCGTTGCACAAAAATATTTAAGGCAACAAGCAGATAATTGAGACATGCTATCAATGCAACAGATAACCGCAAACGTGGGAGATGCATGATGCACAAACTCTCCAAGTGCGCCCTCGTATCTGTTGCAGTCATTCTCACACTCACAATCGGCAGTTTATACTCAGCAACTGCAACCGGATCACCAAACATAAATTTGAACATGTCAAATGAGGAAAGACCTCAGCAGACAGCATTAAACAATTTCAAAGATACAACAACATCAACAACAATACAGACCGTTTCAGATGAGCAAAACGTGATTACTTTGGAGTCAATGCCATGCTTTGGCCCGGAGATGATTGCAAATGTAGACAAAACGGCTATAGAAATTAACCAAACCGTAACCATAACTGGAAAAATTCATCCCATCGAAAAAAACGCTTCTGTTAGAATTTGTGCAATTAGACCAAATTACAGTTGGATCGAAGATTATGTGCCTACCGATCCCCAAACAGGCGAATTCAACTACACCATGGCATTGGATATGGTGGGATTTTGGAATCTATGCGTCAGCAACATTCACATAAGCGACAGAATGTTTGTTGAAGTAAGCGATCCCGCGGGAAATGAAACAATACCTGACAATGTCATAAATCCTTGGAACGCCAACTTTTTAATGCTAGCAACCGCGGTAGGCTTAGTGCTTATTGGAATCATATTTGCCATAACAGGAATAAAAAAGAAGACACGCAGAATCAGCTCCCTGAGAATTTGCGTTCTAATTTTTCTAGTATTTCTAATATATACAGGCACCTTTATTGATCACCAATCAGTCCCACGCCCCGTCAGACAAGTTGTTGTACATGAATTACTAATAGGCACCAACGTTTTTGGTGTCGCCATGCCAGAAGGACTACCCATGCCCTTTCTTGCATGCTATTTCCCATGCGGACGAACAGTAACCTGCGCACTCTGGGAGATGCAGACCTATATTTACCCCTTCCTAGAAGGCAGTCATGGCTGGGGAGTATATTATAACACCTCAGGCGCAGTACGTTTAGCCATAGTTGTAGGCGTATTAATTTTAGCATCTCTGCTCCTTGGCCGAATGTGGTGCGGCTGGGTATGTCCATTTGGATTATATTTGGATGCAGTGTCATATTTTAGAAAACGCCTAAAAATCAGACATATTAAACTCTCAAACCGCGTAAACAGCTCACTGCATCAACTCAGCTATGTCATATTAGCGGTAACGCTGATCCTAGGAGTACTTTTTGCAGCATACACCATCTCAGGCACACAACTTATTCCAGGAACCGAAGAAGGCGGATTTGTCTACAGCTACTTTGCAGCACCATTCTGCGCCGTATGCCCCATGAAACCATTATGTATACTTATAGAAAACCAAGCAGGCCTACTCCAAACCAACTGGGTATTTAACGCAACAGGCGACTTCTACCACCTAGGCAGGTATCTCACATCAATAAACCTAATTATGCTACTAATGGTTACAGTAATAGCCTTATTTGTCAAACGTGCATGGTGCAGAATCTGTCCCCTAGGTGGCTTAGCAGGATTTTTCAGCAAAACCCCACCCTTCAAATGGATCACACTGGTACGGATAGATAAAACCAAAGAAAAATGCACCAAATGCGGCATCTGCAAACGCTCCTGCCCCATGCAAGTCAAAGAAGTCTACGAAAAAGACCAAGGAGATATCATGACCCCCCGATGCATCGGATGTCTGCACTGCATAGAAATGTGCCCCTACAAAGACGCCCTGCAATTCAAATTCGCCGGCAAAACAATATGCCGCTCCCAAGACTGGCTATCAGACAAACCCAAAACAGAAAAAGAAGAAGACAACTGGTAAAAAACACCAAACACACCACCCAACAATAAGATAACCGCCCAACAAACAAGGCTAAAACGGAAGACAGCACAACAGCGACAGTTGAGCAAAATAGAACAACACAATTTTGAGCGCTTAGATACAGCAAGCATTTGTGAGATAGAGTGCTCAAGGGTCACATGTAGTTTAGTAAGAAGGTTAGCAGAAATCCAACAACCTCTGTGCATACCAATAAACAAGTCTTCGCAATCCAAGAAATCGCAAAAACCCACGCATATACAGTCAATATTCTATCCAAACAGGGGTAAGAAACCACCCGTAAAAGTTAACCAGTTGGATTACGCATATGTGACTGCTTCATAGACTTCGTGCGTTTATAACCTCGGCCAGCAATAAAAAACACAGCTACCAAAAGGGCAGATACAACCACTATGTAACGTGTGAAGTAAAAGTTGGGGAAAAAGTCTTGCGGCCAATACAAATACCAATAGTCACCCTCTACCACAGTAGAGGGCCAGAGTTGAATTAAATTTACAAATGTAAACCAGATAAATATAATGGAACTTTGTAATAGAGCAACATTTAGAACCCGTACAACAGTAATTTTTCTAAATTGACCTATATAGGCCACATACAACAACGCAAACGCAACCAAGTAAATACAAACAGCAACCGTGCATACAAGAGACGGGGAAATAAGGAAAAACAAGATAGTATCCATATGCACATAAACTATAATTAAGTAACTTGCTACCGTCAGCAACAACATAGCCAGACATTTAAGCTTCAGATTCACCACTATAGCTCCTGCTTATTGGTTATTTTTTCACTTCATCGCTTATTAAAAGTTCCAATTTCCAAGCAAGGTAACAATAGAGAACAAAACAAAACCGCTAGAAGATAACATAAGAAGAAATAGCAACATATGAGTTTGTTCATAGGGGTTGACAATTTATAGTTTGATATACCCAAGCAGGTTTGTATTTACATCTGATGTGAACACAAAAAAAGAACAAACAAAAGTCAACACATCTACCTAACAAACCAACCCATACAAACACCCAATTGACTTGATTTGCAACCTTTGTTTTCCACAAAGCACATAAAAACAACCAGATTTTACATATTAGCCAATTACCATCGGGAAGTATAATAAATAATTAAACAAAAAGTAATTAAACACATGTTTAAAAAGTGAGAGAAATTAATATAGGGTACAACCATTAAGAAGAAGGAAGTGGAAACTATATGAGTAAACGGTCAACTATACTAGATATGGTTTTTCACCGCTGGGTTTTTGCAGTGATATTGTTTTTGTATATAGCAGTAGTAATTGTTGATTATATTGTTGATATTTTGCCACCATTGTGGGGTATGTTCTTGATTGTACCAGTTTTGTTTTTTGGGTTAATTGGCTACTTAGTGGACGAAGCAAGATAATAGAGCTATTTTGGAGGCTGATTTAGACCCCGTAAAATAAAGTAACCATTTTTTACAAAACGGGATTTTAGGAACATTTTAGAGGCAAAACATTCCCCCATAAAGAGAGGAAAAAGGCAACAAGTTCGAGAAAAGTTATTAATGCATAACAGGTGTATAGTGGGCAGGTATTCAGTTCAGTGGAAGGTTTATGGGCAATAGTGCAAGGTTATTGCATTATTAGTGCAACATTATCGTTGCAGGATTTATAGACCTTACCTGAGCTAAACACATCAATAACCAAGAGATCATCTGTATGGGCAGAAATATTAAAGTCAAGGCCAAGCGGCATGTTTCTCGCAGAACTGCACTATTGATGGTTTCTTTATTGCTTGTGCTGGTGGTTTTTTCAGTGGCGTTTTATGGGTTGATTATGGGAAATGGAGAGAGTTTCTATGTGGAGCCAGAGTATACATTACCTGTCTTGGATGGTGCGGTATATGTTAAAGATGAAGTTGGACTCAGGAGTGCTATTGATGAGGCAGTTGACAAATCGGTTGTTATTGTTCTTACAGAGGATGTTTATCTTGAAGAGTCTGCGCTCAATATTTCTGATGGAGCAAATATCACTTTAACAATTGAAAATAAAGGTAAAAGTTACAAAATTTTTGGTGCCGCTGATAGTAGCACTATTGTTGTTGAGGAGGGGGGAATGTTGGAGCTCTATGGCGTTATTGTAACTCATTTAAACAGCTCTACTAGAGGTACGGGTGTTATTGTTAATTTGGGTGGCACATTTATCATGTATAGTGGTGAGATTTCAGGCAACACAATTAAAGATGGGGGCGGCGTGTACAATCGAGGCACCTTTAAAATTTATGGAGGCAAAATTTGGGGTAACAAAGCTACCAATTTTGGCGGTGGTGTATACAACGTTGGTCTTTTTGAATTGCATGAGGGCATAATTACTGAAAACCTCGCTGATTTTGGGGGCGGAGTCTACAACCGCGGTACCTTTAACAGAATACATGGTTTACTGGATAACAATAAGGCAACCTCAAGAGGCTTTAATGTATACTGATAAAAAATGGAGAGTGTTCACCTAAAGATATACATCATTTGATTTTGCCATTGTTGAAAAATTTCAGGCATAGTCAAAGCACACCACAAACGAATAGTTAAATCCACCATAACAGAACTCTTAGACACAAC
>WRCX01000019.1 GCA_009783705.1 Candidatus Bathycorpusculum hydrogenotrophicum | reverse complement strand
TTTCAAAGAAGACCGCGATGGTGGATTTAACGCTTAAACTTTGGCACGCATTAACCACTGAAGACATCTTTACAGCATTTCAAAAAACCGCATTACTTATCTTTAGGTGAACACTCTCAAAAATAGAAAACAAAAACAAACAACCAACAGATTCCAAGTTTACCAAAAAAACAAGAGCTAAAACAAAAACAGATGTGACTTTACCGGCTTACTTTTTACCGGCTTTCTTTGCACAAGCAGTACCACAGTATTTTGCCTTGGCATCAAAGGTTGTGAAGGTTTTTTTGCACACTTGACATTTCTTCTCCAAACACTCAACCTCCTCACCGCATAAATGGAGACTTAACGCTAAAAACTTTACTAATCTACAAGAAACAACTATCCAATCAACAAACAACCAACTAACCAAAAAAAGATGACAAAATAAAGAGACAGCTAAACTAAGGGGGGTTGTTTGGGTTTAATTACCAAACGCAAGCTTAGGGCAAACTCGTAGTGGCCTTGATTTTTGCTAACAGCTATGTTAAAACCATCCACATTAACACTCACAGGTTCCCCGCCGCTGGAAAAGTCACGGATATTACCCACAAAATTGCTGATTTGACCAATAATATCGTTGATGTTAAAACTCATACCAAACACCTGCTCTGAGTCAAACACACCATAGAATCATCACATTCAACCACTATATTCCACCTCAGAAACCTACCATACAACAGACAAGAACCGCTTTAAAGATCTGTGACTACACAAAGCCAAACACAACAACTCATCATTTCATAACCTCAAAAAAGCGTATCAAACATCAGTGTTAGTTAAACAGAAGACCTTTTAAAAACTATGAACAAAGAGTACATGGTGAGTAATCTGAAGATTGCTGTGATAGGTTGGGGATCGCTTTATTGGAATTCGCGAGGTTTAAAACTCAAAGGTCCTTGGAATTATGATGGCCCCCAACTACCTATAGAATTTGCACGTATATCAGAGAAAACACCACTAACACTTGTTTTATATCAAAATGCACCCAAAGTTCAGACACTATGGAATATAGGCGATTTTTCTAATCTAAACGAAGCAGTTTCAGCGCTGGCAACAAGGGAAGCAACAACAGAGAAAAACATTGGATTCTATTCACGACTCAATGGTAGCTGTCGGTGTAATGCTGTTCCAGAGGTTATTGGAACGATCAAAAAATGGGTGGAAACAAAAGGCTTTGATGCAGTTATTTGGACGGATTTGGGGAGTAACTTTTTTGAAACGCTTGGAACAGAACTATCGGAGGATTCGATTTATCACTATGTCAATGGCTTAGAGACCAATGAGAAAGTAACTGAGAAAGAATACATTACAAAAATCCATCCTCAAATCGATACGCCAATGCGTTGTTTAATGCGAATAAAGTTTGGCTGGCGAAGCCTAACGGAGTATCAGCAGGGGTTTTGGCTGAACAGAAACATATTCCTAGTTGCTGATGAGATAGAGCTAAAAAAAGTAAAACGTGAAGAATATGGGCAGGGAACCCAAGACACAGACATGCTAATTTTCACTAAAGCATTAGAGATGCTTGTTGATAGAGATGGGAAAATTTTGGGTGAAACCCTAAAACCCCGTTATGGAATATGGTTAGATGCCGCCAACCAGGCCGCAAATCAATACGAAAACAACCAGACGCAAAAAAATATAACTAACAACAATTAGTTTTTAGCTGTAGGGTTTTTTGCAGGGATACCTTGTTTGATTTTGTGGTAAGTTAGTGGGTTTCGGATTCTTCTACAGATGGGATCAGTGGTGTTGAGGCAAACGCCATGGGTTCGCAGAGTAGAACAGTTGTAGGTAACATAGGGTTGTCCAGTAGTTTTTCCGGCCAAGTTTTCAATCTGATATTTGGTCTTCTCGGCATTAAAGTCAGATACCTTTGAAAACAAGTTGGCAATAGCATCAGTGCTGACGCCTTGATGGAGCAGGTAGGTGACCATGGTTATTCGCTCAGTATGGGAGAGATGGGCACCGCTCTTAGCTCGATCGATAAGAGCTGTAATACAGGGAGGATATTCACCTTCTTCTGCACGTGGACCTATGTCAAATTTTTCTTCCAATTGAGATTTTACTTTTAGAAACTCTTCTTTCAACTCGTCTACATCCGCTTGGATTTCGGGGGGTAAGGCAGTTACCTTGTTATTGAGACTGGTTTCAATTCTTTCCTGAACTTCTTCTTGTAAGAGACGAGATAGTTCTTCAGAACTCACCAGCACCCAGCCCCTATCTAGGGCGCGGTTTCCTAGTTTCCATTTGGAAACTTGGATTAATCGTCCCTTGGAGGTATTTTTGAGGAAATTTGCAAAATGTATCCAAGTGCCATAGGTGTCAGTTCGAATCTGCCATTTAAAAGACTTTGCAATCACCGAAACAATCGCAGGGTTTTTTTCTGACTGCAAATATCTTTTGATTATTTTTGCCTCATGCAGTGCATAACGCGTTATCAACAAGGAATCTTCAGTTGCTGAAGCAAGAATAATAGCTGTTGGATAAGAAGCAATCTCTACTTCCATATTTTTGTCAGGCGGCAATAAAGGTTGATCAGGAAAAGATGCCAAGATCCGCTGCTTTGCACGTTTCCTCACCGCAGGGGCATCAACAATATCTTTGAATTCCAACTCTTTTTTAGCTATGAACTCACGTGCCTGCGCAATAAAAGGATACTTAACCATGTCTGCTGTAGCAATTGATATCTTAATACCCAAATCAGCTAATGCATCAACCCTCATATTCCTTCTGCATATAGAACCCGCACAGGTCTTCTTCTGCTATGGACCTGCAAAAGACAAATGGCTTAGAAATAGTCAAGAAAAAAACTAAAATATGCCAATAAAGCTGTATTTGGCGCTAAAACTTCAATTAATACTAAAACAGTTTATTTTTCGATTTTTTCGTAGCTTCGAAAACTCTCCAGCATCCGAATACCTTGAGGGGTTTGGATGAATTCCAAAAAACTGGAAAGTTTTTGCAGGGTTGGAGAGCACAGGATGTGTTCCATGGCGCAGGCGTCTTCTTCAGCGATAGCTTCATCGACGCCCAAAAGGGTAAGGAACGTTTGTAGAGAGCTTTCTCTTTTTTTGAGAAAAACTGCAAGATCGTTGCCTTTTTGTGTTAAAATTACGTTCCGATAGGGGGTATATTTAACAAAGCCCAAAGAGTCGAGTTTTTTGAGCATACTTGTGACGCTTGGAGATTTCACATCGAGCTCTTTGGCGATATCTGTTACCACAGCGTATCCCAGCTTTTTTGTGAGCTCATCTATAGTTTCGAGGTATGTTTCCTCAGTCGTGTTGAGTCTTGCCACACGTTCAGTTTCGCCCATAAGCTCGCTTCCCAGATACTTTCAGCCGGCAGCACTTATAAAATGTATGTTTAAACGGGGATTTTAACCTATCAAACTGATTCTTACACACAACAAGTAATCAGTAATGTAACAATAGTTACTACTTCCAACAGGTATACGGTTAATTTAGCAAAAAGAGGTTTTAGAGACAATCAGCAGGTGGTCTGCGATTGGTCGCAGAGAGAAAGGGAATTGTTCCCAACAAGACCGGCCCTTGCCGGCTGAATTTTTTTCACACAAACACCGCATGATCTTAGTTTATTTGAAGATGCAGTAGAGGGTAAAAGGGGGTAACAAGTTGTGTCTCCAAAAATGGGGCAGAAATCAAACGTTAACAAGCGTTACAGTAGCAAATTTGGAGAGTTTCGGTGTTATAAGGAGACGTTATATCAGTCTCCTCTCTATTTAACAAATGGTTAAACCTTGGAGTTAAGCAAAAAAAGCGGTGTACTCAATCTATGGCAACTACAGGACTAAAAAACTATTCAACAGCTATTCTTGTCATTATAACCTTTACTTTGCTCTGCACCGCTTTATTTTGCCCGATTTCTTCAGCACTACCAACTCGCAGATCAACGCCCATGTTACCGCTCATAAATGTTGCCGCACAGTTGCCAACTTCCCCGTCAGATAATAACTGGCCAATGTTTCGCGGCAATCCTACCAGATCAGGATATTTAACTAACACAACAATTGTTACAACAGGCTGGAACTATTCAACATATAATCCCATATCTTCCTCGCCAGCTATCGCTAACGGTTTAGTGTACATCAAAGGCGAACAGTTACTGTGTATAAACGCCTCAACAGGAACAAAAATCTGGGAATCCACAGTAAATATGGCACAAGAATTTTTATCTCCCGTAGTGTGCGACGGATATGTCTATGTCTGCTCAGACTTTCGAGGTGTAAGCAGTAATGTATACGCATTTAATGCCGCCACCGGCAAACAAATCTGGAGCTCACAAATAAATAATAGTGCATCTACTCCCGCAGTTTTCGATGGAGTACTCTACATAGGCTCAAATAGCGGCAAAGCTTACGCACTAAATGCCCAAACTGGAAAAATGCTCTGGAAACACAACATCGGAAGCGAGATAAACTCATCACCCACAGTAGATAACAATATGGTCTATATCGAAGCAAACGACGGCAAAACATATGCATTGGATGCTTCAACTGGTAAAGAAGTATGGAACCACACAACAGGCATCGAGGTCAAGTACCCCAGAGCATCATCGCCTGCTGTCGATAAGGGTGTTCTCTATATCGGTTCGAATAATAATGGGGTCTATGCTCTAAACGCTAGCACCGGAGAGGAAATATGGCATTTTTCACTCAATCATGCTGTACTTACAACCCCTGCGGTAAGCGACAACACAGTTGTTATACTGACCCATGCCGGTATATATGCTATAAATGCAAATTCCGGAATCGAAGTATGGAAATTCAAAACATCCCCCGAATTCCTGCCAAATGGTCACGAAGCATCTTCACCCGCTATCGCTAAAGGTATTGCCTATGTAAATTCTTATGACTACAACCTCTACGCGCTTAATGTCTCAACAGGTGAAAAAATAGGGAACTTTACAATAGTTGAACCAAAAATTGATGCTCTTACAAGAGTCTCATCACCTGCTGTGTCAAACGGTATCGTATATGTCAGCATCGACAGAACTCTTTTTGCAATCCCCGAATCGACTTTTATAATCACACCCAATCCATCATCAGAACCAGCATCGATCTTCATCTACATGGGCATAACAGGCACTATTTTGGGACTTACGGCAATAGCAATAATTATTCTGAAACTCAAACACAAAAAAGTAGCGTAAACTCCCTTAAACTCCGCCCGTCCATTTTAGATACGATAATAAAACAGTAGACACCTAATCATCACAAAGAAAAGGAAGCAAACAACACCTCCCGCTTAATCTCTTTCTACAAATAACCATTTTGCTCTGGCTTCAAACAGCATACCTCAAGAGTCAAAATCCATATGTCACAAATTTGCCAAGAAAACGCTAAACAGCCATGCAAAAAACCCATTTTTTCCAGTAGGAAAAGAGCAAGTCGACATATAATTACTAAAATAATCAGAAAACGTCTTAAAGTTGTTTTTATGTATGGTTATGCGAAGTTTATATGCCTACTAATCTGCCGCCTGACGCACTCGATAAATGGGAAGAAGTAGAGAACTCCAAGAGTCCTCGCGAGAGAATGGAGAAGATGCAGGAATTTCTAAAGTATGTTCCGCAGCATAAAGGTACCCTCAAACTCCGAGGCGAAATTAAACGCAAAATTGCCATGATCAAAAACGACATGGAAGACAAGAAACGCAAAGGCACAGGCAAAAGCAGTGGAGGACCCAAACTTTTTGTTGAAAAAGAAGGCTCCGCACAGATAGCAATTCTGGGCATGACCAACACGGGCAAAAGCTGTCTAATGCAGGCAGTCACCAAAGCCAACGTTGTTGTTGCACCAACGACATTTACCACCCGACAACCAGTGCCGGGTATTATGGATTTTGGGGATGTTCAGTTTCAGTTAGTAGAAACACCAGCGGTTATGGACGGAAGCGGCGATGGTCGCGCGTGGGGACCTGTAACACTTGGAGTGGCACGCAATGCAGATGGCATATTGCTAATGGTGGATCTTACCCAAAACCCAGTGGAACAACTAGAACTTTTAGTGTCCGAGTTGGAAAAGAGCCGCGTGTTAGTAACCCGGCCTAATGGACGGGTGGAAATTGATCGTCGTCACGCTGGAACCTCTTTGCGTATCATTTTAATTGGTAAACTCATTGGCACCACCATGAAAGATGTTGAAACAATGCTTCGTAGCTACCGCATAAACGATGCGATTGTCAAAATCACAGGTGAAGTCACCCTCGATGATGTTGAAGATTCCATCTTTGAAACCACTACCTACAAAGCCGCCGTAGTTGTCGCCAACAAACTCGATACAAAAGGCGCCGAAAATAATTTGCGCATTCTCAAAAAATATGTGGGTGACAAGATGCCGATCATAGCGATGTCATGTGAACAGAAAAAAGGCATTGAGGAACTGGGCAGAGCCATGATTTCCAGCTTAGGCATCATACGCGTCTACACAAAAGAACCCGGCAACAAACAAGACACCGGACGCCCCTTCGCACTAAAAAAAGGCGCAACCATGGGCGATTTAGCCCGCAACATCCACAAAGAATTCGTCTCAAACTTTATGTTTGCAATGGTTTGGGCAAAACGACTACCCTTTAGCCCCAAAAAAGTCGGCTTAAACTTTGTACTCGACGACGGAGACATCGTTGAAATCCACGTCAAAACCCGAGGCACAACCGAGTAACATACTAAACTTTTGACACGGGCAGTTAAGCTATTGTAGCAAGCTACCAGTTTTTGCCGAAACAAATTTGTTGTCTTTTTGTTTTAGTAACCTCAACTGCACAAATTTTGGGGTAATACGTTTTTGAGAGACAACTTTGTGAGTGGAGTTTCGACCTTTTTTGGGATTTCAATTAACCGCTATTTTATATTTGCATGTTTGACGACGTAGACCTTGGAGAGCAAAAAAAGTAGCTCTCAACGAGATCTCCCCCACCAAATCCGCCACCCGCAACTTCTCCAAAACCCGAAAATACAAAAACAAACAAAGAAACGAAACAAAAAAATAACCCCTAACCGCATCACTATCACCCAAATACACTTATCATTCTCCAACTCATTTTTCATAGCATCAAACACCACCTCAACTAACTCCCGCTCCTCATAGAGCATATAAACTCTCTCCACTCAAAGCCAAATTAGTCAAAATCGAAATCCGCCCCAGCCGACGCTCATCCACCACAATACCGCCCTTTAGTGTCTTTCACCTTGCGCTTTAACAAATTCGATATCGTCTCCCCACGCAATAATACACCTTCAAAGACAAACAACCGCAATATTTTTGGTTGCGTCTTTTTCGGGCAATTTTTGGGCCTCTTTGGGCCTATGCGATTGACAAGACGGCAGTGATAGATTTCGGGCAGTATATTAATACAGGTATAAATTAACTGATGGACTAATGATGGAATAAAATTTTTGGCTACTATAAAAAGAGGGGTCAGGGTGAGACAGCTGGATAGGCGAAGAAGGTTAGGTGAATAAGGGAAGGGAAACTGCCCAGCCATATGTCCCGATGGAAGCATGACACGATGTGAGGATACATCAGTGTGTCATACCTCCATGCCCCTTTGCAAGATACATAGAGGCTTTGTTTGATTTAATGCTAAGCACCAGAACAAACTGTCCAATTATTAGATAAACAAACAGCCGCATCAATACGGTATTGGATAAGTATTGAGCGTTTTATCTAACAATTAGACATACAAACAAATCTAACCGACTTTTAGGTGTTGGCGACGAATAAAACAATCATCTCCCCCATCATTGTGGAACAATATTTGTTTGTCAAACATATACAAATTTATATCAGAATATAGAGTTCCGTAAGGATATACTGTTTTTCCCTTTGGTAGGGTGTTGGAATTTTAGCACATATTTAGCATTGAACTTTATGGAAATTACGCAATATCGTTACAATATTTGCTAGGGATCCTCACGGGGCTAAATACGTACAAAAATTGCAAGGTTTAGTTTTGCCTTTAGCGATTTTTGTTAAATACCCTCTGAAGGGGGTTTTGGAAAATTTGATGACCGATAAATCAATATGCGCTCCAACCACCGTCTACTGTCAGTGTGGTGCCGTTAACAAAGCTTGAATCCTCAGACGCAAGGAAGAGAGCCGCTTTTGCGATTTCTTCTGCAGAACCCTGGCGAGGATTTGTGACCATACCAGATCTCACCCGTGAGAGGCCAAACGCACTAGGATTTTTTATACCAACAGAAATCTCGGTATCTATTGAACCTGGACAGATTGCATTGCACCGGATACCTTTTGATGCATACATAAAGCCAACGTTTTTTGTCAGACCGACAACAGCAAACTTGGAGGTAGTGTACGCCGTACCTGCACGTGAGCCAAAGAGACCACCAACAGATGCAATGTTTATGATAACGCCTGAGCCTTTACTTATCATAATGGGCAAACTTTTTCGAATCAGATTAAAGGGCGCTTTAAGGTTGATGCTCATAACGTGATCCCAGAGTTCGTTTGTTACTTCAGTAACAGGCATCATATCATCCATAATACCTGCATTGTTAACCAAGATGTCTAGTGTACCAAATTCGGTGACAATGCTATCTATGAGTGTATTCATGGTTGACTCATCGGAGACATCGCCTTTACGTGCTATAATTTTGCCCGATAGCTCTGCAGATGAGTTCTCAAGTTCAATGAGACGTTCTAAGCGTCTTGCAACTGCAATAACTGTTGCTCCTTCTTTGGCAAAAAGCAAAGATATAGCCTTGCCCATACCAGAACTTGCACCTGTAACTAATACGATCTTGTTCTCTAGTTTCAACATCTAACATTCCCCAGTTTATTTACGCTTTACCTTAACTAACAATAAGACCAAAAAACATACCGGTATAAAATAAAAAGAGTACAAGTCTCGCAACGGTCTGCGAGTATTACCACATCAGTTAAACGGTTAGAACTTTAGTTAGAACTAAGTGTAAATGGGCAAATTAAAAAAGAGAAGGCAGAGTTGTTTTATCTGCTGGATTGTGCGACGCGTTCGATTTCGTTGCGTTTTGCGACGCCGGCGGATTTGATGTCTTTAGCGGCTGCGAGCACGAGTTCGTCTGCGAGTGTTTCTTGTATGCTGCGTGGGTTGTTGGCTGAAGTGGCGCGGGCACCAGATGTTATGTGGCGGATGGCGAGGTCGATTCTGCGTTGGGGGGCAACATCAACTGAGAGGTGATAGACGACTCCACCGTAGCTGACACGTGTGGTGTCTTCGCATGGGGCGGCGTTTTCTACTGCCTGTACCAGTACATCGATTGGGTTTTTGCCTGTGCGCAGGTTGATTATTTCGAATGTTTCTTTGACAATGTTTGTTGCTTTGGCTTTTTTGCCTGCGTTTTTGCCGCCGCGCATCAAGCCGTTGATTAAGCGTTCAACGATGTTGACTCGGGCTTTGCGGAATCTTTGGTGTTCATGGCGGCCCATGCTGTGGGGGGCAACCATTGGAGTTAGGTTTAGGTATCGTTGAAGTCCGATGTCTTTGACGTTGATGTCTTTGAAGCTCCATTTCTGGAAAAGCTTGATTTCCTGGGGCGGGGAAACAGTTATTGTTTGTGACATAACATTTACCTTGCTGGTTTCTGTTTACGTCCATAGACGAGTTCGTTTAAACTGACGCCGTTGACCATGACAACTTTCCATCTGACACCGGGAATGTCGCCCATAGCACCCCCACGGGTGCCGCCGATGCCTTCTACCACGACTTCATCGTGTTCGTCAACAACGTTTAAGGCGCCGTCTCCGGGGAGGAAAGCAGTTATGGTTCTGCCGTTTTTGATAAGCTGAGTGCGGACACATTTACGAATGGCGCTGTTTGGCTGTTTGGATTCGACACCTACTTTTTCGAGCACAATACCCCGGCTTTGGGGAGCGCCCTGCATAGGGTCAACTTTTTCGTCGAGCATTAACATGCGTCGGTTAAAGTAACGATCGTGCCAGCGGAAATTCTTCCGTTTTTTAGCTAATTGCCTTGCGGCGAATTCGCCTCTTGGTGACTTGGAACCCATACTGTAGATATTCCTTCTTTTTGCACAACCATAGTTCAAACACTCATATTTAAAGGAAACGAAACAGAAACATCATAGCGACACCTAAAGCGTCAGGTTTATCAAACAAACCTACCAATCACCTAAAAAAACACAATTTTCCAATAAAAACTCCGGGGCAGACCCAAATTAGCACCCACAACACAACAGACACACAAAAAGCTACAGGAAAAAAGCCAGCAAAATAACCACAACAACATTGCCAAGAGAGTTAAACACAGAAAGTGAGGAGCTTATTGCTCCAAGTTTGTTTAGCACTTGTTTACCACATGAATAGGTGTGGTGTGTTTATGAGATGAGTTTTTGTCTGCCTTCTTCTATGAGTTTTATGGTTTGGGCTTGCCATGCTTCAAAGCCTTGGGGTGTTGCGGGGTAGGTGTTGTAGTGTGCGCCTAGGCCTCTCATCATGGTGACTGTTAGGCGGAGTTTGTTTAGGAAGCCGACTCTGCGGATGCCGCGGAAGACGCGTTTGGCGGTTTCGGTGATGTTTAGGTGGAAGTCATCGCCCATGCCTGCTTTGAGGACGTCGTCTTCGGTCATGAGGTTTTCGTTCATGCCGTAGTTGAGGTCTTCGTCGTTGCAACTTAGCAAAAACATTTTAAAGATATCAAGGGTGCCCTGTTTTTTGCCATAGGTGTCCATGTATTTTTTGTTATAGTTCCAGAGGCCTTCTTTGGTGGGTTGGTCTTTTTCTATGGCTTCAACGATTTGTTGTCCTGCAAAGTAGCCAGATAGCATTGAGGGACCAATACCGCCGCCGTGGATGGGGTTGACAAGTGATGCTGCATCGCCGACTAGGACAACGCCGTTGCCGACCATGTTGTCGATTGGTCTGCGTACAGGGTCAAACCATGCGCCGCCGGTTAGTACGGTAGAGTTGTTGAACATGGGTTTGGTGAAAGTTGTTTTGTAGAGTTGTTCTTTGGGGTTGGGGTAGCCGGTTTTGCGCATGCAGGTGCCGATGCCAACATTGACGCGGGCGCCGCCTTTGGGGAAAATCCATACGTAGCCGCCTGGGCTGCTTTTTTGGTTGAGATATATTTCGCAGAAACGGGTGTTTTGGGTTTCTTGTTTTAGTTGGCGGATTTCGCGGTAGCAAGCTTCAACGTCTTGGTTGTCTATGTTGCGCTCAATGCCAAACTCGGCTGGGAGTTGCTTGCGAACCATGGCAAAGTAGCCGCTGGCGTCCACTACGACTTTGCTACGTAGCTCGGTGACTTGTCCGGTTTTTGTGTTCTTAGCAACAACACCTGTGACTGCACCCTTTTCGATTATGGGAGAGCGGAAGTTTGTGTTGTCCTGCAACATGGCACCTTTGTCAAGGGCCTTTTTGAGTAGCCATTGGCCAAAGAGGTGTCGGTTAAGGATAAAGCCCACGAAATCTTTGTCGGCTATGGTAAATACGGTGTTTTCGTCGGGGGAGAAGATTTTGATGCCGTCAATGTTGGCGTCTATTTCTCCGCCGGTGGGTTTTTCAAGGCCCAAAAAGGTGAGATGATGTTCGCCTATGGCGTCACCGCAAATTTTTTCTCCGATTGCTTCTTGGGGGCTTTTTTCGATTAGAGTAACTTTTAGTCCTTTTTCAGCGATGGTTTTGGCGGCTAAGCAACCTGCTGTTCCAGCGCCGACAACTATTGCGTCATAGTTCTCCATGGTCCTCTCTCCAATTAACTTTACTTATTACACTATGTTGTGTAAGTAAACCCTAATAAATTAGGAAGTGAGAAAAACCACACCAAGTGACAACAATGAGCACTCCTCTAACGTTGAGCGCGGAATTTCGTAAAACTGTTGAATCTCAGATGAACCAAGTACTTCAAGGCATAGAGATCACCTTTAATCAAATCATAGAAAAACAAAAAATCACCCCCACCGAACTTAAAAACGAAGTTGAGAGCCTCCAAGACACCTTCAATCTTCTCTTCCAGAAATGGAGCTTAGAAATCCTCTACACACTTATGCTAAAAGACACCATAGGTTTTGGAGAAATCAAAAAAATCTTAGGCGTCAACTCCCGCACCCTTAGCGACAAACTCAAGATGCTCCAAACCCACCGATACATAACCCGCAATGACACCACCGGCCCACCCCTGAACGTAAAATACACTCTAACCATGAAAGGAAAAAACACAGTTCTATTAGCGCTACCACTGCTCTACTACACAAGCTCAACAGAACCAAACGATCTGCCCAAAAAAGACAGATAACTTGGAACGACAGAAAATCCGGTGTATATTTGGCTAACATACAAACATACAAAAGGGCTGTTTGCTTGCAGATGGAAAATGCACTCTCACAACCACACAACCACGGCTTACCTTTGCATATTTATCATATACAAAGATTTATTAAAAAATAAAACATATCAGATGTTTAGGAAATAAAATGGAAACTAAAGAAATGTCATATAAACTTATAGCAGTAGGTTTTATGGCAGTTCTTCTTATAGGGTATAGCTCACTAATTCTCTATTATGGGGTGGCGGTAAGCCTGTCAAGAGGGTTTTTTGGCGGCATAAGTAGTGGTCTAGGAATATGCATTGCAATGCAATTGACGGGCTTAGGGTTATTGCTTATGCTTAGAATTCATCATAAGTCCAAATTAAAATTAAAGCAAACACATGAAACCAAAGTATAGCTAACGAAGGAGCATTCGTGTTATGAATGTGAATAGTCTTGTTTTAGTTGTTGATGTAAGCTTGTTGATTCTTTTATAGTCTCAAATACCATGCAGGTTAGGGTTTTGTCTAGGCCTTTGATGCGGCGGAGTTTGTCTACGACGAATTTGCCGATGGCTTCTACGTTTTCGGCTCGGAGTTTTACCAGCAGGTCCCAGTTGCCGGTTATGATGTGGACTTCTTGGACTTCTGGGAGTTGTGCGATTTCTTCTGCGACGTCTCTTTGGGTGATTTGGGGTTCGTCGTTTTTGCTGTAGGATACTGAGGCTAAGATAAAGGCGGTGGTGCCTAGGTTGAGTTTTTGGGGGTCGAGGATGGCGCGGTATTGTTTGATGATGCCGTGGTCTTCTAGGCGTTTGATTTTGGCAAAGACGGTGGTCAGGGGGATGTTGATTTTTTTGGCGATTTGATTGGCGGTTAGTTTGCTGTTTTCTTGGATGAGTAAAAGAATGGCGTGGTCTTTTTCGTCGAGTTTAACAGCAGGAGCAGTCATGTGTAAATATTACAGGTTTTGGGTATAAAAAGCTATAGGAATTGTAATTTATACAGGTTTTTTTTATAAAAAATTTATTAGTTTCACAGTACAACTTAGAACCAAAAGGGATCTGTATATGCTAAATCAAGAACAAATCGAAATCCCAAAACCCCTCGATCAGCTAACGCCAGAGGAAATCACCCGCAAAGCCGCCATAGGTAAACTCATGACCTACACTCTAAAAAGCCTCACCGACACCTACATCAACAACGGCTTCCAATGGCTCCTCCCAGTTATGTTAAGCCAAAGCACTGACCCACTCTGGCCAGATCCCAACCTATCAATAGAGAAACGTATCGAATTTGAAATTTATGGCAAACCGGTGCGCACAACCACCAGCATGATAATCCACAAACTCGCAGCAACCTCTACTGCTTATCCTAAACTATTTATCCTCTCACCCAACATCCGCATCGAGAGAGCAGACCGCGCCAAAACCGGCCGACACATCTACGAATTCACCCAACTCGACTTCGAAATCGTAGACGCCACCACCCAAGACGTCTTTACACTCGTCGAGGAAGCCCTAATCACACTCATAAAAGACATAAAACAAAACCATAAAACCGAACTAACCACCCTGGGCCGCCTAAACAACCCAGAAGTACCCAAAGCACCCTTTAAAATCTATGACCGAACAGACCTCGAAGCCAAACACGGCCTCGACTGGGAAACAAACCTCATATCAGAACTCAAAGAACCCGCCTGGGTCATAAACATCCCCCGCCAATTCTACGACTCAGAAGACTTCCAAACAGGGAGATGGGACAACTATGATCTAATCCTACCCCAATTCGGAGAAGTCCTCTCAGGCTCTAAGCGCGAATACCAATATGAAAAAATCATCAAAAAAATGGAACGCGACCAAGTCAAAAAAGAAAACTATAGACGCCTCATCGAGATGGCAAAAGAAGGCAAACTAAAACCAACCGCAGGCGCAGGCATAGGCATAGAACGCCTCGTCGGATGGATAGCAGGCGTCAAACACATAGCAGAATGCCAACCCTTCCCCCGAGCACCAGGAAACGTTAATGAACTCTAACCGTAACTGCTAAACTATGAATCCATATTTAGAAGCCCTACAACCCAAACTAAGCCCCTCAGACTTTAAAAAACTCAGCGCCATAAACAACCCCAACGTACACGAGTTCATCGCAAAAGAAAGCGACCTCTGCGCCCCCGAAAAAATATTCATCTGCAGCGACACCAAAGAAGACATCGAATACGTCCGCAAACAAGCTATAGCCGCCGGCGAAGAAAAAGCCATCCTAAACATGGAAGGACACACCGTACACTTTGACGGTGAACAAGATCAAGGACGAGACCGCCAAGCAACCAAATACCTAGTTTCCAAAGGCTCCACCTTGAGCAAAGCACTCAATCAAATGGATCGCCAAGAAGGCCTCATAGAAGTCAGAGGCCTGCTCAGAAACAGCATGATAGGCAGAACGATGATTGTCCGCTTTATCTCTCTGGGTCCAGCTGACTCCATCTTTACCATTCTTGGACTACAATGCACCGATTCATGGTACGTTGCACACTCCGAATCACTCCTCTACAGACCAGGCTATAACCAGTTTGTGAAAGCAGGAAATATAACTGACTTCCTCAAAGTCGTCCACTCTGCAGGCAAAGTCAACAGCGACATGGTCAGCATAGATTACGCCAAAAAAGCCATCTACATCGACCACATGGACGAAACCATCTATAGCGTCAACACCCAATACGCAGGTAACAGCGTGGGCTTCAAAAAACTGGCCTTCCGCTTAGCCATCCGCAAAGCCAGCAGTGAAGGTTGGCTAGCAGAGCACATGCTACTTATGGGTGTGTTTGGTCCCAACGGACGCAAAACCTATTTTGCAGGAGCATTCCCAAGTGCATGCGGTAAAACCTCCACAGCCATGTTACCCGGCGAAACCATCCTAGGCGACGACATAGCCTACATACGCGATGTCAACTCAACGGCCCGCGCAGTCAACGTAGAGTCAGGCATATTTGGCATTATCCAAGACGTAAAACCCAAAGACGACGCCCTAATCTGGAAAGTCCTAACTAGCCCCGGAGAAATCGTATTTAGCAACATTCTAGTAAAAGACGGCAAACCCTACTGGCTGGGCATGGGTGAAGAACTACCCAAAGACGGCCTAAACTATACCGGCACATGGTATGAAGGTAAAAAAGATGACGCAGGCAACGATGTTCCAGCCGCCCACAAAAACGCACGCTACGCAGTAGCTCTAAAAGCACTCGAAAACGTCGATCCTGAACTTGACAACCCCGCAGGTGTTGAATTAGGCGGTGTCATGTATGGCGGACGCGACGCAAAAGCCTACGTACCAGTTCAGCAAGGTTTCAGCTGGGAACACGGCATCATTGCATACGGCGCATCATTGGAAACCGAAACAACATTTGCCACCATCGGCAAAGAAGGTGTACCTGAGATCAACATGATGAGCATACAAGACTTCATCTCCATCCCTATGGGCAAAAACGTCTCAAACAACCTAAACTTTGGAAGCAAACTCGCAAAACAACCCACCGTGTTTGGAGTTAACTATTTTCTGCGCGACATCGAAAGCGGCAAATACCTCAACAGCCCCCAAGACAAACACGTCTGGATCAAATGGATGGAACAAAGAGTCCACAAAGAAGTAGACGCAATAAAAACACCAACAGGGTACATACCCAAATACGAAGACCTAAAAAGACTCTTCAAAGAAGTCCTCAACAAAGACTACCAAAAAGAAGACTACAACAAACAATTCACCATCCGCATCCCCGAAAACATCGCAAAAATTGAACGCGTACAAAGATTCTACCAAGAAAACGTCACCGATACCCCTCTAGAACTCTTCGGCATACTCTTCCAGCAACGCCAAAGACTAATCGAAGCAAAAGAGAAATACGGCGAATACATTTCACCCGAATGCTTCGAAAAAGAAACCCAAAACTAAAAACAAACCCCACAAGGGTTTTCTCTTTTTATAGTAACCCAACTTTCAAGTTAACAATATAGGAACAACACCAGTTAACCCAATTAAAATTAATAGAGAATTCTGAGACGCCAAAGCGGTAGACCATTACGGGAACGCCAAGAATAAACCAATAAAATCCCAAAAACAGGAATTCAGAGACTAAACTATAGGGCTTAACTCGGAAAAGTTTTGGGTAAAACCATAAATCAAACAATTTTAAATAAACCCCACTAACGCCACAGTTAATTTAATAAAAAAAGAAAAACCATAAGAGAAAGGAAAGGACCAGACGGTGAAAAAACCAGAAAATAAAAATCCCACATACACACTAGACATGACTACTGATGCACAAGGTGACGGCTCAGTTACATGCCCCAAATGCAACACAGCCATCTCACCCGATGATGAAACAGAAGAAAACTATGAAATCATAAGCAGTGAGATCCAAAACGGCGAACTCGCAGAACTAGTACTCAAATGTAGCAAATGTAACAACACCATAAAACTAACAGGCTTCTAGTAAACTCCACAAAACAAACCAACACCAAACACACCATCATAAACTCGATTCTGTAGGTATATATTTTTTTAAATGAGAATTGTCGTGTAAGTACGTTTACTTAGTTTGTGTTAGATGATGACGGATTTACATATCGTGTTGGTACGGCTGGTTTTGTTTAACGGTTATTGCTTTTGTGATTTTTTTTAAAAAATAGAAATAAACCAACAACAATACTGACAATTACAACTATTGGAACTATAAGCACCACATAACCCATCAGACTGTCATCGTCGTCGTTAGGATATATGTTGCTATACTGTGTAGCAGTGTTGCCAGAAATTATACCATCATGTCGGTTAAATGTGCCAGCGTTATATATACCTCCGCCAACGTCAGCCACATTATTAGAAATTACACTATTTCCAGACAAACTAAAATTGCCATCAGGCCAATTATATACCCCACCCCCATTGGTAGCTTGATTATTAGAAATCATACCACCAGACATACTAAAAACACCACTGTTAGACACACCCCCACCTGATTGCATCAAATTTCCACCAACATTATTAGAGATTTCACCACCAAACATACTAAAGATACCCGTGTTTTGCACACCCCCACCATCATTATTACGAATTACACCACCCTTCAGCTCAAAAAGAGGACTCAAGTCATATAGACGACGGTTGTACACGCCAAATCCTATGTTGTTAGAGATTTCACCACCAAACATACTAAAGATACCGTGGTCGCAGTTGTACACACCTCCACCATAGCCAGCATTGGCATTGTTATTGGAAATTTTGCCACCATACATTTCAAATGTGCCCCAATTATTTACACCATCACCAAAATTATTGCCTGAAATCTCGCCATCATACAGAATAAGTGTACCGCCTACACTAACACGTACAAGTCTATTCCAAGCAATAGGATCATTTATGCAAGTTACAACAACACCATCAAGTCTTAACACGCTACTGCTCTCGACATCAATAACAGAAACAGGAAAATTATACTCATTTGGAGTAATTGCAAGGCGACCTGTTTCTCCGCCGATCAGTTTGAAAAACTTGGATGCACTTGCACTTGTTAAGGTAATGTTTTTGTCAACAGGAATAATGAGTGGTTCTGTAAGTGTAATATCGTTAGCAAGAGCAATAACTGTAGAGCCTGCAGCGTTATTGACAGCAGTTCTAAGTTCTCTCTCGTTACTAACTACTCTGTCAGATGCACCCGATACAAAAGGAGAAACACCGCTACTAAACATAGAAATAAAACAAGAAGAAACCAGCACTGTAACAAACAATAGGGAGACAAAAAAAGCCTTATTATAGAAACAACTGTAAGTAGCTTTAGACTTAACATTTGTATACATGAAGGTATCCTCTTAGAGGCGTATCTCCTAATTCAATATATAAGACAATTTATAAATTTTACGAAATAATACTTTTCGGTTTATTTTTAAATTGCCGCTTAACATCGTTTAGGCAAACCCGACAAGATGCGTCCGGTGTGATCGATTTCTCCACGGCGGATACGGGTCGTTGAGATAGGATGATGATTTTGGGCGGGAACCATATCCACCACCACAAGCGCAATAGACCGATAACCAAGGGTAGCTCGTTTTTGGTTAATTATCTGCCCTATTTTCTGGGTTTCTTCACTCACAATTAGAGCCTCAATATCACTATCTAAGAGCATTAACCCATAGGAATCAATTAGCGGTACAATCTGGGCACGTTCAACAAGCCCTTTCTGTGCCAAATAGGCCTCAAGCCCCAAACGTCGGTCTTCATAGGAAGCGGTTTTGTGGGGCTTGTTGATTTGCTCTACAAACACATCAGAAGTTAGACCGATAACAACTGTCTCGCCAACATCAAAAGCCCGGCTTAGAAGAGCTTTGTGTCCGCTGTGCAATTCATCAAATGTTCCACCGACGGCAACCTTTTTGTACGATTTCATTTTATCAGTCTGACGCCCTCAAAATCTATTCGGCTCACTATTACTTGATTGGAAGATAAAGTTTGTTTAAAAGCTTCTGCTACCGAGGAGGCGTTCTCTTCATGAACCACGGCATGCACTACTTCACCAATCATATTCTGCGCCGCCCCAATGGCACCAGCTTTTTCGGCCACTGAAACAAGTTCACGAACACCCTCAGTGGCAAACTCCGCATTCTGCGCGAACAGCCAGCACTGAGCCAAAAAATTCTCCAAACTGGGCTCAGCCAAGATAGCCTCAAGGGCCCTTTGGCCATAAACATTAATCTGCTGCATCCGCTGAGGTGAAGTCAGCACAGGCTTTTTGGGGATTAAGGTTTTATAGCAACCCACAACCACCACATAATCTGGGTTTAGGGGGATGCGATCGATTTTACAAATACCCGGCGCGCCGGGTTCGGTAACCAGTATAAGACCACCGTTAAAAGTCAGTGAGCTCACGGTGCCCAATCCGGTTTGGAGCTGAATTTCAACTAAATGCGCAAGTTTGCCGATTTGGTTGTAGGTTAGGGGCAGATTTAGGACTTCTTTTAGAGCTAAGGCTGTTGTTAGGGCGCCGCCGGCGCTTGTTCCAAAGCCCATACCGATAGGGACATCAATTTGATGTTCAACTGTTACTGCATATTTTTTGGTAACTTGGTTGAGAAGTATTTGGGTTATGGCTTGGGTGACTTTGGCATCGGGGGTTGGTGATTGTTTATAGAAATTTCAATACTGCTCTCTGTGGCGCCGTTTAGAGTGACTTGGGTGTGGGTACCGCGTTGGAGTCCAAAGCCGCCGCCTCTTGCACCCATGTATTGTAAGTCGGTTATGGGGGTGCCGTTTGGGTGGGTGTTGAAAATTTCAAAGAAGCTGGAGATGGCTCCAGGGGCAAATGCTTTAGCGGTTTTTTTGGTCAATTGTCCCGCCTTTGTTTTGAGGTTTATTTCGGTAACGTAGGGCTGGAAAAGCGCTTTGCACTACTGCGATGATAGGTGGTCCAGCTATTATAATGAATGGGATTTCGGTTGCTATGGTCCAAACAAAGAGCGGTAAAACAAGCGCTACTCCAAAGGGTACTCCGAAATAGTCTAAAAACAGGGGGCTAACAGCCCACACCGTTATCGAGAGTAAAAGACCACCAGCGATTTGTCCAACTATGGCGCCTATGGCGTAGCTACGCCATTCTTTCCAATACACAGAGACTATAGCAATCGCAACTAAACTACCAATTATGGTTAACCCAAAGATAAGTAGAAAGACCCCAGCTGAAAAACCGGCAAAAAGAGTCATGTCGGGGAGGAAAACAATAGAGGGCACTAACAACCCTACAATGGCTAAAGATACGAATATGAGCGCTTGTTTTAGGCTAATGTTTTTAGTGTATAGATATCCTATCAGGAAGAACAAAACAAAGTTTGCCGGAACTCCTGCTACTAAGCTTAGGGGGGCGTTTCCGTGTACAAGCACGTCGCGTATGAATATGCCAATAGCTCCACTTATACCACCAACCCAAGGACCATAAAGTGCAGCAAAAACTGCAGGAATAAGAACTGCGGGAAGAAAACCTATGCCAAAAAAACTAAAACCCGAAGTTACGTAGCCAAATACTGCATAGAGCGCGGAACAAACAACTATTGCAGTAAGGTCTTTTGTTGTAAGGTTGATGTTCAATAGATAGCCCTCTAAACGTTGAATTTAACCTTCAAAAGTTGCAGTCTAAATAAGTATTCCGTATATAACGTTTAAACATGACTATACAAATTTAGAGTTGTCTTAACAAAATATTTTCTGGACTGAATTAACCATTTTAAGGCAGTATAAACGGTCCAAACGGAACAGTAAAAATCAGTTTCGTTGGAACATAACACTAGATGAATAAACAGTTGAATTAACGTATTGTCAATTAATTTTATATTTTTTGATCAAACAGCGAAATAAATAACACAAAAATGGACACTGAACAAGGTATTAAAATAAAAAAGCGGAAAGCCAGCTACAGATTTCTGAAGCTTATTCGGATTCTTTGTCTTCGTTTTTAACTGGTTTCATGGGTTCTTGACAGCAGATCAATGCACAACTCTCGTCACATTCGCAGGGGTTTTCAACGACAACAACAAGACCGCAATCTTCACATTCAAAAGTTTCACCTTTATTTTTTGCCAAAAATTCACCTTCTAAAAATAGCGCTACTAACTATATGGTAATCAAAAAATATAAAATTTTCTGAGCCGTTGCTTTCTGAGATAGAGGAAGTTCAATAGTGTAAAAAGCGTTTGAACCATTCGGTTGCGTATTTGGCGACTTCTTCGAGTTTGCCGGGTTCTTCAAAGAGGTGGGTGGCGTTAGGGATTATAGTGAGTCCATTTTGGTTAGTCATTTGATTTTGGGCTTGGCGATTGAGCTCGATAACCTCTTCATCCCATCCACCTACCAGTAGAAGTGTTGGAGCTTTAACTTGTGAGAGATAAGCGCCTGCGAGGTCAGGCCGGCCACCTCTTGAAACAATAGCGGTCACGGTATCGGATAGTTTTGTTGCTGCGATTAGTGCGGCTGCGGCTCCAGTGCTTGCGCCAAAATAACCCAGTTTTAGTTTTTTGGTTTGGGGTTTGTTTTGCAACCATTGGGTTGCGCCTATGAGACGGTTTGTGAGCAGGTCGATATTGAAACGGTATTCTGCGGTCAGGACATCTATTTTTTCTTCGTTGGGGGTTAGCAGGTCAAAGAGTAGTGTTGCTATGGAGGCTTGGTTGAATTTTTGGGCGACGTATTGGTTTCGGGGGCTAAGACGACTGCTTCCACTGCCATGAACAAATACCACCATGCCTTGGGTGTTTGAGGGTAGAGTCAGATCGCCTTCAACGACTATGTTTTCGATGGGGATTTTTTGGGTTGATGAGAAGAAGGAGGTTGTCAAATTATGACCTCTTGGGTTTGGGGGGTTTGTTTTTTTCTGTTTTCTTGGAGCAGAGTTATGACTTCTTGGTCGCTTGTTTGGTTAAAGTTGTTGTAGAATTGTCCTATGGCTTGGAAGAAATCAGGGGTGTAGAGACATATTACGCGGTCGGTTTGTTGTTTTAGTTCTTGTATGGTTGTTGGGGGTCCGACTGGAATTGCGATGGTTGTGGTTGTTGCGTTTTTGTTTTTGACTGAGGCTAGGGCTGCTTTCATGGTGGAGCCTGTGGCTATGCCGTCATCAACAAGGATAACGTGTAGTCCAGCTATATTGGGGGCGGGTAGGTTTTGGCGGTATGTTTTGAGCCTGCGTGCGATTTCTTTTTTTTGTCGTTCGCTCTCCTCTTGGATGTATTGGTTGGTTATAGCCAAGTAGTTGATGGTGTTGTTGTCCAAGACGGTGGTGCCGTCCTCGGTTATAGCGCCTATGGCTAGTTCGGGGTTGTTGGGGGCGCCTAGTTTGTGGGGTATGATCACATCTATGGGCAGGTTTAGGGCATCGGCGATTTGGTAGCCGACAACAACTCCGCCGCGGGGAATTGCCAAAACTATACCGTTTTGGCCTCTAAAATTCTCTAATGCTGATGCTAAGCGTTTGCCGGCATCTATACGATCATTAAAATAAGCCATGGTAATACCTCAGAAATCTACTTGATAAATGGCAGATTTAGGTATAAAAGGTGGTGCCTGCACACCAAAAATAACATCGCTGGCTATGTTAGTCAAAAGTTAACGCCTCAAAAGTTGGTGTTTAACCTGTTTGTTGATGTTTAATTACATTAAGTCATTATAAGAGGATCTGAGCAGGCTAATGTTCATCAGATGATAGGATCTGAGCAGCTGGATTTGGTTTGGATCTCAGTGAACCCAATCGGTAAGATGTTCCGGGCAGCTAAAATAGGCACACCTATAAAAGAGTCCAGAACAATCATGCCTACATTAAAAGCGGATTTAAGATGAGTGAACAACCAAACGAACAACCACCTCAAACTCAGATAACTAAACTTTTAGTCGATGACCCCGAGAATTTTCAGTTTCATGCTGCATACCTTGTTTATGAGGAGGCCTTTGATAAGGCACGGGACAGCCAAGCAAAAACGGAGCTCAATCGAAATATTTTAGAGTTAAGCGAAAACAAGATTGATACTGAAACGTTTTACATGAATGTGTCTCGTTTTCGAAAACTAGACGTTCCTCGACAGGAACGGTTTTCCATGCAGACACAACGTAAAAAAGACTGGCGCAAAAAGGAACAACGTCAAGACAGAATTAAGCGTCATAAAAAATAGGTAATAAACACTGGGTGTCTACATGACACCCTAATTTTAACATCTAAAAACTAAGCTAAAGAGGTCTTTGCGACAATATTTTTGTTTTCTCTTTGGCTGTTTTTGTTTGACAGCTATTCTTCTTTGTCTTCGTCTTTGATTTTGGTAATAACAATATAACTCATGTTCAATGTATCTTTTTGGCACATCAGCTTTAGCAGAGTTCCCAAAGGTGTAACCACACGCTCCAAGAACCCCGCCACCTCAACCTCAGACAAAGAAAAACCACATTACTCAACTATTTTCTACCCACATCAAATCACACAAGCTAACCGAGATAACCTCATATACTTTTTTGCCCAATATACAGACAAGCAGGCGCCGATATGACCCAAAAAACCAAACACCATACAAAACTTCATGAGCAACCGATTTCGGATCCGGCTAATTCTATGCTTAAGCAAAGAGAATTTTGTAAAAAGTTAAGTCCACGCAAAGGTATACAGGAAGCGTTCAAGTTTCTGGTTCACAATATTGAGCAGATTTACTGCTTAAAGTGCCTAAATCCCAAAGTGTTAAAGATGGAAAGCCGTAAAAATAATTTTTTTGCAAAGTCTAATTACATATTTTGTTTATCAGGTGTCTAAACTATGGATGCCATATTTTTGTATTTAGTGGAGTTTTTAGTATTTATAGTGGCACTAGTTTTTTCCTTCGAATTTTTGATTAAGTGGTATAAGCCATTGCTTTCGAACCGCCCGCTTAACAGAAACAAATCGACAAGATACATACTAGGCTTACTGCCGATAGGCTCTCTTGGTGTTATTTTATTTACCTTAAGAATGTTAGCTTCATTTGATGTTGTGGACAGTTTTATTTACATTTCGATGTATCTGGTTTTAGGGATTGCATGGCTTTTCCTTGGAGTGACACTTATGTCAGGAGTTTTTGATTTGTCATGGCTTGATGATGCGCTGAATTTGAATAATAAAGCTGCTTTAATAGCGGTCGTGGGTGGATTTCTTGGATTAACAATTATTTATTCTGGTGCAAATATCGGGAACGGGCCGGGATGGTGGTGTGTTGTTTTTACCGGAGGATTAGGTCTTGGTGCATGGATTGTTCTTGGGCTTGTAATCAACAGTTGCACAAAAACTTTTGAGCGCATTACCGTTGAGAGAGACATTGGATGTGGAATACGGTTTGGATCTTACCTGTTGGCAAGCGGAATTATTTTGGCGAGAGCGTGCGCCGGAGATTGGACTTCTTTTTATAGAACCACAGTTGAATTTATAGACGGCTGGCCGGTGCTCGTTTTGGCAGGAATTTTGATTTTAGTTGAGCTATACTATATTCATAGAGCCAAATCTAATAAAACTAATAACACCATTTTCAGTTCAATATTTTTGGGAGCTGTTTTTATAGCAATGGCAATCGCGATTGTATATTTGTTGTCACTAACAAGTGGAAACCCAATATATAGAGTAGCACTTGAAGTCTTTTGGAGCCTGCGTATATGAAACACTCAATTAAACTTGAATTGATCCCAGAGGATAAGTACTCCGATTATCGGTACAACGTTATTTTCAAAGCGTACAAATGGGATCCGCAGGTTGGGGACAGTAACACCGTTTCCAAACATGTTATCATATTAGACCCAAAAACTGTTGAACAATTAAAATCATGGGCTGAACAGTTGTCAAGCGAAACAATGCTTATGGAAGAAGAACTGTTAAAAAACCTTTCTTTAGCAAAAGAACTGGGATTGCCCGATAAAATAAGAAAAATGCTTGGCCGTTCGTCAAATTACAATCGAAATAAAAATGTGCGGTTGATGCGTTTTGATTTTCATCCAACTAAAACCGGGTGGGCTATATCGGAGGTAAACAGCGATGTGCCGGGAGGTTTTGCAGAAGCATCTGTTTTACCTGAGATTACCAATACATATTTTGACGGATACACGCCCGCTGAAAATTTTTCAAACATAATGGTTGAAGCCTTTAAAAGCAAAACTAAAGCTGGCGCAAATATAGCTTTTGTTCACGCGACAGCCTACTCTGACGACCGACAAGTTATGCAGTTTTTAAGCGACCGTTTCGTGGAAAACGGCATGAACACAGTTTTTGCTGCACCGGATCATATAAAATGGGCAGATAAAAAGGCGTTTAGCATTGTAGAAGGAAATGAGTGTGAAATAGACGGTATTATTCGGTTTTTCCCATTAGACTGGCTTGTCAGTTTGCCGCGAACAGCGAAATGGCAAGGGTATTACGACTGTGAAACGGTATCCTGCAATCATCCAGTAGCCATATTGACCCAATCAAAAAGATTACCGCTTATTTGGGATAAACTTGGCGTTAAAATTCCCGTATGGAAAGAATTATTACCAGAGACAAAATCTCCAAAGGATATAAATCCACAAAATACTGATTGGATTTATAAACCGGCACTGGGAAGGGTTGGTGAAGGAATTTCAATCAAAGATGCAATCAGTAAAAAGGAACTATCAGAGATTGAAAAGTCTGCGCGTAGGGATTCAAAAAACTGGGTTTCTCAGCAAATGTTTGAAAGCGCTCCTGTTAAATCGGTAAATGGTGAAAATTATCATTTGTGCCTAGGCGTATTTACGATAGACGGAAAATTTGCAGGAATTTATGGAAGAATCAGCTTGTATCCACGCATAGATTCTAACGCGGAGGATATTTCGGTATTGGTATCAAAGGAGAGCGTATAATGAAAGACAAAATGGGCATGTATAAAATTTGGGCTCCAGACAACGTTTTGTGGACGCAATGGACAAAACCTGTGTTATTTACAAGTTTGCTATGTAATAATGATGACAATTACGAGTTAAAAACGCCTAATTCTAACCATATGCAAATGGTTGATTACAATGCAGTTATTATTGTAGATTTACCCGGAAAAGAAAGTGTTGACGAAGGACTGGCTTTGGCACAGTGCGGATATAGACCAGTTCCTCTGTACAACGGAGTATACTGTAATTCAAAATTTTCAATGATTGTAGATGTACAAGGCATTGCCAAAGCACTGCAAGAGGGAACCGATATACTGTCTTCATTAAATATCAAAGCGGATGCTCCACCAGTATTTCTATTAGATTCTAACAGAATGACAGGACAAGGAAAACAACCGGGCAAATATGATAACCGCTGGTGTGTTTTTCCGCAGGATATGCCCTCCGCCTCTTTTCTGTTGAAAAGCGGTATTCAAAAAATTATTGTACGCTCCACAAGGATTCAAGAAGATTTAGCACACATCTTATTACGTTATCAAAATCAGGGCATCAACATTTTCTTATGCGATAATGATGAAAACCCAAAGGAGATAAAAGTTTCAAAACCGTCATTGTTTATGAGCATTTTTTACCGTTTCAAGGTAACTCTCGGCTTAAGCCGTAACGCAACCGGCGGATTTGGCGCAGTTATCCCCGAACCGCAAATAGGCTGGTCAAACAGGAGATATTATATGTATGGATAGACTTTGGGACAAAACTCTTTGAAACCATTTGCATAGTTTCCCTTTGAATACCCAACCATTTAGCTAAGAGAAGTTAAAATTTAGCTATAGCTTAAGTATTTTGGGCTGGATACATAAATTTTTGTAAAACACCAAACACAAAGCAAAAAACAGGTGGTTTAGGGCAAGCCAGTTATGGAAGAGAAGAAGAAACAGAAAGAGATTGATCAGCTGTTTTTTTCTTGTGTGTAAACACAAACCGCACAGCCATGATCAACACCGCCAATAGGAGAATAACCTGCAGAATAGTCCAATTATTCACCAGTCCCATTGGACAAGTCATATCCTCAGTAAATAGAAAAACAACAATACCTGCAACACCCATGACAAGTGCGGCAACTAACCAATAATTAAAGTGATTGTTTTTCTGTTTTTTGGTTCCTCGCTGGCTTGTGATTTCTTTTGCTTTTTCTTATGTTGCAACAGAACACAAACAACTACAACGATAGCCAATATGAGACCCACTACACTTAGCACTAGGTTTACAAGGGCCCACATTTGTACGGGTTCGTCAGTGTCATTGCGTAGAAGTAGTATTGTGCTTGGCGAGGACGGAGTTGCACTTGGAGCTGGAGGTGTCAACCAATATTCACCTAAACAGCCACCCAATCACAAAACAACCAACAACAACCCAACAACAACCCAACAACAACCCAACAACAACCCAACAACTAAACAGACACTAAACCTAAGACAAAAACAAACCACAAAACAAATGTGTATACCGACTGCCAACAACCAAAGCATGGAACCAAAGCTACCAGAATCGACACCTTGCTAAGATGCAGATATTTTGATTCTTAAACGTGAATTATAAAATCAAAGACATCTATTCGCCGACTTTTTCCTAATCTCTTCCTGCTGCTGGGGTGAAAAAACCTCTTCGGCACATACAGGGCACCTCAGAGCCGCCACATCATAAAGCACCACATCGCCGACTTCTAAATCAAACACTACCTCAACATATTCGACACAACAAATAGGACAGAGCAAAGCACCTGCCTTTGTATCTTTGCCTTTGGCACCATCAGGCATAATCCGCGTTTTGTCATCTGCCAGGTCTATCACCACTCAAAACAGCGGCGCACTAAGTAATAAATAACAGGGTATATTGTGATCCACGTTTATATGACACACCACAATTTAGTCAAAACCAGCAGTCCATCAAGCATATAGTCCTCTAGAGGTAA
Organism: Candidatus Bathycorpusculum hydrogenotrophicum; assembly: GCA_009783705.1. GTDB lineage: Archaea > Thermoproteota > Bathyarchaeia > Bathyarchaeales > Bathycorpusculaceae > Bathycorpusculum > Bathycorpusculum hydrogenotrophicum. The sequence goes on along the minus strand of WRCX01000019.1, from coordinate 3,092 downwards.
CTTTTACCGCTAAACAACGGTGTTGATAGAACAGTTATACCCGCAATTTTTACACTGATTCTGTTGTTGTACCGTCTGAGTTTATATGCAGGTATCAAGTTTAGCCGCTATATGTTACTCTGTAGTTTTTTGCCGCAACAGCCGCAGAAAATGGCATCAGAGGGATTTTTTGCCCCGCAATTTGTGCAGATTATGATATCTGTTTGTTGAGATGAATTTTGGGAGGGCTTTTGGTGCATTTCTTCGTTGACGTGGTTAAACGCTGTCTGTATTTCATGTGCTGCAAAAATGAATGCTTTTTCTAGTTCGATACCGGTTTGGTAGAGAGCTGTACGCAGTGCATCTGTGGGATAGTCGGCGTGGGCGGTTTTGCCGGCTTCTGTTTTGGTGCCGCATCGTGCACAGAAGTAGGCGTCATCGGGGATTTGGGTGCCGCATTTTGAACAGTAAACCATGTTTGTTACCGCTAAGGGTGGGGTGGATTAGGATTTAAGGTTTTATTATCTTCTCGTTATTATTTAGTAGGGGGTTTAGGGTCTTTTTTTGAGTGTTGATTCGGTTTTGTCAAAGATGTATTGGTTGTAGTGTTGGGTATAGTAGAGTTGGAGGTATTCAGTTGCGAATTGGGGGTGGAAGGGTAGATCTGAGGGGGTTAGTTTTTCTTTTTGTTGGAGTTGTTGGGTTATGGCGGTTTTTGCTGTGGGATAGTTGAGGAGGAATTCTTTGCGGTCGGCATATATTGTAAGTGTTTGTATGGCTTCATTGAGGTGGTTAAGAGATAGGGGCAGGTTTTCTAGGATTTGGTTGATGGGGTATTTGGTGGTGTTGGCTATTATTTGGAGGGTTTGTTCTAGTTGTTTGTGTAGGGGAGTGTTTTTTTCCCAGAGGTAATCTTGGGTGGGTAGGAGTTTGTTGATGGTTTTTTGGTCGTGTGTTAGGTTGGTGTGGATTATTGTGAGGATGCCGTTTGATATGGTGATGCAATTTTGTACGTCAGTGGTTAATTCTACGACATCGTGTAGGGTTAGTTTTTCTTTTTCTGCGCGGTGTTCTGCGGCTGTTTGGATGTCTTTTGCTTTTTTGGCGTAGTTGAGTACTTTTTGGGTGTTGCTACCAAAAGCTTGGGATAGTGTTGTTTGGGTTTGGTTGTTTAGCAACAGTAGTTGTAGGTTTGCTATGGGTTTTAGTGTGTGTTGGAGGTGGTGGTTGGTTGTTTGGATGTCTGTGCTGTGTTGGCGGGTCCAATTGTTGAGGGCGTTGTAGAGGGCTTCGAGGGCTATCCAGGGGGCTTGGTTTGTGGAGAGTTTTTCTTGGGCGAATTCGATGGCTTTGCTTTTTTTGGGCAGGGTGGGGTCGTAGAGGGGTTGTATGATGTTATAGATGGGTGTGGCGGTTGTTGTGACTTCTTGGGTTAGGTTTTTGGCTGTTTGGATGATTTGTTTGATGGTTTCTATGCGTTCTTCTATAGGCATATCTTTTTGGGGGTTTATGTTGAGGGTGGTTTGGATGGGTAATTCTGCGTTTTTGAGTTTGCCAATCCAGTTTGCGAATTCACAGGTTGAGAAAACTTGATATTTGTAGAGGAGGTTGTTGAGTTCTACTTCTATGGTTTCATGGTCTTTATTGAGTTTGTCTAGGTTTGTGAAGTGTTCGTCGAGTTCTTGTTGTTGGAATTCTTTTAGGGTGGCGCGTTTGAGGGTGTCTTGGAGGGTTTCTTTTAGGATAATTATTTTGCCTTCGGGCAGACTTGCATTTACGGGAGTGTTTTCTGTTACGTTTTTGATTTGGTTTTCTAAAGTGAGGGTTTTATCTAGGAGCATTTGGGCTTTGGTGGCGATTTCTTGGTTGGTTGCGCGTTGTTTGGGTGTGTTATCCATAAAAAAGATGGGCAGGGTTAGAAGCAAGGTTGTAAATATGCCCAGAATCATGGTTGTGACAGTTATATCTGCACTAAAGGCTAGCTGGGTTTGAAGTGCACTGGCTAGTATGAAAAATAGTGCAGCCGTAAGAGTTGCTGTGATGCAGGGTAGAGTTCTATCGGCTGAGCCGAGAAAGTTTTCTTTGATAAGTATGCGGGTTAAAAAAAGCATAGCGGCCACCAAGCCGGCGATTATGATTATAAATATGACAATGCCGGGAATTGAGTCAAGATATTGGGTCAGGACCTCAGTTATGGTGCGTCCGGTCCAGTCGGGGGTCCAGGTGGTTTGGCCGGTAATGTTGTAGAGGATTTGTGAGCTGTCATATAGGCGGAATTGTGACATGGAGCTTGTGAGATCTTGAGAAATTGAGCCCAGCGATACAAACAGGGGTGGTGCGGAGCCAGGAGCAGCCCACCAGTCGCTTTGTTCAATGAGTAAAACAGTGTATTGGTAGTATTGCAAAAGTTGAAGCGGTACAGAAAGCAACGCATAGTAGATAAGGGTAAGAGAAACAAACTTTTTAAAAAATACGGCTGAGGCTAAAATTAGTGGTATGGCCAAAAAGAGGGTTGGTTCAAAGAAAAGCGCCACGACGGACAGTATACCAAAATCGATGGCCAGTGCACTCCGGTAGCGGTTAAACAGGGCAGGCAGAGCTGTGAACAGCACCATCCAAATCACTATAAATGCAATACGTATCGAGGTATCGCCTAGAAATGAGATAAAATAGAGTTCAGATAGATGAAAGATTAAACCTAACCCAATGACTGCGCCGCCTATGGGCATACCAAATTGGGGTTTTTGGTAAGTGATAAAAGCTACTAGAAAAGCCAAAAGTATCGGCAGAGGCTGGGGAAACAGGGGTAAAAAAGACATACCTAAACTCATGGCGACCATGGTCACCGCAAAAGTGAAAAGTTTAAACGCGGTTGTTTCAGCTTGGCGTTCGCGTTCGTCTGTTTCGTTTTTCCTCTGTTGTCTGGCTTTATTCCAGCGGCTTATGCCCGAAAGCTTATGGAGGGGCTTTAACAAGCAATATACCTAAACCTTATTTTATGTAAACTCCTCTTAAAGGTTATGCAGGTACGCCCGATGAGGGATGGAAAAAACACATTTAATATCCTTTCAAGTATTGAAAAACACATCGAATCGCTAAAACCTCTGCTACCT
>WRCX01000018.1 GCA_009783705.1 Candidatus Bathycorpusculum hydrogenotrophicum | reverse complement strand
TTAGACGTGCTGATGGTAAAGAATGGTTGTCTGAAATTCCAAAAAAAGTTGAAACTCTAATAGAAAAACTCGACATCAAAAACCTATTACCCCAAAACTTGGGAAGTTAGGGTTAAAAAAACAAAACCAAAACCGTTACCAAGTGAGTCATTAAGATGTTGGGAAACAAAAAGTGGGAAACAAAACAAAAAACATATTACAGGGAACCTCCGGAAACATTTTAGCTGCCATATGATAGATTGTATAACTGGCACTTACAATGTATGAGCACAATTTTCTGACAAAAAATAAAATATTGAAACACCTCTCCAAAATGGGTGACCCACTTGAAAAAGTAACCAAACACATAGACTTCGAGATTTTCCGGCCCACACTCGAAAAAGTAGTAACCCCACAAAACCGCGACTACACAAAAGGCGGCCGACCACGCTTCGACCCCGTTTTAATGTTCAAAATACTACTGCTACAGGACTGGTACAACGTATCCGACCACACCATCCAATACCAAATAAACGACCGCCACTCCTTCCAACGCTTCCTAAACCTACAAACAGACGACAAAGTCCCCGACCAAAACACCATATGGGACTTCAAAGAAGCCCTAGCCAAAAACGGCACCGACAAAAAACTTTTCGAACAATTCACCCAACAACTAGAACAAAAAGGCATAATAAAACACGAAGGCTCCCTCATCGACGCCAGCTTTGTAGACGCTCCACGCCAACGCAACACCCCCCAAGAAAACCAACAAATAAAACAGGGCCAAACCCCCAAAGACTGGCGCAATAAACCCCATAAACTCGCCCAAAAAGATCTCGATGCACGCTGGACCAAGAAAAACAACGAAGTCCACTATGGCTACAAAGATCACCTAAATGTGGATGAGAAAACCAAGTTGATTACCCAATTTGCTGTAACGTCTGCGTCTGTGCATGATAGTCAAAAACTCACAGACGTGCTCTCAGTCAAGGATAAGAAGGGATATTTGGATTCAGCTTATGTGGGTGAGGAGCTGCATGCGTTGGTGCATCAGCTATATCCGGGGGTTGTGTTGTTGTGTTGTGCTAGGGGTTATCGTAACAAGCCCCTAACTGAGGAGCAGAGGGCGGCTAATCGTTTGATCTCTCGGGTTAGGGTTCGGGTGGAGCATGTGATTGGGTTTATGAGTGTGTCTATGGGTGGGATGTTTGTGCGGTGTGTGGGGTTGGTGCGTGCTGGAGCGCAGATTGCTAGGCGTAACTTGGCGTATAATCTTAAACGGTATGCCTACTTAGCGGGAGATAGGCTCATTTCGGTAATTTAATCAAGATAGGGGTTGAAAATCATGAAGAATCAGGTAAATCAGTCATATCTAGCACATATTGGCATGAAAACTGCCGAACAAACCTGATAGAGCCACAAGCAAATCAGTCAAACAGGTTTTCGGAGGTCCCCTACATTATAATGGGGGCGAGTAAGCACACTCACTCAAATTCAATATAGTTTTTCTGTTAATATGAATTATAAACAAAATATCATCCACTATGTAATTATTTTTTGAAATATTTTATTATAATATGAGACGGTTTCCAAAAGTTTCCCACGGTTTCCCACATTGAAAAACCGGAAAAACAATCACCAACTATACAAACAAATAAGCCCCTAACAAAAAACAAACCACCTATCCAAGAACGCTTAGCACACCCATCTAATCTAAACAAAGACACGACACCAACAACCACACAACCCTCTCACACACCTCACCCTACAACAAAGAAATAGTTTTTAGCCATTGCCATGTTTTTCTACATGACAAGAAAAGGCACAAACAAGAAAAACCTTGAAATGGGGTGGTGTCCTTTTTCAGTTTTAACCCCCATAAAAAGTTTGTTTGTCCGAATTTTTAATAACGCTCAGTATATTCACATAAAAAATATTTAAATTATATTGTTTTTAACTTTTTATTTATATGTTTTTAAATAAAAAATGGGGATTTTTATCAAAAAATGGTGAAAAAGTATCATTTGGTTGGTGGGGCTTCCCGGATTTGAACCGGGGTCTATAGCGCCCGAGGCTACAAGCCTAGACCATGCTAGCCGAAAGCCCCACCACAACGGATGTGTTCTATCTTATTTGTTGGGTTGGCTTTAACTTTAGCGGTTTAACACCCAATCAAAATTAAAATCAAACAAATCTGTGATACAGTAGCCACGCATTTTTAGCTCAGGTGTAAACCTTGAACTTTAATGGTTGCTTTTGTTCTAATAATCCATAAAACTTTTAAATTCTAATCGACATTTTCTAAGCGCTCTCTTGAGGTTAGGTTCATGTCAGAGACACAGCAGAAAAAGAAACGCAAGAAAAAAGCCAACTCTCTCATAGAAACCGAACAGGTAGAAAGTGAACTTTTACCCGAATTAGTTACAGCGTTAGACGAGTTGGCAAAAGAGAAAAAATATCTCGATATTCAAGTTTGCCCTAAATGTAAAAGTCCCCGCGTTAAAAGAGTCAACACTATGGCTGGTGATCTGTTTTCTCACATGGGCCTAACTCCACCTAGCCATGAATGTAGTGAATGTAACTGGCGAGGCCAAATGGTCCTTAAAGCAACCAACAAACCCACAACAGTCCGCGATGTTGTAATCATGGCCGAAGCCAACAAATTAGACACCGAAAACAAAACCAAAAAACTCCAACACCAACCTAAAAATTAACTCCATCCAAAACCCAAAACCGAAAATTTCGCTCTGACAGCATCTGCAATGATTTAACCCTCCAAATATCCTCTTTTAGCGTTGTCTCTACATATACGTAGATAATAATCTGACAAAATAGAGTTTCCAGTTAACCGCCACAAATAAAAACATGCATCTTGTTTAGTTCCAAGCAGGAATTGACTTTGGCAATTAATACCCTCTATCTGGCAGCTATATCACAAAACTCTGTAGTGTTACTTAGTAATACTATTCAACTATAGTTGTGATTAGATGGCGGCGTCAATTTGTAGTTGCTGTAAACGCAATGAAACCTTCTATTTTAGACCCTACTCAGGCGAGCGCCTATGTCAGCGATGCTTCACCCAATCTATTGAAGCCAAAGTCCGAGCTACTATAACCAGATCACACATGCTCAAATTCGATGACCACCTAGCCGTGGCTGTGAGCGGCGGCAAAGACAGCCTAGCCCTTCTCTATATCCTAGCAAATCTACGCAAATTCCGACCTAAAACCACCCTAACAGCCGTCACCATAGATGAGGGCATCAAAGGCTACCGCAACGAAGCCCTAGAAATAGCCGCCCAAAGTTGCAAAAACCTTGACATACCCCACCAGATTTTCTCCTTTCGTGAACTCTACGGATTTAGCCTCGACGAAGTCATGGAACGCACCCGTCAAAGAAGCCAAACTGAACTCACCGCCTGCGCCTACTGCGGGGTACTACGCCGCAGAGCCATAAACGCCGCCGCCCGAGCCGTTAAAGCCGACAAAGTCGCAACCGCCCACACCCTAGACGATGAAGCCCAAACCGTTCTTATGAACATCCTGCGCGGTGACATTGTTCGCCTCACCAAAGAAAAACCCATAAGCGACAAAGTCCACCCCCTGTTTGTACAAAAAATCAAACCCTTCTGTGAAATCCCCGAAAAAGAAAGCGCCCTCTATGTATACGCCAAAAAAATCCCCTTCCAAGACACCCCCTGCCCATACGCCTCCCAAGCCCTACGCAATGATGTCCGCGGCATGCTCAACCGCATGGAAGAAAAACACACCGGAACCAAATTCACCGTATTTCGAGCCATGGAAAAGCTACGCCCCGCTCTTGAAGAAACCCTAAAAAAAGCCGACTTTAAAACCTGCACTGAGTGCGGCGAGCCTTCAACATTGGATCTGTGTAAAACCTGCGAGTTATTGCGCCAAGTACGTTAGTTAGGTTTTTTGTGGTCAAAGCCTCGTTCGCTTTTGAGTTTACGCAACATTTCTGAGGCCTCTGTCGCGCTGTCTGCGGCGGCAATTCGTTGTGCCCGTTCAAGATTTACTTTTGTGTTGCAGTAAGGACATAGTTTTGTTTTTTGCGCTTTAGTGCTAAGCATATACCCGCCGCATTTAGTACATTTCATGATGAGTGTTGGCGCCATTTGTGCTTACTCCGAAGGGCTTGTTACACTCATCAAAATGCATCTCAGTATAATATCTTTTTTATTGATCCACCTATTAGCCATATGTCGTATATGATTTTATAAGGCTTGAATTTTTGAATGCTATATTGGCGTAATTTTTGGAAATTTAAAAAAATGATAAAAAAATAAAATTGTTAGTACCAGTATTCTATGGTTACTGTATTGTTTTATTGTCCATTTTTTATTTATCACCTGTTTTTATGAGCTTTTAAGGCGCGAGTATTTGTTATCAAACGGTTTTAGAACCTTTACCGAAAGACTTTTCCATGGCAAGATGGTTAAGTGTTGGTAGCGGGATTAGGGATTAACATGAGTGCAGAAGAGCAAGCCAAGCAGCGATCACCTCTGGTCGATATGGCTATTGGGTACTTTAAAAAAGAAGGCTACAAGGTTAATAGTGAAAACGTTGCCTTGGAAGGTAACAGCGGAGTTATGCGCCACTTTGATCTTGTGGTACAAAAAGGTCGTTTAGAGCAGGGTGTGTGGATTCGAGATTGGAATCGCACCATCGGCGTCAATGTTATCATAAACCTAGACACCGCTTCAGAGGATGTTGAGCTTGGTGCACCCATCATGATTGGGGAGAAATTTAGTGATCATGCCAAATCCTACAGTAACCGCCGCAAAATCAGCCTGCTCACCAAGCAAAAAATCGGTAGTTTTCGCTAAAGTCTTAGATATTTATCTGTTAAGCCCAAACCTTCAAGCATACCTAACCAATCAACAAATCCACTGTGGCATTTTTTGGTATGGTTTAAAACCTTTAACATATCCTCCACAATAGTCTCTGTGGTCTGCCCCGAAACATCCAATTCACATACCTTGTCCTGATGCTGATGTTGCAAAGCTTCAATTAAACAACTATCCAAAATTTCAGCCGAGAGATTTTCCCCAATTTTTGCCTCACTAAACCCACAGTTTTGCATCTGTTCTTTGAGTTCAATAGGGTTTCTACGCAGAACAAAAATCTGCGAAACAACCTCTGATGGCGTAACAGCGGCTGCATAATGCCCATCAATAATCATATCCGTCTTGGCAACGCTTATAGATTCACCCAGACTTTTACGCATAGCCTGCTCATCCACAACAATGGTTTGTCGTTCTTTGTCCTCCTCCAATATTAATCCCTGTGTTTTAGTATACTCAGTCAAATTAATGCAAACTGCATCTAGTTTTTCTGCTAACACTTTGGCGGTTGTGGTTTTACCCACACAGGGTGTGCCGGTAAGGAGAATAACTCGATTCATAAAAACACCTGGGCATACCCGCAATTATTGATTACGGATCAACATTCGTTTATATTATGTAATGCAGAAACAAAACCTCTGGAGCGGGAGTAAACTATTTATCACAACAACTATGTGGTGGTTACATAGCGAGGTTGAATATATTGAGTGAAAAATTGGTTTCAAGAACTGTTTTTTTGGCAGGTATACTTGTGGCAATTCTTATTGCCTGTACAGTTTCTACTTTAGCATCTACACAACTGATTGCTGGACCGCAAGGTTCACCCGGACCCCAAGGACCCCCAGGTGTACCCGGCGTTGCTGGATCACAAGGACCTCCAGGAGTTGCTGGATCAGCCGGTGCCACAGGAGCAACGGGTGCCACTGGAGCTACAGGTGTAGCCGGTGCCACAGGACCAACCGGATCACCCGGACCCGCAGGCAAAGACGGCAACACCACCCGATACATCCTAGAAGGCTCCTTTGACATAACCAAAGACGGCGACCTAATCCAAACTTTTGGCGAGTTGCTTGTCAGTGAAGCACATTGGAAAAAAATCGATATTCCTCAACTTACTTTATCAGATATACCCTTTGTACATGTCTTTGTGAAAACTTTTTTTAACAGCACACATAACGATCCACAACCTATGCAGTTCTGGCAAGAGTACACTTCACAATCGATTCGCTATGATGAAGGTTGCATTTATGTGTTCTACAAAGGCGTCACAACTGAGTATCCTCCATATGGTGAAGCACATTACACACAGTATACAATGAATGGCGAATACCTCATAGGGATAGCCAAATAACCGCTTAACCAAACGGCATCACCAGCCGTTCTCTTTTCTTAAACAACACAACAAAACCGAGATGCTAAACTGCCCAGGGACCCTTAACAAATGGTCTTAGCATGTCATTTAAGCCTCTAAATACTTATGATGCTGACAAAACTTATTCTCAGTCTGGTGTTGCCGATTATGTGTCTATTCACAGTTTGGTTGGCATGGATTACATACGATTGGTAACTCTAAATCAAAGTGATAAACGGCTAAAAGAGCCCTCTATAGCTGCTGCCGGTTAAGTATAAACATGTCAACCAGCCCGTAAGTACAAAAACTGCGCGTGTATACGCTATATACAAGGTATTTTACTCTCAGAGGTTACAATTAGGCTGATTCAAATATGGAATCAAAACTACACGATCCCTTAAAAAATATCAAGGTTACGCCTTTGGCATCGGAGAGTTTTGGTGTGCGTTCAATGTGTACGCTTGTTGAAACGCCTGATACGGCGGTGTTGTTGGATGCGGGAGTGTCGTTGTGTCCCTATCGGTTTAATCTGCCACCCCATCCACTCGAATTTAAAACAATTCAGCATCTGCGCAAAGTGATTGCCGATGCCGCCGACAAAGCCGCCATAACCACCGTCAGCCACTACCACTTTGATCATCACACCCCTAGCTACACAGATTGGGTTGTAAACTGGACCGATGAGGGCGAAACTGCTCGCCAAATCTATCAAAATAAACTGGTGCTGATAAAAGACCCCCAAAACAACATCAATGCCAGCCAGCAGCAACGAGCCGGGATGTTTCAAAAAACAGGCGGCAGACACGCCAAAACCGTGGAGGTTGCAGATGGTAAAACCTTCACTTTTGGCAACACAAAACTCTGCTTCTCAGAGGCAGTGATGCATGGCACAGAAGGCGGCATGCTGGGCTGGGTCATCATGGCAAACGTGGAATATAACGGGGAACGGTTCATGTTTGCACCCGATGTCCAGGGCCCCATGTCCATTCATACAACAGAGCTTATTTTGGCGGCTAAACCCGATTTACTTATGCTGGGCGGCCCACCGCTCTATCTCGCGGGGTTTCGTGTGGAGCAAGCCCAAATCGAGCAGGGGCTACAAAATCTCTCACGTCTTGTGGAGACTGTGCCTTTGGTGATTTTGGAGCATCATGCTCTTCGGGATGAATTTTGGCGCTCCAAACTCGACAAAATTTTCCTCAAAGCCCAAAAATCCAAACACAGCATCATGACTGCCGCAGAGTATAGGGGCCAAGAAAATCTCTTCTTAGAATCCAAGCGCCGCCAGCTCTTTGAGAATCACCCCATCTCCGACGAATTTAAACAGTGGACAAAGACTCTGACAAACAAAAAAATCGCCAAACCCCCAATCTAACGTTGCAACATTTGTAACTCTTAGCTGTTACTGTTTGTACAAGCATCTGGTTGCTTACAAATTAGGTTGATTCTCTGTATGTATAGTTGCATTGAGTACATCGTAAAAATTGTGTGGAGGATTCATCCGAACCGCGGGTCTGTACTTGCCAGACGTTTGCGAGGTTGTTTCCACATTTGGGGCAATCGGCTCGAATGGTTGGTAGTGTGGTGAGCTCTTGTTCTTCTTTGCCTATTATAGCCACAAACTGTTTGGGGCTGTGCTCAATGATTTTGCTGTAAAGTTTAGGATTGGGTTCTGCCTCTGGTTTTTTCTGTCCGCATTTGGTACATGTGAGCATAACCATTGCTTGATCTCCTGAGTGACTCTTGGTAGGTTTTAGACGTGAACCGCATATTGTACAAAATTCCAATTTCTTTCCTCCATAAATCAGTCCATAGAACATAGCAGTTAATTCCCCCAATAAGCCCAAAGCGCCAACAGCATGCTCTTATCTGTGTCTCTGTTAATCGTTAGCTCATCAGATTAGCTGCATTGATTCTATGTTTACATCCACATACCGCTTTTGAATGATAAAAAATAATGTGACTGCACAACTACAACAACACCCACCAAAAATATTTCGGTATGATTGTTGCATTGTAACACCAACCCTATTTATTTTTCACAGATTGATCAGGATTAGTGAATGCATATGGAAAAAGGAAAAATTGACCGAGAAACCGCAGTCAAATTAGTCCAGCAGATGTCTGCTGTTTGTGGCATCGACCTTGAGGACTCTTCGCTTATGCTCATGCCGCAAAACGCCGAAGGCATCCCATCTCTGGGTGAGCAGCTCCATGTCAAAACAGCGCTAAACTTTGGCAGTCGTTTATGCCTCAACGCACTCGCCGATGAAAACAAACTCCAAATCCGCGAAACCCCCGAAAAAGTAATTCTGATTAACCCAAAAGAAGTTCCGTTGCTCAAAAATAATAGTGGCAGTTAGGGCTTTTTTGTCTTTTTACTGGTGATTTCTTGGGATTTTTTTAGGTCGAGTGGTGTGTTTATGTTGATAAACGTTTTTAATTCTGGATCTAGTTGTTCAATAACCATTGTGGAGATATAGCGTACGCCGCGTAGTCGCTCAATCATGCTGTGCATATCAAACTGATTTTGTGATAGGGTTTCTTTGATAGCCGTTAGTGCTTGTGATGTGTTGTAGACTCCATGAAGGGGTTCGATTTCCATATCTGTATTTCTTGGAATCACAGCTGCCTTACCTGAGGATAAATCAAAGAGTAACTCTAGGACATCTTTTGAGACAAAAGGGCTATCAAAGGGCAACAGTAGTGTATATTCGCCCTGTGCGGCTTCAAAACCTGTTAGAGCGCCCATCAGTGGACCTTTTGCCTCTTCTGTATCAAGGACAAATGAAACTTTGGCGGAAACAATTTTTGCGTAGGTATCAGCCCGCTCTTGGGTGTTGGTAACAATAATAATCTCATCCGCAAGTCCTTTTACTGCATCAATAACATGATTAAGCAGAGGTCTGCCATTTAACTCAAAGAGCCCTTTGTCAGCGTTATTAAAGCGAGTTGCAGAGCCGCCTGCCAATATAACTGTTGATCTATCCATACAATCACGTCTTAACAGCACTCTACCGTAGCTATTGTTTAAGGGTTTTGTAACCTTTCGGGATGATCTGTGAATGGCTGATGGTGGTTTGTTTGTATGATTTAGCGTGGTGATTTTTGTGTGATAGGTGGCGTGTGGTTGTGTGTTGTGTTGTGGTCTGGTCTTGTATTAGCAATTGAGTGACGTAATGCTTATTATGTCTATGACAGTTGTAGCTGGTAACGGTGGATGTCAATGTTTGAGTATAAAAGTGAAGTTTTGGTAACAACCATTAAGTGGGTTAATGACCGTGCTAATGAGACTGATGTGTCTCGTCTTGATGATTTGATTAACAAACGAACCGAAGAGGGTTGGGAGTTTGTCACGTATTCTTATATGGCAAATACTGCGGGTATACGTAGTGCCATATTGATTACCTTTAGAAAAGAAAAATAGTACTGTTAGTTTTGGTCACACATCTGTTTTCTTTTTTGACCAAACACAAGCGCCGATATCATTGTATACCTTCATAGTGCTAATGCGTGGGTTGTTTATTTTATTTGTCTGACTTTGCGTTTGGCGATGGCTGAGAAGCCTTTGTAGAATTCTTTCATTATGTGTGAGTACCATCTGCCTTGAATAGACATGTCGAGTAGTTCGTCTACCCAGTAGAAGTCATGTTCGGCACATTGGATGAGGAGTTGCTTGTGGCGTTCGTTTAGTTGTGCTTTGGTGAACCAGTCCTGGCTTTTGAGGTTTCCCAGTGGTACAAAGAATAGGGGTACAATTAGGCTGCGCATGCTTTTGAGGTCGTCGATGAGGTCCATGGTTCTGGTGATGTCTTCTTCGGTTTCGTCGGGTAGTCCTACGATTAGGGTGCATGCGGGGACTAGTTTGTTGTCATGGGCTAGTCCCATGCCTTCTACGACGACTTCTTTCCATTTGTCGGCGCTAAAGGGGTGGGCTTTGGCGGGCATGATTTTTTTTGCGATTTTGGGTGAGCCGGTTTCGATGCCGATTTCGACTCCCCACCAGGTTTGTTTTTGTTGGATGATTTCTGAGATTTCGTGGAATGCTTTGGGTGCTGCTGCAATCGCGGCTAGGGAGCAGTGGCTCCAGCTTATGCTTTCGGTGTGTTTCATTACGGTTTGGTGGAGTTGGACGAGTTTTTCTGGGTTTGGGGTGGTGTTTTGGGAGCCGTAGAGCATGACATCTTCGGCGTGGATGCAGGTGCCTTTGACTTTTTTTGAGTTTGTATTAACGGTGAGTTCTTTTTCGATTTTTTCCATTGGGTACCATCGGAGTGGGCGTAGTGTAACGTTGCAGAATTGGCATCCTCTGCAACATCCTCTGCCGATTTCTATTAGTCCGTTTATGGAGGGGTTTTGAATATCGGGGATTTCGTCTAGGTTTGGGATTTCTTTGGGGCTGACTTCGTAGTGTTTGGGGATTTCTTGGCCTTCTAGGGCGGCTTTGAAGATTTTTCCTACGACGTTTTCTGCTTCGCCCTCTAGAATGCAGTCGATTTCTAGTTCGGTTGTCCAGTTTTCTCGGTGTTTAAACTGCCAAGCGCCTGGTCCGCCGACGATGACTTTTAGGCCGTTTTGGCGGGCTTTGTGGATTTGGGGGCTTTTGAGCAGGGTTTGGAAGTGTTTTGCTAGGTAGGGTTCTTTGTGGAATAATGAGGCTAGGGTGGTTGATGCGGGGCCTAATCCAAAGGGGTCCATTGCGTGTATGCCTAGTACTTTTGTGTTTTTTAGGTGTTTTTCTATGTGGTTGGGGTTTATGGTTTTGACGTTGAAGCCTTCTTTTAGGAGTTGGGCTTCGGTTTTTCTTAGGCCGTAGGGTGCTGCTGTTGGGTGGCCTTGTTTGGTTTTTAGGGGTGGGAAGAATATGTAGCTAAAGAGCCATGTGGGGATAAAGTTTGGGGGTGCGCAGGTTCCAAAGCCTAGGAATTCGTTGTTGTGGTAATTACTCATAAGTGTACGGTCTGCAGTTAAAAATACATCCGTTTTTTCCTTTTCCATTGATCTTCGCCCTTACCGCTAAAACGGTTGTATGCTATTTTTCGAATTAAGCTGTCAATATTATTAACGTTTTTGCTTTTTTGTTTTTGGGTGCAGGGTGTATTTTTAGTTGTGTATTGAGTCTGATTAGTTGTTTGTATGGTTGTTTTAGTAGGGGTTGGGTTTGGTTGTTTTTGTCTAATTCTTGTTTGCCGGGTGGTGATTTAACTTATTGTTAACTATTTTTTGTAGGCGGTTGACCGGTAAACCAGGACAGATTAGTATATGTGATGCACACAAAACTGCATGATACATTTGTGGGTGCGGGTGTGTTTGTTTAAAATCGGGTGCGCTCTTTTTCACTATTTTTACCTGTGACTGTTGCTCTCGTGTTTGTGAGTGTTTCTTTGGTGTGTTTTATTGGTTTGTTTGCGGGTGGTTGGTTTCGTTGGGGTTTGTTTTTTTGTCTTTTTGGGGTGCAGGTCTTTTTTTGGTGGTTTGATTGCTGTGTTTTTTTAGGTGTTTACTCAGTGCGGCTTGGGAGATTTTTAAGTCAAATATTTCAATTAGTTTTTTTAGGGTTATGGCGGGGTTTTGCTTGATTTGTGTAGTGATTTGATTTAGGGTGGTGTTGTTTATTTTTGGTTTTCGTCCTTGGGTGCGGGGGCTGGGTTGATACGTGTTTGTTTTTTGGTATTTGGCCCAGACTTTTGTGACAGTGCTTTGGCTTATCATGAGCCACTTGGCGATGTCTTTTTCTTTGACTTTGTTTTGTTTGTGGCCAATTATTCTCTCTCGGATTTCGTTAGGTGTGGGCTGGGGCAATGTATATCATTATCGTTATTCACAGCCTACCATATATAGTTAATAAAATGTTAAACGGCTCTGTGAGAAAAATATATCAAGGATAGCATCGTTTTATTTGTTCTTTAGTGAAACTGCATTGAAAATGGTAGAGTTTAGATGGCACGGTCGAGGCGGCCAGGGCACCTGGACTGCAAGTGAGCTCTTGGCCAGAACCGCCCTTGACGAAGGCAAATACATACAATCATTCCCCGAATTTGGACCCGAACGCATGGGCGCCCCGGTGACTGCATTTACTCGAATAAACAATGAACCCATACGACTACACTGCGCAATCTATCACCCCGATGTCGTAGTCGTACTGGACAACACACTACTAAAATCCGTCCCCGTCACCGCTGGAATAGACCAAGATGATGACTGTATCATAATAAATTCAAGCGAAGACCCCTCCACCCTAAAAAAAAGCCTCCACATAACACACGGCAAAGTCTGGACGGTTCCCGCAACCGAGATCGCAATAAAAATCCTAGGCACACCCATCACAAACACCGCACTTTTAGGTGTTGTTGCTAAAGCAACTGGAATCGTTACCCTTGAGGGCATACACAAAACCCTCAAAGAACGCTTCCGAGCAGATTTAGCTGAGAAAAACTTTGCCGTTATACAAGAGGCATACAAGGAAGCAAAAGTCGAATGAGCCAAGAAAAAACCTGGAAAGAAATCTCCCTCGCAGCTGTCACATCAAAATCCAGTGTAAACTTTCAAACCGGCGACTGGAAAACCTATATGCCCAACTTAACCTGTGACAAATGCACCAAATGCCTCACATGCGCCATACTCTGCCCCGAAGGAGCCATCCGCCCCAACCCTGAGACGGGCCAAATCGAATTCAACCTAAACTACTGCAAAGGCTGCGGCATATGCGCCAACGAATGCCCCGTAAAAGCCATAAACATGAAAATCCCCGAAGGCGAATAAAATGACCCAGCCCCAACAACAAGAACAACCCAAACAAAAAATTGTAGCTATGAACGGAGACGAAGCAATCGCATATGCAGTAAAACAATGCGACGTTGATGTCGTAGCCGCATACCCCATCACCCCCCAAACAATTATCGTAGAAAAATTTAGCGAATACGTCGCCAACGGCGAAGTACAAACCGAATACGTTTGCACAGAATCAGAACACAGTGCCATAACCGCCTGCCTAGCAGCCGGCGCCACAGGCGCACGAACCTTCACAGCCAGCGCCTCAGCCGGACTGGCCCTTATGCACGAGATTCTCTTTGTAACTGCAGGCGCACGCATACCTGTGGTGCTAGCAGTAGCTAACCGCGCATTATCATCCCCCATAAACATCCACGGCGACCACTCAGATAGCATGGCTGAGCGCGACAGCGGATGGATCCACATCTACGCTGAAAACGCCCAAGAAGCCTACGACTCTATCATCCAAGCCTTCAAAATCGCCGAAGACCCAACCGTCTCACTCCCAATCTTTATCGGCGTAGACGGTTTCACTATTAGCCACACCCTTGAGCGCGTCGACACCCTAACCGATGAGGTTGTACAAACATTTGTCGGCCAACGCCAATATCCAACCGTTACAACTCACGAAGGCAAAACCGTACCCTTCAAACTAGACCCCGCAAACCCCATGACCATGGGCCCCATCGCACTACAAAATTATTACTACGAATTCAAACGCCAACAAGAAGAAGCCATGAAAAACGCATACAAAAAAATCCAACAAATCCACAACGAATACGCTCAAATCAGCGGCAGAAGCTACGGAAACGGTCTTATCGACACATACAAACTCGACGACGCAGAAATCGCCATAACCGTCATCGGATCAACCGCAGGAACCCTAAAAGACATCGTTGACCAACTCCGAGACGAAGGCATCAAAGCCGGCATATTACGCATCAGAACCTTTAGACCCTTCCCAGCAGAAGAAATCCAAAAAGCACTCCAAAACATCAAAGCCGTCGCAGTTATGGACAAAAGCATGAGCCCCGGCGGCCTAGGATCCACACTATTTAGCGAAATCAGAAACGCCCTCTATGACCAAAAACAACACCCAATTATAGTCAACTACATCTTTGGCCTAGGCGGCAGAGACAGTAGCCCCCAAGACTTCCGAAAAATCTATGCCGACCTCTGCCAAATAGCCAAAACCGGCCAAGCAGAAAAAACCATAACATATTTCGGACTAAGAGAATAGGAGAAAAAACAAAATGTCAACCACAACCACAACAACTCCAACTCAAGCCGAGTGGAAATTTACCGCCAAAGACATCGTTGCAAAACCTGACTTATTTCTCTCAGGCCACCGTGCATGCGCCGGATGCGGACCCGCAACCGTGTTGCGCCTAATCATGAAAGCAACCCGCGGACCAACCATTGTAACCCAAGCCACCGGATGCATGGAAATTGTAGGCTCCATCTACCCCTACACCTCCTGGGCCCTTCCCTGGCTTCACACAGCCTTTGAAAACGCAGCTGCCAACGCCTCAGGCATTGAAGCAGCCCTAAAAGTCATGCGTAAAAAAGGCAAAATCAAAAATGAACACATAGATGTCATCGCCCTAGCAGGCGACGGCGGAACCTATGACATAGGTCTCCAAGCTCTCTCCGGTGCAGTCGAGCGCGGTCATGACTTCCTCTTTATTCTCTATGACAATGAAGGCTACATGAACACCGGCATCCAGCGTAGTAGCTCAACACCCATCGGCGCATCTACCACAACCTCACCAGCCGGCACCGCAGTCCCCGGAAAACTCGAAAAGAAAAAACCCATCACCGAAATCATGCTTGCCCACGATCTAGAATATGTCGCCACCGCAACACCATACTACTGGAAAGACCTCGTCACCAAAGTCCGCAAAGGACTCGAAGTAGAAGGCCCCGCATTTCTACACGTATTTGCCCCCTGCCCACGCGGCTGGCGAAGCGAACCCTCCAAAACCATGGAATACTCCAAATTAGCCGTCGAATCATGCGTATTTCCAATCTGGGAAGCAGTAAACGGCAAACGCCAACTCTCAACACCCAGCAAAGTCATCTCACTGGCACCCCAGAAAAAGAAACCCGTAAAAGACTACCTCGAAGGACAAGGCCGATTCCGTCACCTCTTCAAACCACAAAACACCCACATAGTCGACGAAATACAACAAGCAACCGACAAACGCTGGCAAAAACTACTCCAACAATGCGAATTAACCAACCCCTAACCTCTTTTCATTTATCTAACTAATTTTTTAGAATCCGCTAGTTGCCCTGTTTTCATGTTGTGCCAGAGTTACTGATTGTAACTTTTGCGTTTGTGGTTGCAGTGTTTGTTTTGGCATCAACCAGAATGGCCCAAATTACGCTCTGAGATGAAAAGAGATGCATCATATCATTATCACTAAGCGATGTTGAACCGATTGTACTAAAGGTGCGAATTGCGCTTGTGGATACCGAGTTATCAACGTATTCAATGCGAACTCTGACCGTTATTATCTCGTTTGGCTGAAGGGTTTCTGTGACATCGATTTTGGGTTTAAAACTCGAAACGGTCAACGGAAACCATTTGAGAGACTGGGTTTCCCCATATTCGCCGCTGGTTCCCACTGGAATGACTGCTTCCTGTTTAACCGCAGTTTCAGTACTTGATCTAAGCCCGATTCCAAAGGGGTTATGGATCCTCTCCGTCCAGCTACCCAAGTAGCTAACTCCACCACTAAAATTAGGCAATGAATCACAATATTTGCCCACATCAATAGCAAACATATCCAGCGGATTATCTGCAAAGGATTCAAACACGACTCCTATGAACATGGTCTGGGCCATGGAGCCCTCTAATTTCAGAGCCGTTTGGTTGCTGTGTTGGCCATTTTCGCCCATCCAGAAACGAATGTTCTGCATCAGACTCTCTGTGAATTCTGCCTTGGGCTCAACTTTGATGCCTGCCTCATTGTCTTGGAGGTTAAAGTAGCAACGCTCAATTATAGAGCTACCATAAGACCCTGAGGCGCTTTCGGGGGTATTGTCGCTTTGAGTGCCGCCAGTTATTGGCGTGCGAAAAACAATGCTCTCAGTGTTGTTGATAAATTGACAGCCCTCAATTTTATTATACTCACTCCAAGTGTTGGTGTTTAAAAATTCAATCCCGGTGGTTGTATTGATGAATTTGGTGTTAGTTATCGTTGTGGCAAACGAGTTCTCAACATGTACCGTTCCACCTATAAGTGTTAAACCCGAAATTAGTGCGTATTGTGAGGCTGTGTAATTAGTGCCATAGATGATAATTCTATGCCCGCCACACTCAAGGGTGGCACCCTCACTTATGATTCGAGCATTTAATTTATTTACAATATTTACATCCCCGCTTAGCGTGTAGCTTCCTTGGTTTATGTAAACCGAGTTACCCTCACTTAGGGCCCTGTTGAGCGCTTCTTGAGTACTTCGGGGTTGAACCACATACCCAGTATTCATATTTTTTAAGTTAAGAGTCGAGCCCTCTTGGGAGAGCACAAAATCATAACTCACCACAGCGGTTCGCATCGAGCTGTGGGTACCATCCAAAATCAAATAGGTATTAAGGATGGAGAGAACAAGCAGAGCTACAAAAACTAGAGTGAGTGCACGTTTGGAGAACAGTTTCTTTAGCGAATCCTTCATCTGACAGCGCTCAGAGATTTACTAAGATGTAGCGGACTACGGTAATTAAATTTATTGAATAAGTCCCCAACAAACCCCAAAAACACATGGCCCTTTGCCCAAATTCACTAAATGTGCCTATTTATTTGTAGAGGGTTAGTTTTGCTCTGACTAGTCTTAGGAGTTCTTCGGGATGTATTGGTTTGCGCAGATACGCCTCTACACCATACTCCTCTGCTTGGATTCCGGTTATAAGCGAAGGAAACCCCGTGAGCATAATCTTTAGGGTATTTTTAAAATCTGCTTGGATAAGCACCTCAATACCATCCATATCGGGCAGACGAAAATCAATCAATGCCACATCATAATGTTGCCGCTTGGATTTTTCAATAGCTTCTTTGGCACTTGTTGCCCAATCTGCTAAAAACCCATTTTTTTCAAAAACCCCAACCAACGACCGCAAAATTACAGGGTCATCATCTACCACCAAAACACACCTCCGACCCACAACCAAAGAATTCATACTAACCAAAGACAATGACAGATTTCTCCAAAACAAAATGTTTAGCTGCTGTAAACTTTAACCCATGCTGGTGTGACCAAACAACAACAATAGCGGCATAACCTAAACCCTAAATGAATACACTGAATGCTGTTTTGGTATGATTGTTGAGCGCGACTTGCTTTTTGTATGGGTAATGTTTTTGGGTAAATATGGATAAGTAGAGTAACCGCCAAACTTATATACATAAAGTTGCCTATTTTTAGGTTAGACTTTCCATTTTTAAAAAGTAATTTTAGGAAAGTACTATTTTTAGGAAAATAAAAAGATGTTTAAATACAGAAAAACTACTATGATTTTTTCAACTTTGCTTATAGCGGCACTTCTAACAACCTCAACACTTCAATTAGCATCCGTTGCATCTGCCCAAAACCCGACAATACCTGTCTATCTAAAAGTCCACGCCGAACCCAACCCCGTTGGAGTAGGCCAACCAGTGTATCTGAGTCTATTTTTCACAAAACCTCTCCCCATCATCGGCGCCACCGGCGGCGGAAGCCTCTACACCGATCTAACCATAAACCTCGTTTTTCCTGATAACACAAACCAAACCTTTGGTCCCTACACAAGCGACACAACCGGCGGCGTCGGCGGCATAGAATTCACCCCCGAAGTTGCAGGCAACTATACGGCCCAAGCATTCTACAAAGGCCAAACAATCACCAACGGCATCCTATCCTACGACATTCTACCCACACAAAGTGAACCCGTGACCTTTACAGTTCAAACTGAGCCCATCCCCGGAACACCCATGGTACCCTTGCCTGTAGAGTATTGGTCAAGACCCATCTACTCAACCAACTTTGCGTGGTCTCAACTAGGTGGTAACTGGTGGGGTCTAGGTAAGCCCTCCTTTACCGATACCGGTGGATATGATGGTTCAGGTAATAACTTTAATCCCTACAGCCAAGCTCCTAACTCGGGTCATATTATGTGGGTAAAGCCTACTGCGTTTGGTGGTCAGGTTGGTGGTCCGATTAGCGGTGATCAGGAGAGCCAATACACTTCAACCTCTATTCTCTATCGGCAATTTGAACCCATCATCTTAAACGGCATCATATACTACAAACTCTACCCCAACACGCCCACATCTGTCACAAGTGTTGGCGGAACACCTGGCTGGGATGCAGTTGATCTGCGTACAGGGGAATTGCTTTGGCACAAAGACACCAACGAAACTCTAGCCTTTGGCTGGAACATGCAATTCCACACTATCCAAGAATACGGAACCCAAGCCTATCTAGTTGCAATCGCGTCCTCAAACACTTGGAAACTCTACGATCCCCTAACAGGCCACTACATCGCGACCATAACCGGTGTTCAGAGCACAACTGCCCCTGGACTAGTCGAGACAGATGATGACAACACTCAAGGCGCGGTATACATGTACTACATAAACGGTACCTACCCTGATCTTTCGTTGACCATGTGGAACTCTACGTTATGCTTAGCCGGTCCAACAAACCCCTCCATTATCCGCCCCACAGGCAACATCACCTTCGAACGCGGCATTCAATGGTCAGTCTCTATCCCCTCAACTATAATAACCAACGGCGCAACCACAAACATAACTGACATGACCAACCTATCAAAGAACCCCGCCCTAACCATCGCAGCAAGAACCAATGAAGCTATACTGCTAAGATCCTACGGCGGAGAAATCGACACCTCTTCTCGACAATTCGGAACCGACTCTGAAATCGAACTTGGCCTAAGTGCAATCACAGGCGAGTTGCTCTGGGGCCCGGTTAATCGAACCCTGCCAAGATACCACGAAATAGGCGTCCTTGCAGCAGGAGAAGGTTACTATGTTGAACACGACAAAGACACCAACATAGCATATGTCTTTAACCTGTTGACTGGTAAACAAGTAGGCTCACCTATCCAACTGGACGGTAATGCCCTTGGCACGCTATCGCGCGGCGGAGCTATTGCATACGGCAAATTCTACATCTGGGACTTTGGCGGCTATGTCAGCGCCATCAATCTAGAAACAGCCACTATCAACTGGACCCTCGCACCAAGAAGCGCAGGATACGACACACCCTATGGCATCTATCCATATTGGCACTTTGGTTCGCACAGCATAGCAGATGGAAAACTGTTCTTATCTGAGGGCCGTTTGTATGACCCTCCACTTTTCAAAAACGCCCACAAAATGGCCATCAACATAACCGATGGTTCAGTTGTTTGGAGCATTCTTGGTACCTATGCACGTGAACCAAGCGCCATTGCTGATGGCTATCTGGTTGGCTGGAACAGCTACGACGCCCAAATCTACACCTTCGGAAAAGGACCCACACAAACCACACTAAGCACCAGCACAGGCGTTATTGCATCAGGCAGCAGTGTTCTTCTCACAGGCACAGTCCTCGACAAATCAACAGGCACAAAAGATGCCGATAGATCTGCACGGTTTCCAAATGGAGTTGCAGCAGTATCTGATGAGAGCCAAAGTGCATGGATGGAATATGTCTACATGCAGCAACCCAAACCAAACAATGCCACAGGTGTTAGCGTTGAGCTCTATGTTATAGACGACAACAACAACTTCCGCTCAATCGGCACAACAACCACCGATGCAACTGGTCTCTATAGCTATAACTGGACACCTGACATCACAGGCAAATACACCGTTTATGCATACTTTGGCGGCAGTGAATCATATTGGCCCTCTGAGGCATCCGCCGCTTTTGCAGTCGACCAAGTTGCTCCAACACAAACCCCGCCTGAAACAGCCGGCCCAAGCATAACTGATACATACTTTTTGCTCGCAGTTGTATCTATAATCGCTGTGATCATCATAATCGGTGCCATGACTATGTTCATGCTTAGAAAACGACCATAAACAAACAAACCCCTTTCTTTTTTCTCTTTTTAATCTTTGTTTAGCTATAGATTCTTGCCGCTAAAAATTACTTTTTAACAGATAATCGCCTTGCCTGCTTTTGGCACTTAGGGTTTTTATGTGTGATTTCTATCCGAGTTTAAAATCTCGTTGTATTCTAACAGATGATTGGCAAGAATAAGAACTGGTTCTCAATAAATTTTAAACTATGTGCAGAGCAAATGGTAATTTGACTCTGTTTTTGAATACTGGTTTTATTCGTGTATTTCACGTTCACGTTTGAGGCGTTTGATTTTTTTGGTATAACACCACCAAAGGCTCAAGAGGATAATACCAAGTGAAATAAGAAGTATCCCTCCTACAGCGTTAGTGAGCCAGTATTGAACTCCTCTCTCCCAACTGTGTATGACTATGTTGAACTGAAAGAGGCCTATAGATAGGTCTACACAGCATATTGTAAACCAGATTTTGGAGATTCTCTGATAATGTTTGATTCGGGAAGTGAGGTCACTATATATTTTAAAATCTCCGTCTGTGGCTTTCTTTCTGAAATATACCCATCGGAAGTATGTGTCAACGTGTTCCACACCGTTTTCTGCCATAAAACGGATGTATTGGACACTTTCGGGATGGCTAACGCTGTGTTCTAAGAGCTCAATGCGGTAGATGTATTCGCCGGGAATGCAGTCTTCAAAGGTGTAGCGGCAAAAAGTATAAGCTGTCATAGCAAGTCCTTTGGTTGCCATTTTATTTAGCCAGTCTTCTTCTTTTTCATAATCCCAAAAGGCTTTCCAAAGTTTTGTTTTCATTATTGTGAGTTCTCCAATTTATTTTTGCCATTGATCAGTAGTTCTTCTAGGCGTACCAGCTCGTGTTGAAGCATTTTGTGTCCCAGGTCCGTAATGACATATTCTTTTTTTCGGGAGTCTTTATCACCTGCCACAGCACAGATCCATTGTTTTTCTAGTAAAGTGTTAATTGCACCGTAGAGTGTTCCTGCACCAAGGGTTACCCGTCCGTTGGTTAGTTTTTCAATATTTTGCATTACTGCATAGCCATGTATGGGTTCAAGCATGGTTAGCAGTATGTAGTAGACGGCTTCTGTTAGTGCATCTTGTGGTGTGTCATCAGCCATGTGTTTAACTAACCTTTCTTTATTACGTTAACCGTTATATCGGTAATCGTAATGGCGGATGTGTGCACAATATATAAACATATCCAAAATAAACCCCGCCGACTTGAAATTGATGAAATAGGTTAGCGACTACTATGGGGTGTCAGAAACATACGGCTAAGTCAACATGTATTCTTATGTTGCTGGTGCCCGAACAGTTTGGTCGACGGCTTCACAAACAATAAGCAAATTATAGTCTCCTCTTAAAAGTCGCTAATAATGCTAGGGAAGCTAATAATAAAATTGTTGTAACGAAGGCTAAGTATGGGGAGATCTCGTATAGAATTCCTCCAATGATGGGGGCTCCAAAGCTGACTAGGTGAATGCTTGCTTGGCTGATGGATATCCATCGTCCTGTATATCCTTGGGGGGCTGCTGATCCTGTTATTGCCCAAACAAGACCAAACATGCATTTTGATGCTCCCGATAGAAAAGAAGCAACAAAGAGCAGTGAAAAGTTGTTAATGGTTGAAATTAGACTAAACGAAAGAATGCAAATTGCTATTGATGATAGCATCGCTGACATTTTTGAGTATTTATCACCTATTTTCCCTATTGTGAAAGAAAAGAAAATCCACCCAAACGATGTTGCTGCTCCAAAAACTCCCAAGTTAAAAACATTTTGATTGTAGACCTCATGCATGTATTGCGAAATTAATGGATTAATCAAAGAAATGGCAAAAATTATCAGAGAGAAAAAACCACACAATATTATTAACTTTTTAAAATCACTAAATTTATGGGCGGTTGGGGCTGTTTGTATTTTGGGTTCTGCTTTGGGTAGGTTATTGATAAAAATAAGCGGTAGTACTGATGTGATGTATAAACAGGCTGCCAATAAAAAGACTGGTTGTTTTCCGATGGCTGCGGCTATTGCGCCTCCGATCATGGGTGAGAAGACATATCCAAAAGCTACTGAGGCTGACCATAAGCCAAATGTTTGCATGGTTTTTTCTGGTGGCGTTGATCTTATGATGAATATGCAAATTGAGGTACTTCCAAAAAAGGTTCCATACAGGATCATAGGTAGCCATAGCTGAGTCCAATTGGTTGCAATTGCCAACGCCAGAGGTACTGGTATCCACAAAAGAGATCCTGTAATAATGATTTTTCTATTATCAAAGCGATCCGCTAAGAGACCACCTAATAGGGGTGTTATTCCTAAGCTCAAGTAATAGACTGCATAAAGCATGCCCACATCTGTTGGCGAAGCATTTAGCTGATTAAGGTAGACGGGTAGTAAGTAGGTGAAGAGTCCGTCTCCGAATGCAAATACGAAACATGAAAAAAATATCAGCTTCAAGTTTTTACTAACCGATAACTTGGGTAGTCGTGTTTTTAATTGGCTGTTTAGGCGGTTTGCTATATGATTTGACATTTCTTTAAGTAGCCAGAGATGTTTGTTAATTATTTAAAAGCTTTCCTCTGGCAAGTTTTTATAAAGCGCCTCTAGTGTAATCAATATCAATTGATGGTTCCACTGAGGTTCCTATGTGTCAAGAATGGTTGATGACTAAATGGATCTCTTAGATATTGATATCATTCGCATGCTTAACAAGAATGCTCGGACACCTTTCTCTGATATTGCTAAAGCGCTTGGTGTTCCAGTATCTGTTGTTCAGGTTAGATACAATAAGCTGAGAAAAAAGGGTATAATTTTGGGAACTTCCTTAATTCTAGATCCTGAAAAATTTGGCGTAAAATATGCTGTAACTTTAGGTATAAAGTCTCTGGAACCCAATGTTCCAGAGGTTATGAAATATATAACTTCGTTGCCGTTGAAGGATTCGAGGATTTCAGTTTGGCCTACTTTTGGGCGGTTCAATATTATAACTTTGATTATGTCTAAAAATTTGCTTGAGGCGCATAGAATTAAACAGGCTGTAAAGGAGCATCCGTATGTAACAGAAGCTAGTATAAGTATAGATCTTAGTTTGTATAAAAATAAGTTTGAGGCCCTTGGGTTAGAGAAAGAGCTGGGTTGTTGAGCCTTTGGATGAAATTGATGCTGAGATTATTAGAATTCTTTGTAAGGATGCTCGAACACCGTTTAGCAAAATTGGGCGAATGTTGGGTATTGGTACGGATACAGTGTTTAGGCGATTTAAGAAGCTTGAGCGAGAAGGAAAAATCTTGGGATCAACAGTTATTCTAAGTTCAATAGGCATTGGGCTCAAGGGTTGGTATGCTTTTTATATTAAAGTTAAATCTGGTTCAAGCATCTCAGCGGTCGGAGAAACCTTGGCTAATATTCCGCAGGTTTACGGTCTTGTTAAGTTGCTTGGGGAATACGATTTTTATGTAGAAATAGGCTTTAGAGACTTTGGAGAGATTGATACGTTCATAGCCAGTATTAGGCAAATCAAAGAAATTGTTGCTATCGATCCTATGATTCATGCTTCCCATGATTGGCCTCTGCCTACCTTGTCGACTCTTCAACCCGAAGTTCTTGAATGGCTCTTTAAATGCGCGCCCTGATTGCTAAATCTCTCACAGCGGCGAAAGTCAGCTTCCGATAATTTTACTGGGTTGGTTGTGTGGAAATTTTTTTGTTGCTTACTGTTAATTTTTTCTGCGTTTAGTTTGAATTTTTTATATCGTTCCAAGTTGACGGGCATAGCTGAGTTCTCTCTGTAAAATTGGGTATGGTTGTTTGTAGTTTTGCGGGGATGGTCTGTTATCAGTAAATTAACTATTTTTTTGAAGTAGTTTTTGTTGATTTTCGCATTGAATTTAAAGGTTTAAAAGTTGCCTTTTAGGAAATACGTTAAAACCAAAAAAGGTGAATAAATGAACACAAACCAATTTGGTAAAAAAAATACAAAAATTATGTTGACTTTTATTTTGATCTTAATGATAGCTCTAACTACGCTGATGGCAGGCATTACCAACCTTCAAGCGCAAACTGATGCAACTATCAAATCCTATGTTTACCTTGCTATTAATCCTAATCCTGTCGGTGTCGACCAACCGGTAACCGTTGACACCTGGGTTTCACCTCTCTCCACACGTACCGATGAGTATTTCAATGGTCTTACCGTAACAATCACCGACCCTGATGGCGCCACTGAAACAAAAGGACCCTTTACCACAAATGTAAACGGCGGCTATGCGTTTGCTTATACCCCTACAAAACTTGGAAATTATACCTTTAAATCTCATTATCCTGGAGAAAAACTCGTCCCCGGCCAATACGCGTCCAGTGAATCTCAAACAATAACTCTTCAAGTGCAACAAGACCCGATCCCCTATTTTCAGGACAATCCACTTCCGGTAGACTACTGGACTAGACCCATAAATGGTCAAAACCGGTTATGGTCTTCTATATCTGGTGGCTGGTTGATGGCAGCCTATAATTTAACCTACACAACCGCTGCAGGTGTGAGCGTGGGTGCTCTAAATCCCTACAGCCAAGCTCCCGGAGCGCCACACATAATGTGGACTAAAGAAATCACTACAGGCGGTCTAGTCGGAGGCGAACAAGGAACTAGCAGCTACTATAACGGTCCATCGTATAGTTCACTTTTCTCGCCGCCAATTGTCATGAATGGCAAACTCTACTACAGCCTAACCAGTGGTGGAACTGTTTGTGTGGACCAGCGTACCGGCAAAGAACTATGGCGAAACGACAACCTAACCCAGCTTACTTGCGGTCAAGAATACAATGCCCAAAAGTATTCCTACACTACAGCCGGCGTTCAAGCATATTTATGGACCCGATCCTGGCAAGTATATGACCCATTTGATGGAACGCTGAAGTACAACTATATCAATTACCCCTCAACACTTACCCGCCCCGTTTTCAGTGACGACGGAAGCCTACTCAATTACGTAATTGGTCGAAATTGGTTGGCTCTGTGGAACTCCTCTTTGGCAGGCCTTGGAACTAATAGAGAATGGAGCAGAGGCATACAATGGAACGTAACAATTCCCAATCTAACCGTGCCCGAATCACTATTTGCCCCCCTAAATATCTCCAGCTCTCCCGCTCCCACAATATTGGGCGCTTATGGCAATGTGCTACTGGGAAGAGCTTCAGTAGGCGGCTCTGCACACATCGTCTATGACATGGGCTACGACTTAACCACCGGCGAACAACTCTGGTACAACAACTACACAAAAGGCATCTTAGCTCTAGATGGCACATTTCCCACCTATTGGCACGCTATTGGCGATGGAGTGCTCGCTCAATTTAGCCTCGTCTCAATGCGATGGAACGGCTATGACATCAACACAGGCAAACTACTCTGGGTAAGTGACCCACAAGACTATCCCTGGGGAGACTACACCTCATACTACCCAACCATAGCCTACGGCAAACTATATTCCCTCTCATACGACGGATGCGTACACGCCTTTGATATAAAAACAGGAAAAGAAGTATGGAAATTCTTCAGCGGAAACAGCGGCCTAGAAACAACAACTGGCACCTACCCCTTCTTCTACGGACCCATAATAGCCGACGGAATAATCTATGCTAGCAACGGATTTGAAACACCCCAACAACCCCTAACAAGAGGCGCAAGAACCTTCGCCCTCAATGCTACTACTGGCGACGAACTGTGGAATATGAACGGCATGCTGTACCTACGCGCCATTGCAGACGGCTATCTCTTAGGAGTCAACGTATACGACTCCCAAATATACTGCATCGGCAAAGGACCCAGCAAAACAACTGTTAATGCACCTCAAGTTGGCGTAACAACATCCACACCCATCACAATCAGCGGAACAATCACCGACATCTCCGCAGGCTCAGAACAAAACACAGCCGCCGCAAACTATCCAAACGGCCTCCCATGCGTCTCAGATGCAAGCGAAGGCGCCTGGATGAGCCATATCTATGGACAACAACCCCTACCAAACAATGTTACCGGTGTCCCAATAACAATAAATGTCCTAGATGCTAACGGAAACTACCGAACCGTTGGAACAACAACAAGCCAAACAAGCGGAACATTTGCACTCAACTGGACTCCAGATATCTCAGGCGCCTACACAGTCTATGCAGTCTTCGAAGGCTCAGAATCCTACTACCCATCCAACGCAGTAACATACTTCTACGCCTCTGAAGCACCAGCAACACCAACACCACAACCAACACAACCCCCATCCATGGCTGACCTATACTTCATCCCAGGCATAATCGGCGTCATTATCGTAGTTATTGTCATCGGCGTAGTCCTACTACTTGCAATACGTAAACGACCATAAGCAAAAAACAAGGGAAAACCTCCCTTCTTTCTTTAGTTCCCGTTAAATTTTTATGCAAACTATTGTTGTATTTGTAGTTCAATGAGTCTTTTTTTTGCTTCTTCTCTGAGATCACGGACGTGATAAGCTTCAGCCACATAGTCTGAGGTGTAATTTTCAAAACCTGCAGGATCCTCGATAAGCCTCTTGCCCCATCTTCCTGTTGTCCACTCAACACAGATTTCTATTTTACTATTCGCAATTTTTAATAGCTCACTTTGATCAGTTAACTTCTCAAATGCTTCCAAACGCCTCTTATAGTCGGTGTCGTTTTTGGCAATATCGGCTAATAATGTTTGTGCAAGATTTTGGTCAGTTAACTTTCCAATAACCATCCAACGTATACCATATTCTTTGGCGTTTTTGGCAATATCGGCTAATAATGTTTGTGCAAGATTCTGGTCAGTTAACTTTTCAATAGCCTCCAAACGTCTCCAATATTCTTTGGCGTTTTTGGCAATATCGGCCAATACTTTTTGGTCAGTCAGCGCCTTAACCACCACCTTGAGCACATAATAGTCGTCAGTGTTTTTGGTAATATCGGCCAATATTGTTTGGTCTGTTAATTTTACAGATGCCTCTAAACGCACCTCACTGTTGTTGTCATTTTGGGCAATATCTGCTAATGTTCCTTGATTTGTTAGTTTTTTAACTGCTACTCTGCGCACACTATAAAGGGGCGCGGTTTTAGCAATCTCAAATAGCTTAATTTGATTTGTTTCCTTCTCAACAGCCTTCAACGCTTTTTTCTCTTTACTATAGTCAACAGTCTTCCAATCAGGTTTAAACAGCCTCATACTAACTCACCTAACGACTATTACGTATTGTATGTTACGTAACTTTTATCAATTTGTGCGTTTTTATGGCCAAATTGATGGTTATCGTCATTTTACAAACCCTCCTGGCAGTTTATATATAAAGAATGCAGGGGGATGTGACTCGCCTGTCTGCATCTGGAGCCTTTTCTCAAAATCGCGACACAAATCCTGCCAACCACAACCTAAACATGCAATCAAAAATAAAAATAAGAAAAAACTCAAACTACTTTTGTCCCAAATCCTGTCAGGAGCAAACGTTTATAAAATTTAATGAGTTACACGATAAAAGAGAGTGTAGCTAATGACCTGCGGCAAAAAAATGGAGCGTTGTTTTATGAATGGAAAAAGCTGTGCATACGAGCAAAATATACGGTCTTTGGCTAAAAAAGATGGAGAAAAAAAGGCTTTTTTGATTATGCCCTTTAAAGAGCATTTGGATGCTCTGTATCAGTGGGAGATTATTCCGTTCCTAAAAGAAAGAGGTTATGCTTCTGAAAGAGCAGATGATGTAAATCGTATCGGTTATATTATGTGTGAGAAAATTTGTAAGAAAATACAAGAAGCCGATTTGATAGTGGTGGATGTTAGTTTTAACAATCCTAACGTTTTTTATGAAATGGGTTTATCCATTGCGTTACACAAACCTTTATTGTTGATGTGTAACCCAGACAAATACACTACTGATTTTGCAGGAATTATAGAAAAAAAATATGGAATACCGAAAAACTATATTATGAAATATCCATTTTTTGATAAACTTAAATGTGAGGGCAATAAGGATTTGGATGATTATATTTTTAATAAGTATGAAGACAAATCCTTCCAGACCGTTTTTCTACAAAAAATGCAGGGTTTAAAAACCGCTATTCTTAAGACAGAAAACTATGGCCAGGGTAATAGACAAAAGGGGCCAAAAGGTGATCAGGAAGAATGCGAGAAAAATTTTGATCCTTATTCTTTTGAGTTTGATTTTTTTGATTTTTGTAAATCTGCGGCTGGTCGTGCAATGTATGATGTTTTACATGCTGACAATGATTGGGTCAACTCATTCGAACCAGAAAAAGATGTGATAAAAGAAATTACACCTATCGATTTAGGCAAAGACATGGAACATGTTTCTAAAGAATTGATGGACTGTTGTTGTGCGATAATTGACATAACCAATAACGGGGGGGTCAATTATTTTTGGCTAGGGTATATTCATGGAATTAGTGGGAATGTCATACCCATAAATCGTAGAAAGGTCGATGAACCAAACACTTCAAATCTTGCACTTGACAGTAAAAACCAAAACGTTAATAATCTAAAAGAGATTGCGTTTGATATTAGAGCTTTGTGGCATATTATATTTGACGAGTCAAAGCCGTTATCGCTGTCAACCTCATTGAAAGATATTCTGAAAATAATCTATGATGAAAAGGCCTCTAATAAAAATAGGGATAAATTTTGGGAAAGCATTTTGAGGGAATCTGCGGTATCTATTTTTCTAGGAAGTTACCATTTTAAGGACTTAGGGCGAAATGTCATTGGAGACTGGGATTATAGGGCTGCCGCGGAGATAACTAGTTCTCTAACGAATAAAAAAGAAACCATCAAAGTGAAATTGGAAAGTCCTCTACCCCAAAGAGTAAGCTCGTTACCCGACGGAGAAGATATAAAAGATCTGACAGCGGAACAAAAAAATGGGTATATTGAAGAACTAAAAAAACTTTTAAAAACTAATAAAAATTGTATAATAATTGCAAGTCCTGACGTAAATGACTTGACTGAAGTTGCTTTATGTGAAATTTATGGCAAAAAACCTTTTCCATATGTTACGGAGTTGACTGATAACGAAAAAGTATGCGGATTTATCCCTTGCAAGTTTTTCTCAAAAGCATCAAACAAGTATGTAGTGCGTAAACATGTTTTTTATTCTAGGATGGTGGAAACAAAAAAGAGGATGAAAGAGGTTTTTTGGTTGGAGATGGAAAGCATGATCCTGAAGAACTTCTTGAAAAGCATACGTACATAGGCCATAATAATACCCGTGATAGTAGTATGCTTTTAGGCTTGTTGGTTGTAGCGAATAATCCCCTTGCTGAGGGGGGTAAAATAATTAGTATATCTGGGTTGAGTGGGCCTGCTACTTTCGGTATTGCTCAGCTTTTAACAGGGTGTATCTATGATGAATTTACCGTGGACCCATTAGTAAACCTCAAAAAAAATCTACACCCAGATTTTGAAGTAATGAAATCAGTGGCAGAGTTCATGGAGACGAGAATGAGTGACCTAAATACGCCAGAGAGTACCGTCTTCGAAATCGCTAAGAAAGCGGGTGGTGATGTAACAGGTATTGTTATCAATTATAATACTCTATCAGAGAAAATTATTGAAAAAATTGGGACCTCCTTTGAGGGATCTAACCATGGGTGTGCTGCAATAATTGAAGTAGGTGTTTACTATCCTGAGAGAACTAATGATAACGATAAAAAAGATGATCGTAAAATAATTGCATTTAACCTTAAAAAATGGAAAGGCCTCGCTAAGAAGATAACAAACAATATAGCTGATAATCCGTGTGAGATACCCGACTGCACAAAAACGCTTAGTTCTGACATGTGATTTTTGTTTTCTTACTTTTTAGCAGGTTTATACTGATTTTCACATGATTTTTTCATTAATAGTTTAAATTTATGAAAAGTTTGCAACTGTGTTTTGTACAGTGTATGTTTTGTGCAGTCTGTGCTCGTGCTCTTTAGTTGCCGATTAATCTGGTTAGAGTTAATTATGTGCATTTTTAACTTATTGGTTGTAATTTTTGTAAAGCGTTTTATTTGTAAACTTTAAGCTTAAACAGTTTTTCTGAGGGCACATTTCGACGCATCGCAAGCAAAGGATACACATCGAAGTCCTGATTTTTCCTGTTTTGTTTTCATAGATTTCGGTGACCTGCACTGGGCAAACTCTTTTGCATATGCCGCATTTGGTACATTTTTGTGTATCTTTGTTTAAGCTCAGAAGTGGTAAAGCGCGTAATGGTTTGAATCTGTTTATGATACTTAGAGATATGCCTGTGGGACAGAAACGGCACCAAAAACGTCTGACCTTAAACGATACTACTAATGTGGCTGTGGTGAATATGTATGCAATGGGCAGGACAAATCTGCTTTTTTGTAGGTATATCATGATTTCACCTACATAGGGGTAGGTAAAGTAGGCTCCATTTATTTCAAAGAGGGCTCCAAAGGGTGGTTTCCAGGGTAAAATGAATGGTTGTAGGGGTTCAAGGAAAAATGTGAACGGCACAAATGGTGGACGTAACCAAATAAAATTAGGCAGATCAAAAATCGTAGCTGAGCCTAAAATAAAACTCAGCAATACGATTACCAAAATCACAAGTGCTATTACATAGCGGGTTTTGTGGAGTGTTTGGTTGAGTTTTTGAGGTAACGGCCAATGGGGCCTTTTTAAGAGGTTACGTAGTCCCGTGATGGTGTCCATGTATAAGCCAAAGGGGCATATCCAGCCGCAAAAAAATCGTCCCAAAAAAATGGTCATGCCAAAAATTGCAAGTACCAATACGCCTTTCCAGATGCCAATGATTGTCATGTAGAAAATTAAGAAAAAAAATAATACCTGAACAGCATACCTGATGGTGTGGATTTTTTTGTTTTTATATTTTGTGCAGTTCAAAAAAATCGCTCTTACCGTTGCTGTTTTTAATTTATGGAGGCTTTTTCTGAGCTTAAGTACCTTTCTTAACTGAAATCTGTTTATGACCCGACTTCTTTACTTCAGATTTGTTTGTTGCTTTCTATTTTTCTTCTATTCGCTATAGAATTTGTATGGTAGCTTAAATGGCGGGTTGGCTAGTGTGTTTATCTGTTTTTTTGTTATCTTTATTGCCAACCCCGTGTTGGTAGAGGGTTTTTAGTGTGGTGAGTATTGCGATGCTGAAGAGTACAAAGTAGAATATGTGTGCCAATGCTAGTATGGGTTCGGTTATTAGGAGTGATTGGTTGAAGGGGTAGCCGATGGTGCTTGGTAGCAGAACTGTGGCTATGGGGATTATGAGCACAAGATTTGATATGCGGCCTTTTAAGAAGACGCGCCAGTCTTGGGATATAATTAACACTAGAGTGGCTAGGATGAATAGGCTTAATTCTAAAATGACGTCTAGGTGACCGCCTACTTTGATTATGGGGAAGCCTAGTTCATGTAGGCCAAATTCTGCTTGTGAGAGCGGCCAGAGTAGGCGGAGTTGTCCTCCTGCGATAAAGTCGCCGATTAAGGAGTGTGAGATCAACCCCAAAAAGTAGGGCACCGCTTTTTTGCGATAAATAATAAAGAATGGCAGAAAAATTAGTAGGGCTACTATGATTGAGTGTGTGGGGCCTCGATGTATGGGGTAGTTAAATAGGAGATCTGAGAGGATGTCTATATCAGGCAGTATGGATAAGACTAGTAGTATGGGTATGTTGATTTTTGTGTGCAGTGCTTTTGAGGCGCCTTTACCTAAAAGATAAGCAAGGGCCATGTGCCCAACAGCAAACAGAATGTTCTCCTCCCATCACTCTTAGAAACCCTCTTTGTTTATCTATTAAGGATATTGCTTTGACCGCATTATAAATAAGTGTTGATTGTATATGTTAACACGTGCTTAGTTATGAATAAAAAGTACAGTGTTAACTTGACCAAAGATGAGCGTTGGATAATTTTTGAGACAAT